>NZ_CP039247.1:2167428-2477061 GCF_004795735.1 Corynebacterium endometrii
GACCCAGAGTCTCGTAAAGGTTGTAATGTGCCACGGTTTTGGCCTTTCAAAATTTTCATGGGCATTGCTGTTTCCATCATTATGCATGGGCCAGCACGTCCTCAAAGCTTAGGTAGGGAGTAGTCCCCAAATGAGGAAACATTCGGAACTTTTCCTATATTACTGCCAGCAAAGGGTTCCCTTCTCTAAACCTCAGAATTGTTTTCATTTCGACACAATTGGCAGCCTTGATAGGCCTAAAACTCGTAAAGCCGGCAACTACAGCACAAGGATGCAGTGGTTGCCGGCACTGGATAAGTTAAGAAGCCACTTGGAAGATTATCCCTAGTAGGCGGGGATTTTAACCATAGAGGAATGTGTCAGAGAAGTCTTCGGAACTACTATCGTCGTAGCTCGACTCATCCCACGATTCTCCCATCGACGGGTTCAAGTCACTTTCGCCCCGCGCGATGTTTAGCATGCTTGCAGTGCCAGCCAACTCGTCGCTGGAGAAATCCTGCTGACACTGACTTACACCACCGAGGAGCGAATAAGCGATTAATGCTAATGCCTCCTCATCACTGGCTTCGGCCAGGTCAACCCCAGTACCCAAGGCTTCATCAATCGCCTGGAGTTCCTCCTCGGCGGTGTCTTCATTTAGCTCACCCAACGCAGAATTTAAGTCGTCGACAGAATTGCTATCTGGATCTGACAGCATACCGGCTGAGGTCAAGAGTCCACTCTTCAAATCTGAGGACTCACAGAAAACATCACCGGCTTCTTTAATCGCATCCGACTCGGCGGCGACTCCTAACTCACGGTCAATTTCAAGGGCAATCTCCTCAATGAAGTCATCCGGAAGGGTTTCATACTCCACTACGAAGTCACTAAAATCTTCAGGATCGGTGAGGTCATAAGCCTCATCTTTGCCGTAGTTTGGGAAAGTGCCGTTCTGCGCATCGTTGCCACAGGCAACAAGGGAAGTGGCGGTCAGCAGGATAGCAGCGGTAGCCCCGAGGGCTTTCTTCTTCAACATTGGGGTTTCTTCCAATCGGGATGTAAAAACTCGAAACTATCTGGCAGCTCTGGCGTAGAAGGCCCAGGCTTGAACACCGTTTTCCTTCTTTTGGCAGAACTTGCTTAAAGGACAATGACTGTGGAGCCATCCATTAGCTTAGCTGGGGCTGCGTAGAAATGGCATGCTTTTTGGGATTACTCCCCACTTCGATCAACGCCGTCAGCCCCGTGATAGCTCAGCGGTATTCCTTATGCACAAAACTCCCCGCTAATTGGATTCTGATTTCTCAGTCCAACTAACGGGGAGCAGTTCAGGTCCGGCGGGGAGCCCTGAAGAAATATCCCAGCGTCTACTTGGCGCTTACTCCACCTCGCGCGCGGTGGAATCAGTTTCCACGCGCTTGACCATCGGCGCCAGGATGCAGGCCACTAAGGCGAGGCAGCCGGCGAACATGAACGCCCAGGACGCTCCTTGCGCGGTGGCGGCTGCCTCGTCCAGACCATTGGCCGCGCCGGTGGCGGTGCCGCGGGTCAAAAATACCACCAGGAATGCCGTGCCGGTGGCGCCGGCCAGCTGCTGCAGGGTATTCAGAATTGCAGAGCCGTGGCCGTACAGGTTGCCGGGCAGGGATGACAAGGCGGTGGTCATCAGTGGGGTCATCAGCAAGCCCACACCCACGGCGAAGCAGATGTGCAGCGCAATGACCATCCAGACGGCGGAGTTCTCATCAAGCAGGCTCAGGCACCACACGGCGGCGGTCATAAGCAGCACGCCTGGAATCAGCAGCGGACGCGGCCCCACGGCATCGTAGGCGCGGCCAATGAAGGGGGAAATAAGGCCCTGCATCAAACCGCCGGGCATCACCACAAGGCCCGCGGTCAAAGCGGTAACCCCCAGGGAGGTTTGCAGGTAGATGGGCAGCACGGTGGCCGCGCCGAGCAGCAGGCCGAAGGAAACCAGCAGGCCGGCCACGGCCATGGTGTAATTGCGGATCTTGAATGGACGCAGGTCCAGCAACGCCCGGCCGGCCTTGGCCAGGGACTGCTGACGCTTGACGAAGATGACCAGGGATACCGCGCCCACCACGGAGATGATGATTTGGAGCATTCCGTCACCCGCGAGGATGGTCTCAATGGAGGACAGGCCAAAGACCAGGCCGCCGAAGGCCAGGACGGACAAGACTACGGAAAGGAAGTCCAGCGGGGTCTCACGGTTTTCGCCCACGTTGCGCAGCTTGATGAGGCCGGCGATGCCAATTAGGGCAACCAAGGGAACCATCACCCAGAAGATGAAGTGCCACGTAAAGGTGTTGAGGATAAAACCGCCAACGGTTGGCCCCAGGGCCGGAGCCACGGAGATGGCCACGGAGATTATGCCCATGACGGAACCGCGGCGCTGTGCCGGCACGAGCACCATCGTCATGGTCATCAACAACGGGATGACCAGGGCTGTACCGGCTGCCTGAATGATGCGACCCAGCAGCAGGATAATAAAGCTTGGCGAGATTGCCGCCACCACCGTGCCGGTGATGAACAAGACTACGGCGGACAGGAACACCTGGCGTGAGGTGAAACGCTCCAGGATGTAACCGGTCGTTGGGATTACCACCGCCATGGTCAGCAGGAAGCCGGTGATGAGCCACTGGGCGGAGGTTGCGGGAATGCCAAACTCGGCCATGATTGCCGGCAGCGCCACGGAGAGGGATGTTTCATTAAGAATCATCACCATCGCGGCGAGGACCAGCACGCCGAGGTTGATAATTGTCTCGCCGGTCATTTTCTTAGCGGCGGGATTGCTCTTTTCGGCCGGATTATTGCCCTCCGGGTGTGCAGGCGTTGAAGCCACAGCGTTGTCCCCTATCAATAAGTACAAAAAAGTTTTTCACTATTATTTCGGCCGCTTAATTTAGGCCGAATAGCTACTCTAGCGCTAGTTATGCGGCGGGCGTAAGCCGAGGCTCAGGGGACAGGGTGTTGCGTATTTTAAGTATGTATAACTCGAGACCCTTGAACATGTGCTTGAATAGGGTATGGTTTTCACCATATCCACTTCTGACCTTGCACTTTAGTGGGTAGTTGACATGTCAACTTCACACTATGTGGTTTTTGAGGAATCTTGTACGGCAGAAGTGGGAAGGGCCATGCCAACGCATATTTTCCACACGCAGTTAGGTAGACCCGTGAGCCCGGATGATTTACTCCCGCAGCCGCCAAATCCAGATCTAGCGCCGCGCGAAACCCGCCGGCGCATTTCCATTGTCATTCCCTGCCTTAATGACGCCGAGCTCCTAGCCAGGTGCCTGCAAAGCCTTAATAACCAGACCATCCCCGCGGATGAAATCATCGTGGTAGACAACGGTTCTACTGACAATTCCGCTGACGTGGCCCGCAGCCATGGCGCCCGCGTGGTGGATGAACCGCGCCGCGGAATCACGTGGGCCACGCGCACCGGCCTCGACGCGGCCAGCGGTGACAAGATTGTCAGGACTGACGCTGACATCGTGGCACCGGATGATTTTGTGGCCAACCTCCACCGCGCGTGGGATGCCGCGGAATCATCGGAGGCCCAGGGCGGGCGCCGCGTGGCCGGGGTAACGGGCACGGCCACCTTTGAGCTACCCGCGCCATGGAACAAGCTAGCCTCCGCGCTGTATGTGGGCGCCTACCGCAGATCCACTGGATCCGCGCTGGGGCACAGCCCCTTCTTCGGCACCAATTACTGCGTCGACGCGGCCTGGTGGCGCGAGGTGCGGGACGCGGTGGATTTCTCTGACACCTTCGTCCATGAGGATCTCCACCTGTCTTATGCGGTTCGCCCCGATGAGACCGTCTGGGTAGATGACCGCATCCGCGTTTGGATGGACCCACGCGCCCTGGTGGGATGGAAGCAAGTATGGGTGCGGTTTAAGCGCGGATTCCACACCATGTTTAGCAATTGGCGCACGTCCCCACCGCAGCAGCGGCTGGTAGAGCGAGGAAAGATTTCACTGCCATGACCTCAACTAAAGATTTGATTTCCATGCCAGGCGTGGAGGACTCACTAGCGCTTATCGGCTCGTTAGTAGATGACGCTGATGCCGGCATTAAACAGTACCAATCCCCCATCCTGGACAACATCCATTACGCACTGCGCATCTTAGGCGGTGGGGGCAAGCACCTGCGCGCCCACCTAGTCCACATCGCCGCCGCGGGCGCGGACGGCCCGGCGCGCGATGCCGCTGTGGTCTTCGGCGCGGCGGTGGAAATGCTGCACTCGGCGTTCTTGGTCCACGATGACATCATCGATGGTGATGACCTGCGCCGCGGCCATGGCACCATTCACGCCCTGGCCCGCAAGTGTTTCATGGAACGCTACAGTGTGACGGATCCGGGCGCGGCGGAGCACATGGGCGCCGGCATTGGCATCGTCTCCGGCGATCTGGCCCTATCCTGGGTCTATGAGCTCCTCGCCACCGCGGAGATAGACCCGCAGGTCAAGGCCAAGGCCATCGCGGTGGTGGCGCAAACGTCCGCCGTCACCATCTACGGGGAGATGCTCGACATTGAGCACGCCGCGTACGCACACACGGACCTGGACCGCATCCGGCTCAGCAATCATTTGAAGACTAGTGACTACAGTTTCGTGGCGCCGCTTCGCCTGGGCTGCATCGCCTCCGGACGTGACCCGGAACCGTTCATTGAGATAGCCAATGAGCTGGGCCGCGCCTATCAGGCCGCCGATGATCTCCTGGGCACCCTGGGGGATAGCGCCACCACGGGCAAGAAGGAATCTGACCTCGAGCGCGGCCGCACCACGTTGCTGACCTCGCGCATGAATGAGTCCCCCAAGTCCATGACCGCGGCTGACGAGGTGGGTGCGGAGGCCCGGGCGCACCTTGACCGCGCGCGGGAGCTAACCACCGCCGCTACTATCCATGAGCTTTCCCGCGATGGGCTGCTCAGCATCGCGGACCTGATTGAGGAAATGGTGGACCGTTTTGCCTAAAGAAAAGCCCACCTCGCCCACAGCCGCCGAGTTGTTGGCGCGCTATGACAAGGCCTGTTTCAAGGCCGCGCATGAAATCATCAATTTTTACTCAACGTCTTTTTCCATGGCCACGCGCCTGTTGCGCGGGCAGGTGAAGGAGGACGTGCGCAATCTCTACGCCATGGTGCGCATCGCGGATGAGATCGTGGATGGCACCGCTGAGGGCGCGGGTCTAAGCCCCGCTGAGATTGAAAAACGGCTGGATGATTACGAGGCGGCCGTCTTGGCCGCACCCGCACAGCGCTTCCACGTGGACCCGGTCCTGCACGCGTGGGGTTATTCCGCGCGGCGTTGCGGTTTTAAGGAAGAACACGTCCGCGCGTTCTTCGCCTCCATGCGCCGGGATGTGGACCAAACCACCTATGACCAGGAATCCTTCGAGGATTACGTGTACGGATCCGCTGAGGTCATTGGCCTGATGTGCCTGGACGCGTTCCTAGTTTCCCATCCGGTGGGCGAGGAAGAATACGCCACCCTGACCCACGGCGCCCGCAGCCTGGGGGCGGCCTTCCAAAAGGTTAACTTCCTGCGCGACCTGGCCGAGGACTCTGGCCTGCTGGGCCGCACCTACTTCCCCGAGCTGCGCGAAGGCAACCTGACCGAGTCCACCAAGGACGCGCTCATAGCCGATATCCGTGTGGACTTAGACGCCGCGTACGCGTGCGTCCCGCTCCTTCCCACCGATGCCCGCCTTGGCGTCCAGGCCGCCGCGGACCTGTTCGCGGAGCTGACGGACCGCATCGACGCACGTGCTGCGTCCGATGTCGCCACCCGCCGCGTCTCCGTCCCACCGGCCCGCAAGTCCTACATCCTCGCGCGCGCCGTAAAGCGCGCCGCGTTTAGCCCGCACAATACTTCCGATTCTTCAGGAGCCCGCTCATGAGCACGTCCACCCCATCCAAGCCGCAATCAGCCGTAATAATCGGCGCGGGCGTGGCAGGCCTTGCCACCGCCGCATTGCTGGCCAAAGACGGCATTAAGGTCACGGTGGTCGAGCGCAATGACGCCACCGGCGGGCGCGCCGGCAACCTCGTGCTCGATGAGGCCCCCGGTTACCGGTGGGATACCGGCCCGTCCTGGTACCTGATGCCGGAGGCCTTCGATCATTTCTTTGAGCTCATGGGCACCTCCACCGCCGAGCAGTACGAGTTAGCGGACCTCTCCCCCG
This sequence comes from Corynebacterium endometrii, assembly GCF_004795735.1. NCBI lineage: Bacteria > Bacillati > Actinomycetota > Actinomycetes > Mycobacteriales > Corynebacteriaceae > Corynebacterium > Corynebacterium endometrii. The sequence continues at coordinate 2,173,620 of NZ_CP039247.1, forward strand.
CCTACCGCTTGTACCCGGAGGGCGGTGCGCCCATCGACCTTGAGACCGGAAAGGAAGAGGTATCTGAGCTCTTTGAGTCCTTAGAGCCCGGCGCGGGCGCGCGCATTGAGCGTTACCTGGATAGCGCCTCCGACGCGTATTTCACCGCGCTTGATCACTTCTTGTACACAACGTTTAAGGACCCCCGGAAGCTGGTGCATGATGACATCCGTTCCCGCGCGGGCCGCCTGGGTTCCCTGTTGAGCAAGAATCTCAAGGATTACGTGGGAAATCAGTTCGATGACCACCGCATCCAGCAGGTGCTTACGTATCCCGCGGTATTCCTGTCCACGCAGCCGGCCAAGGCCCCGGCGCTGTATTCGTTGATGAGCCACACGGATTTGGTCGAGGGCGTGCGCTATCCCCGCGGCGGTTTTGCCGCGGTGGTCGCGGCCATCGACGCACTGGCGCGCGAAGCCGGCGTGGAAATCATCACGGGCGCCGATGCCACGGCTATCCTCACCGAGGCCACCGGCGCCACTGGCATTTCTGCCGCGCTGGCCAAGGCGGCTGGCCTGGCCAATTCCGCGTTGTCCAAGGTGGGTGTCACGCCAGCCTCTGCCGCCAAGCCCGCGCGCGCCACGGGCGTGCGCGTCCACACCCCGGAGGGCGTGCGCGATATCCACGCTGACGTGGTGGTCTCCGCGGCCGATCTGCACCATACTGAGACCGCGTTGCTCCCGCCGGAGCTGCGTACCTACCCGGAGAGCTACTGGGCCAAGCGTGACCCGGGCTTGGGCACCGTGCTGATCTTCATGGGCGTAGAAGGCGAGCTCCCGGAGCTGGCCCACCACACGCTGATGTTTTCCAAGGAATGGGACGCGGACTTCAAGGCGGTCTATGAGGGCCCGGAGCCATCCCGCCCGCTGGGTTCTTCTCGTTCCATCTACATCTCGCGCACCTCCGCTACGGATGATGATGCGGCACCCGAGGGCCATGAGAATCTCTTTGTCCTGATTCCGGTGCCGCCGGCGGAGGGCGTGGGCCAGGGCGACGCGTACGCACAGTACACCACCGGCCGCGTGGAAGCCATCGCCGATGCGGCAATCGAGCAGATTGGCCAGTGGGCCGGCATCGACAATCTCGCCGAGCGCGTGGTGGTCAGGCGCACCCTGGGCCCTGCCGATTTCGCCAATCGTTACAACGCGTGGTCCGGCGGTTCCATCGGCCCGGCCCACACGCTGGCCCAGTCCGCTTTCCTGCGCGGCGCAAACACGTCCGCCAAGGTGGACGGGCTTTATTACGCCGGCGCCACCACCGTGCCTGGCGTGGGGGTTCCCATGTGCCTGATCTCCGCGGAAAACATCCTCAAACGCATCCACGGTGACACCTCCACCGGCCCGTTGGAGAGCCTCGACGCGCTCCCGGGAAATCTCAACGGTGGTGCCTAGCGCGTGAGTTTTTTCTATCTGGGGTTTCTGGCCTTCTCACTGGCCGGCATGATCATCTGCGACCGCCGCTGGCGCCTGGCCTTCTTCCATGACGCGAAGCGCGCCTGGACCATCTGCATCATCGTGGTCATCGCGTTCCTTATCTGGGACGCGTTGGGCATCGCCACCGGCACGTTCTTCCGCGGCGGCTCGCCGTACATGACCGGCATTGAGCTGGCGCCCGAGATGCCGCTGGAGGAACCCATCTTCTTATTCTTCTTGACCTACCTGACCATAAACCTGACCAGCTTTTTCCGCAGGATGGTGGTGCGCCCATGACCTACGTGCTGATTTCACTGCCGTTTCTGGCCCTCGCACTCGTGCTGTGGGTTGTGCGCGGGCGAACCTACCCCGGCTGGATAGCCACCACCGCACTGGTCATGGCCGTGGTTGTAGTGCTCACCGCCATCTTTGACAACCTCATGATCTGGGCGGGCCTGGTTGGCTACGGCGACGCCCAGAACCTTGGGATTTACCTAGGACTGGTTCCCATTGAGGATTTTTTCTACTCCATTTTTGTAGTTCTCGTGGTGGCGGCCTTCTGGGACGGGCGCAAGTTAACCTCAACTACCCGGACGGGAGCAGACCATGACTAACGCCAAGGGGCAGATTCATTTCCACGAGGATAACGTCACGCCGCAGCCGCTAACCAAGCTTTCTACGTGGAAAGCGGTGCTGGCGGCTTCCCGCCCCATTAGCTGGATCAACACCGCCTTCCCCTTCGGCGCGGCCTACTTGCTCTTCGGCGGCAACCCGGGATGGGTGTTGTGGCTGGGGTGTTTGTTCTTCCTCATCCCGTACAACATCGCGATGTACGGGATCAATGACGTCTTTGACTACGAGTCTGACATCCGCAACCCGCGCAAGGGCGGCGTGGAAGGCGCCGTCCTGTCCAAGGCCCTGCACCCCGCGCTGTTAAAGGCATCGCTTATCACCGTCCTGCCGCTGGCCATATTCCTCTTTGCGGCGGGCACGGTCAAATCCGGCGCCTGGCTGGCCATTTCCCTATTCGCCGTGGTGGCGTACTCCATGAAATACCTGCGCTTCAAGGAGCGCCCGGTGCTAGATTCCGTCACGTCCTCCGCCCACTTTGTCACCCCGGCGCTCGTGGGCGCGGCCATGGCACCAAATGATGAGACCGGGCAGTTCTACCTGGCCATGGGCGCGTTCTTCTGCTGGGGCATGGCCTCCCACGCCTTTGGTGCGGTCCAGGACGTGCGCGCCGACCGCGAGGCCGGGCTATCTTCCATCGCCACCGCCTTCGGCGCCCGCGCGGTCACCCGCCTGACAGTGGCCTTATACGCCGCCGCGGCCGGCGCCATGTTCTTCCTGCCCAACCCGGCGTGGATAGTGGGCGTCTTTGGCCTGGGGTACGTGGCGATTACCGCCCGGTTCTGGAATATCACGGATGAGACCTGCGAGCAGTCCAATGCCTCGTGGCGCGCATTCTTATGGCTCAACTACATCGTGGGCGCCGCGGTCACCATGGCGCTTGTCTACGCCAACGTGGGCTTCTAAACCACCGGTTCACACGCTTTCCTACCCATTTCACAACGCGGCGTGAATGCGCCCGCAGCAGCTAGCATGCAGGCCTTGCTCACTCCCCTATCCACTGCCACGGGGTTTCGAGGAAACGCAAAGCCCGCTGACGCGTGGTCAGCGGGCCGGCCCACAAGGGGTATCTAGCTTTCGGTCTTAGCGGTTACTGCGCCTCAGGCTTGACGATTGGGAACAGCACCGTCTCGCGGATGCCCAGGCCGGTGACGGCCATGAGCAGGCGGTCGATGCCCATGCCGGCGCCGCCCGTTGGCGGCATGCCCTGCTCCATCGCCGCCAGGAAATCCTCATCCAGGCGCATTGCCTCATCATCGCCATTGGCGGCCAGGCGGGCCTGGTCCTCGAAGCGCTGGCGCTGGATAACCGGGTCAACCAGCTCGGAGTAGCCGGTGGCCAGCTCGAAGCCGCGGACGTAGAGGTCCCACTTCTCGGTCACGCCGCGCTGCTCGCGGTGATCGCGGGTCAGCGGGGAGGTCTCAACCGGGAAGTGCTTGACAAAGATTGGCCCCTCCAGCTGGTCCTCGCACAGGACCTCCCAGATTTCCTCAACCAGCTTGCCGTGGCCCCAGCCGCCCTTTTCGGGCACGTCAAGGCCAATGACGTCGGCAATAGCCTTGAGCTCCTCCACGGTGGAATCGACGGTGACCTCCGGCTGGCCTGGGAACTTGCGGGCCAGCGCCTCGTTGAGGGACGGGTACATCTCGATTTCGGGCCACTGGTCGCCGCCGAGGTCGTACTTCGTGCCGTCGGCAAGCGTGACCGTGGTGGAGCCGTCCTCGGACACGGCCCTGGCAACGGCCTGGATGGATTCGCGGATGAGGGTGGCGATGGTGTTGTAATCACCGTAAGCCTCATACACCTCAAGCATCGCAAACTCAGGGGAGTGAGACTTATCCACGCCCTCGTTGCGGAAGTTGCGGTTAATCTCAAAGACCTTGTCGATGCCGCCAACCACGGCGCGCTTGAGGAAGAGCTCCGGCGCGATGCGCAGGTACAGATCGATGTCCAAAGCGTTGGAGTGGGTCATAAACGGGCGCGCGGCCGCGCCGCCGTGCAGCGTCTGCAGCATAGGGGTCTCAATCTCATTGAAGCCCTCACCCTCAAGGTGGTGGCGCAGCGCGCGGATAGCCTTGATGCGGGTCATGGCGTTCTTGCGGGCATCGGCGCGCACGATCAGGTCATTGTAGCGCTGGCGCACGCGGGTATCTTCCGCCATGTCGGCGAAGGAAACCGGGAGTGGGCGCAGGGATTTCGCGGCCATGGTCCAATCCTTGGCCATGACGGAAAGCTCACCGCGGCGGGAGGCGATCACGCGGCCGGTCACAGAAATGAAATCGCCCAAGTCAACGTCCGCCTTCCAGGCGGCTAGCCGCTCCTCGCCAACCTCCGCGAGGGAGAGCATGGCCTGCAGCTGGGTACCGTCGCCGTCCTGCAGGGTGGCAAAGCACAGCTTGCCGGTGTTGCGCATGAAGATAAGGCGGCCCGCTACGGAAACCTCATCCTGGGTTTCCTCACCGGCGGTCAGGTAGGTAACACCCTGCTCAGAGCCGGTTTCATCCTCAGCCAGGACCGCATACTTAGAGCGCAGATCCTTCAGGGAGTGCGTACGCGGTACGGAAACTGGGTATGCCTCCGTGCCAGCTTCCAGCAAACGCGCGCGCTTGTCGCGGCGGATGCGCAGCTGCTCAGGAACGTCATTTACTGGGGTTTTCTTCTGCTCAGTCACGGTTTCCTAGGGTAGCCCATGCGCGCGGTTTTACCTAGTTAAATCCTTAATCCACGCGCCCCGGCGTCACTGCCGACGCCTCATACCAAACGCACGAACTAGGCCGCGTTAGGGCAATCGCGCGCGGTGCGGATCCCGCAGCGGACCTATGAGGGTCGCAAAGAGCCGGGGCGAGCCGGCAATTACCCCCAAACACCCCCAGATCACGGCAAGTGCTGACCGCCGGGTTTTCCTTTGGGGAACTGGGGGTTCACCCGCGGCGCTAGGCGCAGTCTCCGCGGTTGGCACACGCCACGGTTTCACACCAATGTGACTTATGACATACTCCAGTGGGTGCCGTTATGACGCAGCCGCCGGGGCATGCGGCTAGTTGAAGTGCATGACGCAATACCTAACCCCTAAAAGCGCCAGATCGTCCCATTCAAACACTGGAGAATCATGAACTCGCTCATCCTGATGTTTATTGGCCTAGCCATGATCCTGTCCGGGTACTTGCTCTACTCAAAGTTCCTCGGCAAGAAGATCTACAAGCTCTCCGCAGCGTATAAGACCCCGGCCCACACCATGGAAGACGGCGTGGATTACGTCCCCACCAATAAATACGTGCTGTGGGGCCACCACTTCACGTCGGTGGCGGGCGCGGCGCCCATCATCGGCCCGGCCGTGGCCGTCATCTGGGGCTGGTTGCCGGCATTCCTCTGGGTAACCCTGGGAACCGTGTTCATGGCCGGCATGCATGATCTCGGTGCACTGTGGGCCTCCCAGCGCCACCGGGGCCAGTCCATCGGCACCCTCTCAGGCCGCTACATTGGCGCGCGCGGCCGCAACATCTTCCTGATTGTCATTTTCCTGCTGCTGCTCATGGTCAACACCGCCTTTTCCGTGGTGATCGCGGGCCAGCTGGTCTCCACCCCCACCGCGGTCATCCCCACCTGGGGCGCAATCCTCGTTGCGGTCTTAGTGGGCCAGGCTATCTACCGCTTTAATTGGAACCTGCCACTCGTCTCCGTAGTGGGCGTTGTAGCCCTCTACGCGCTGATGATCATCGGTGACCGCAACCCTATCGCTCTGCCAGAAACCGTCTTGGGAATCCCCGCCGAAGGCGTCTGGATCATCTTGCTGTTCGTCTACGCATTCGCCGCATCCCTGCTGCCGGTATGGGTCCTGCTCCAGCCGCGCGACTACATCAACGGCCTGCAGCTGTTCATCGGCCTAGCGCTCCTCTACGGTTCATTCCTATTTACCTCCCCCGACCTGGTGGCGCCCACCCTGCGCTCCGAGGTCCCCGCCGGCACCCCATCCATCTTCCCGCTCCTCTTCGTCACCATCGCCTGCGGCGCCATCTCCGGTTTCCACGGCATCGTGGCCTCCGGTACGTCCTCCAAGCAGCTGGACACCGAAACGGACGCGCGTTTCGTGGGCTATTTTGGCGCGGTTGGCGAGGGCCTGCTGGCGCTGGGCACCATCATCTCCGTGACCGCCGGGTACCGCACGCTGGCCGACTGGGAGGCCGTCTACTCCGAATGGAACGCCGGCGGCGTCAACGCCTTCGTCGAGGGAGGCGGCAACCTCATCAACGAGGGCCTGGGCATTCCTACCTCCCTGTCCGCAACCATCCTGGCCACCATGGCGGTGCTATTCGCGGCGACCACCATGGACTCCGGCGTGCGCCTGCAGCGCCTCGTGGTGCAGGAAATCGGTGACATCATGGGCGTTAAGCTCAACGCGCTGGCATCCACCTTCATCGCCGTGGGCCTGGCCTTTGGCCTGACGTTTTCCACCGGCACGGATGGCTCCGGCGGCATGCTCATCTGGCCGCTATTCGGCACCACCAACCAGCTGATGGCGGCATTGACCCTGTCCATCCTGATTGTCATCCTCACCTCCCTGCGGCGCCCCACCTGGCCGGTAACCATCCCGCTGGTCTTCGTCTCCGCCATGTCCCTGTGGGCTGCAGTCCTCCAGGTGCGCACGCTCTTCGAGGCGGGCAATTGGCTGCTGCTGGTCATCGACCTGGTCATCATCGTCTGCGCCATCTGGGTCATCGTCGAGGCCGTGGCCGCCGTCAACCGGGCCCGCAAGGCGCCCGCCGTTGAGTGGCGGGACGATGATGCGGACGCCCCACTTCCGGAATACGCTCAAAAACGCTAGCGGCTACGCCGCGGGACTACCCTTTCTACCGTGACTATTCTCGACAGGCTCAAGGCCCTGCAGGAAGGACTCAACGAGTTCTATGCGGGGCCTTACCGCTCCACTTTTGCCAAGGCCGGCCAGCAGGAAGAGGATCTGTTCATGCTGCTGGTCATGGGCGAGGCGCTGGGCATCGACAACCCGGCCAGCTACTACACCATGGAGCTGCTGCCCATCATTTACGAAGACTTCCACGCCTGGCACCTGCGCATGGGCATGGAGCACTCCCCATTGGAGAATTTCTCGTGCTGCTAGAACACATCGGTCAAACCCGCGTGATCTTCTTCGGCGGCAAGGGAGGCGTGGGCAAAACCACCGTGGCTAACGCAACTGCCGTGGCACTGGCCAACGCGGGCAGGAGGATCCTGCTGGTGTCCACAGATCCAGCCCACAACCTGGGCCACCTCTGGGGCCGCGAGATCGGTGACCGCGTGGTCACCGTGCGGGAGAACCTGGATCTCGTGGAGATTGACCCCGCGGCCACCACCAAGGCCCACCTCAAGGCCGTGGGCTCCACCATGAAAAGGATGATGCCGGAACGGCTGCAGGGGGAGGTTAAAAAGCACCTCGAACTCTCCGCCAAATCCCCGGGCACCCATGAGGCGGCCGTGTTAGAACGTATCGCCATCCTCGTGGAAGAGGCCACCGGCTATGACCACATCATCTTCGATACCGCCCCGTCCGGCCACACCTCGCGCCTGATGGAACTGCCCGAGCTGATGGCGGCCTGGACCGAGGGCCTTTTGGAACGCCGCGCCAAATCGGAGCGCTTCTCCCAGCTGGTCAGGGGCCTGGAGCCACGGGGCAAGGACAAAGCCGTCAGCGCGTCGAGCGATCCGGTGGAGCGCCGCAATCAGGAGTTACGCGCCATCCTGCTGCGCAGGCGCCGCCGCTTCGAGGGGCTGCGCTCCGTGCTGCAGGATCCGGACGGGTGCGTCTTTTTCATCGTGCTCACCGCGGAACGCCTGCCCGTGTTGGAGACAGCGCAGTTCCACGCGGAGCTAACCAGCGCGGGCGTTCGCGTAGGCGGGTGCGTGGTCAACAGGCGCTCCCCGGCGGACGCCGGCGATTTCCTGGCCGGACGCCGCGCCATTGAAGACGAAGCCCTGGCGGATTTGGCTACGCGCCTGCCGGGGCTGCCGGTCATCGAACTGCCGCTGCTTGCCCACGAGGTGGGCAGCCCGGACGCGATTGCCGGCATCGCCGAACGGCTCTAAAAGGCAGCACCCGGTATGACGGGAAACTAACCCTCGTTCTCCCGGTCCCGCTCGCGGGCCAGTTCCGCCTTGGCCTCGTGTTCTTCCAGGTTCCTAAACCCAATGCCCAGCGGCAGGCCTACGTTATCGATAAGGCGCACCCCGCCGATGGTGGCCGCGATCAGCAGGCGGGCATCGCCCTCCTCCGGCGCCGGGCCCAGGTCACGCCCGCGCAACTCCAGGTATTCCGGCTCCACGCCGCTAGCCGCCAGCACCTCGCGGGCGGTCTCTACAACCTTCTCCGCGCCGGCCTCGGCCGCGTAAGCGCCAGCTGTAAGCGCGGCGGATAACGCGCCGGCGTCCTCTCGCGCGGACTCGGCAACGCCCACGTTGCGCAGGCTCATGGCCACGCCGTCCGGCATGCGCACGGTGGGCACGCCCTGGACGCGGGCCCCCAGGTGTAGGTCGTTTATCGCGTGGGAAAGCGCGAGCATGAGCTCATAGTCCTTTTCGCCTACCACCACGTGGGTGGGGCGCAGGGCGCCAACAAGCGCCACGGCCTCCGTCAGCTGTTCCCGGAGCGCCTCCCGGGGCTCGATGCAGTCACCGGCCGGCTCAATCACAATGCGCCGCCCGCGCGGCCACAGCACCTCATGGGAGTAATGGAACACCACGTCAACCCCCTCGGCGCGCAGGGCCTGGACATCGCGTTCCTCGGTGCTGCGCAGGGCTGCAACAACCACGCCACCGCGGACCATCTTCGCGGCGCGGACAAGGGCGATGTGGCCGGCGTGCACGCCATTACCTAGCGGCACTAGGACCACCGGTTTCCCGGTCTTGCGGAAGGCGGAACCCACCATGGTCAGGCGCTCTAAAGTATCGATGCGCATGGCTTGTCCGGCGCTAAAGCTCACTGTGTTTCCTCCTGCAGTGCCCACATCTCTAGGTCTTCACGGTGGTATACCTCGCCCACCCGGCGCGCGTATTCCAGGTAGGCCCGGCGCAGGCCCGGTTCCTCGATAGCCCGGTAGCCGTGGATGACGCCGTCAGTGCTGGGGGTTCCGGGGACATCGTGGACGTCCTCGGCGACTATCCGGGCCACGTCCGCCGCCGCGGAGTCATAGAGCGCGCGGAGCATCCGCGCCTGCTCCACCCGCGCCGCGGTGATGGGGCGCTGCGCGTCCGTCTGAGGGAATCCAATGATGCCGGCTTCGCCGAGGATGAGCCCGGCGATGGTCTCCCCCAGCTCATCGTGGGTGGTTATCACCCACCGTTCACTCAGCACTGGGGATAGCGCCATGACCACCGCGCCCTTGACCTCCAGGTCATCGAGGATCTGGACGCCCTCGGACAACGCGGTGTGGATGATGATCTGGCCGCGGCGGACCACCGGCTCCACGGCGGCGATGGCGCGCGGTAGCTGCGAGGCACTAGTCCCCAGGATGAGCGCGTCATAGTCCCCGGCCCGGGCCGTGTCAGCCAGCGGCTCGACCGCGTGGCCGGCGCCCGCCATGGCGGCGGCCAGGTCCGCGCCCGCGTCGCTATTTCCCAGATGGCCCACCCGCATGCGCGGTGCAGCCATTTACTTGTTTCCCTTCTTCATCTGGGCCATGAGCTCGGCCACGGATACGGAGCCCTCGCGGTGCTCGTCGCTGCGGCGGCGCCCATGCGGGGCGTTGTCCGGTACCTCCGGCTCCGGCTTGCGCCGACGCCCCACGTAAGAGGACTGCTGCGCCGCGGGCTGCTTCGCGAACTTGGCCTCAGCCTTAGTCTCGTTTGAGGATTCCGGCTTGGCGTGGTGCCCACGGCGGGCCGCCACCTTGACCTCATCGTTGCCGCCGGCGTCCCAGCGCACGGCCTGGAAGCTGCCCGTATTGAACGTGGATTCGGGGCTCTGAGGCTTCTGCTGCGGCTGTTCCTTCGCTTGCGGCTTCTCCGTAGGCTTTTTGGCTGCGGGCGCGGGCTTGTGCGGCTGCGGAGCCTGTGCCTTGGACTTTTGTGATTCCGGCTCGGCCTTGGCTTTGGTTTCCGCCTTGGCTTTGGTTTCTGCCTTGGCGGTGCGCTCATTGATGAGATCGGCCAGCGGGTTGGACTGGCGCGCGGTAGCGGACTGCGGCTGGTTGCCCACGCGGCCGGCGATGGCATCGGCGCTGGGGGCGCCGGAGGACGCCTGGGTGAACTGGACCTCCGGGGTTTCCTCTACGTCTACGGACTGCGCGGAGTAACGGTCATACGGCGAGGAGAGCTCCGCGCTCAGCGCGCGATCGGCGGCGTAGGTGCGGGCCTCAACCTCCATGATGCGGCGGGCCTCTGCGCGCAGCGCCGCGGGCTCATAGGTAAATTCGCGGCCGGAGAGGTCCTCAAGCTGGGAACGGATGGACGCCAGTTCCTTTTTAATCTCCGCCAGCACGTCCTTGTCCGCGGCCAGGTCTGCGTCGCTGCGCACCGAGGAGGCGGAGCGCTCGCGGTCCGCGGCATGCTCCGCGGCGATGCGGTCCAGCTCGCTCTGGTGGAGCTTCTCGCTCAGGGCCAGGGCCTCGGCGGAGCTTTCCGCCTCGCGGCGGTAGCGATTGACGAGGAAAAAGCCCACCACCGCGGCCCAGAGCGCGGCGAGCAGGGCGATCTTCAAAGCAGCCGTGGACCCGGCAACCAGCATGACGATGGAGGCGATGATGGCCAAAACCACCATCACCGCGAGGCCAATCTGGCCCTTATCCTGCTGCGTGGGCTCTGGTTTACGGTCGGCCGGGAGTGGCCGCCCCGCGTCCTTGATATCCGTATCGGTATCCTTTGGGTCCACCGGATTCTGCTCAGTCATGTCCTCTACCCTAACGCGTGGGAGCCGTCACTGGTAGGCGGGACTTGGCAGTGTCGCTCAAGGATCACGCCCGCCACGGACAGCGCCGCGCCACCCAGCGCGGAGGTCACCACACCAAAGACATCCTCCTGCGCCGCGACCAGCTGCGAAGAGTTCATAACCACGTAGGCGGCCATCCCGGTGTACGCGCCGCCCACGATTGCGCCGGTCCACGCCGAGGCCTTGCCCACCAGCATGAACTGGGTAACCGTCATGGGATTGAGCTGGGAATTATCAAGGCCAATGCCGTGGGCGTCATCCTTTTTAGCCTGGTAGACCTTCCACGCCAGCACCCCGCAGATGACGGTCATGATCCACAGCGTGACGGACACCGTGGGCGGGATGGACTGCATGATCCCGTAGAACCGCGAGGTCAAGATCAACGCCGCCAGCGCCATGAATACCGCGGTGCCCACGAGCCCCGCAATGGACGTCTTAGTCATGGCCCACCCCCGTTCCCCGCTGCCCGGCTAGCAGCTCCTCCAGGCTGCCCAGTTCGCGCACCCCGGCGATCTCATCCTGGTCGATGGCTGCCAACCACTGCGTTGCGGGGGCGCCCCCGAGCCGCGCGTCCGGCTCGATGGCCAGCCACGGGACAAGCACAAAGGCCCGTTGGTGTGAGTACGGATGCGGCAGGGTCAGCACCGGATCGGTTGACGTTATCTCCCGGCCGGTTTCTAAGTCCCGGACCTGAACCACGTCCACGTCGAGGGTGCGGGGCCCCCAGTGCCTTAAGCGCACGCGCTCGGCGGCCTCCTCCAAGCCCTGGCCCCGGCGCAGCAGCTCCAGCGGCGTGCAATCCACGTCCACGATAAGCGCCGCGTTTAAGAACTCATCCTGGTCCTCCACGCCCCACGGCGGGGTGGCGTAGACGGGTGAGAATGCCACGGTTTCGGACTTAAATTCCTTGGCCACGGTGGCCAGCAGCTGGAGGCGGTCATCCATATTGGAGCCGATGGACAGCACGGCGCGGATCATCTAGCTCTGGCCTTCCTACTTGTTGTGCTGGGCGTCTACTACGCTCACGGCGCTGCGCCCGCGGCCGCCGGAACGAGAGCGGCGGGCCACCACGGCCACGTCCTCGAAGGTGCGCGGGATTGGCGCCTGCGGCTTGTGGATTGTTACCTCAATCGCCAGCAGCTCTTCGAAGGAACCCATGCAGGCGTCGGCCACCTGCGCCGCCACTGCCTCGATCAGGTCGCGGGACGGCCCCTCGACGATGTTCGCGGCTAGGTCCGCCAGCTCGGCGTAGTTGATGGTCTTGGTCAAGTCATCGTCGGCCGCGGCCTCAGTGAAATCAAGCCAGCAGGTCACGTCCACGATGAAGGGCTGGCCCTCACGCTTTTCCTCGGGAAAGACGCCGTGATAGCCGTAGCAGCTCAGCCCGGTCAACTCGATGCGATCCGCCATTACTGCCCTCCCCGGTGCGGGGTCTGCGCTTCCGGGCTCTTAAACTCGGCGCCCTGGTGCCAGGCTGCGGCCACGTCCACGGCGTCGCGGGATACCGCCACCTCGTGGACGCGCACGCCCCAGGCACCCATGTGCGCGGACAGGGCCGTGACCGCGGCGGTGGCCGGATCGGCGAGGGTCGGGGTTGATTCCACGCCGCGGTCGGCGCGGATGGCGGCCAGGAAGCGCTTGCGGGAGGCCCCCACCAGCACCGGGTACTCGCCACCGATGAATTCGGGGAGCGCATGAAGAAGCGCCCAATTGTCCTGGGGCGTCTTGGCAAAGCCCAGGCCCGGATCCACAACAATGTTGTGGCCCTCCACGCCGGCCGCCAGGGCGTTATCCGCCAGGCGCTGGAGCTGATCGTGGACATCCTTGACCACGTCACCGCCGTGGTCCGCGGCGCCGGCCGCATCGCCGAATTGCACCGTGCGCCAGTGCATCAGGCACACCGGAACGCCGGCCTCCGCCATGACGCGGTACATGTCATAATCGGCCAAACCGCCGGAGACGTCATTGATCATGTCAACGCCGGCTTCCGCCGCGGCGGCGGCGACGGACGCGCGCATGGTGTCCACGGACGTGCGGATGCCCTCTTTATGCAGGGCCTCAATAACCGGAACCACCCGGCAGGCCTCCACCTCGCCGGCCACGCGGGTTGCCCCCGGGCGGGTTGATTCGCCACCTACGTCGATGATGTCCGCACCCGCGGCCACCAATGAATGCGCCTGCGCCAGCGCGGCTTCAGGCTCCAGGTACTTTCCGCCATCGGAGAAGGAATCCTCCGTGACGTTGACAATCCCCATGACCAGCGTGCGGCCGGGGACGGTGAGTTCCGTGACGCTTCGTGCTTGATTCATAGCAGCGCCTGCTCCTTAAATCCTTGCGAGTAGTCTTATGCCACTCAAGGTTAGCCGCGAATGAGGCTGAGCACCTCCGCACGGGAGGCCGGATTCTTCTTAAAACCGCCGCGAACCGCGGACGTGGTGGTCATGGCCCCCGGCTTGCGGATGCCGCGCATCGCCATGCACAGGTGCTCACACTCGAGAACCACGATGACGGACTGCGCGTGCAGCTTCTCCACCAAAGCGTCAGCGATTTGGGTGGTCAGGCGCTCCTGCACCTGCGGGCGCTTGGCGTACATGTCCGCCAGGCGCGCCAACTTGGACAGGCCGGTGACGTGCCCCTCCTTGCCCGGGATGTAGCCAATGTGGGCCTTACCGTAGAACGGCACCAGGTGATGCTCACACGTGGAATAAATGGGAATGTCGCGGACCAATACCAATTCCTGATGGTCCTCGGCAAAGGTCTTGGCCAGCACCTCGGTGGGGTCCGTGTACAGGCCCGCAAAGCATTCCGCGTAGGCGCGGGCCACTCGCGCCGGAGTTTCTACGAGCCCCTCGCGGTCCGGGTCCTCACCCACCGCGATGAGCAGCTCGCGCACCGCCGCCTCCGCCCGGGCCTGGTCGAAGGTGCCCGGGGTATGTGTCTGCTTTTTAGTCATGAGCGTTGCCGTCTTTCTTTGCGTCGGTACCGTCGCCGTAGCGGTCCCAACCTGGATGAGCTGCGTATGGATTCTTTGACGTATCGCCGCTGATCGGCGGGGCCCAGTCATTGGAGGACGGTTCCGGCTTGTGGTGGCGGCCGCGAACCTCACCCGTAACCCGCGGAATCTCCTGGGTATTTTCGGCGTCCTGCGCGCTAGCGCCGCGAGAAGTTTGATCCGCGGGCGCCTGCGATGGGGCGGAGCCCTCCGTGCGGTACTCCCGGGAGGCCTCCGGCGCGGCCGCATCGGAGTAGCCCTCCCCGGCGCGCTCAGACTCCACGGACGGGTCAACCTCTGCCGGTTGGCCCGGCGCGGCCGGGGTCTCCAGCTGCGGCGCGGACTCCGTTTCATTCCCTGGGGTCTGAGGGGTGCGCCAGGCGTTTGCAAGCTCCTGATTTTCCTGAGTTTTATCCTCACGCGGCGTTGGCTCGGCGGGCTCTGCGGCCGGCTTCGCATCGCCTACATAGTCGCCGGCGTGCTGGCCAAAGTTAAAGCCAATCTCCTCGCCCGCGGGCAGGGGCTTGCCGGTGCGCTCCGCCTCCTCGCGGCGGGCGCGCGCGGCGCGCGTGGCGTCCAGCAAGGTCATGCGCTTAGGCAGTTCCTCGCCGCGCTCCTTGGCCAGCTCGATGGGCGTCTTGACCGGTTCGCGGCCGGCCTGGCGCGGGAAGCGCTCATCCTCATTGGGGAAGACGTCAAAGGACTCGCGCGGCTCGATGCCGTCAAAGATGGCCTCAAGGTCCGGGCGGCGCAGGGTCTCCTTCTCAAGCAGCTCGGTGGCCAGCTTGTCCAGGTAGTCACGGTTGTCCGCCAGGATGTCATAGGCCTGCTGATGGGCGGAGTTGAGCAGGTAGTGAAGCTGCTCATCGATGCGCGCGGCCACGGCGTCAGACATCTCAATGACGCCACCGCCGCCACCGCCGTGGCCGAACGGATCGCCCTGCTCCTGGCCGTACTTGACGGTCCCCAGGTCTGGGCTAAAGCCGTATTCGGTGAGCATGGCGCGGGCTATCTTGGTGGCGTTTTCAATGTCTGATGAAGCGCCGGTGGTGGGCGCGCCGAAGACCAGTTCCTCCGCGGCGCGTCCGCCCATGGCGAATACCAGGCGGGCAAAGAGCTCGTCGCGGGTGTACATGCCCTTGTCATCTTCCTGGGCGGTCATGGCGTGGCCGCCGGTGCGGCCGCGGGCCAGGATGGTCACCTTGTAGACGCGCTCGATGTCTTTGAGCGCCCATGCGGCGAGAGTGTGGCCGCCCTCGTGGTAGGCCGTGACCTTCTTTTCATGCTCGGAGATCACCTTGGACTGGCGGCGCGGGCCGCCAACCACGCGGTCTGTGGCTTCTTCCAGCGCGTCCGCGGTAATCACGTTGCCGCCGATGCGCGCGGTCAGCAGCGCGGCCTCGTTGAGCACGTTGGCCAGGTCGGCGCCGGACATGCCGGCGGTGCGCTTGGCCAGCTGGGTCACGTCGACGTCCTTGCCCAGCGGCTTGTCCTTGGAGTGGACCTTAAGGATTTGCTCGCGGCCGGCCAGATCGGGGTTGGTCACCGGGATCTGGCGGTCGAAGCGGCCGGGGCGCAGCAGCGCCGGATCCAGGATGTCAGGCCGGTTGGTGGCGGCGATGAGGATAACGCCCTCGCGGTCACCGAAGCCGTCCATCTCCACGAGCAGCTGGTTGAGGGTCTGCTCACGCTCATCGTGGCCGCCGCCCATGCCGGAGCCGCGCTGGCGGCCCACGGCGTCAATCTCATCGACAAAGATGATGCACGGGCTGTTTTCCTTGGCCTGCTTGAACAGGTCACGCACGCGGGAGGCGCCCACGCCCACGAACATCTCAACGAAGTCAGAGCCGGAGATGGAGAAGAACGGCACGCCCGCCTCGCCGGCGACCGCGCGAGCCAGCAGGGTCTTACCGGTGCCCGGAGGACCGTAGAGCAGCACGCCGCGCGGGATCTTGGCGCCCAGCTCGTGGTAGCGGGTTGGATCCTCTAGGAAGTCCTTAATCTCGTGGAGTTCCTCCACCGCCTCATCCGCGCCGGCCACGTCCGCGAACGTGTTGGTTGGCATGTCCTTGGTCAGTTCCTTGGCGCGGGAACCGCCGATGCCAAACATTCCGCCGGCGCCCTGCTGCATGCGGGACATGAAGAAGAACAGCAGGGCGAAGACGATGAGCATCGGCAGCAGGAAGCCCAGCATGGACGCCAGGAAGGACTCCTGGGTCACGTTGGTCTGGTACTTATCCGCGCCGGAATCCTTAACCGCGTTGAAGATCTGCTCGGAGGCGCGGGCAGGGTATTTGGCGATGACCTCTTCAACGCCTTCCTGCTCCTCAACCGTGATGGGCTCACGCAGCTGCAGGCGCACCTGCTGCTCGCGATCATCAATCTGCGCCTCTGCGACGTTGCGGTCAGTCAGCTGCTCCAAGGCAACGGACGTGTCCACCCGCTGGAAGGAGCGGGAATCATCCGAAAAGAAGGTAAACGCGTAGAGGGCGATCAGGACAAGGGCGGCGATGCCGCCGTAGCGGAGGATGTTTTTGTTCTTCATCACCCCGTGATTCTAGTTGTTGCTATAGACATCCGGGTGAAGGGTGCCCACGTATGGCAGGTCCCGGTAGCGCTCCGCATAGTCAAGACCGTATCCAATGACAAACTCATTGGGGATGTCAAAGCCCACTTCTAGCAGGTCAATGTCCGCTTTTACCACCTCGGGCTTGCGCAGCAAGGTGATCACTTCCAGCGAACGAGGATTACGGTTGCGCAGGTTGCGCATCAACCACGAAAGGGTCAAACCGGAGTCGATGATGTCCTCCACGATGAGGACGTCGCGGCCCTCAATCTCACGGTCCAGGTCCTTTAGGATGCGCACCACGCCGGAGGACGTGGTGGAGTTGCCGTAGGAGGACACGGCCATGAACTCCACCTCGGACGGGATGGACAGCTTGCGCGCAAAGTCGGTCACGAAGTACACGGCACCCTTGAGCACGCAGATGATGATCAGATCCTGCTCGGTGTCCTTGTAGTGCTCCGAAGCCTTGTCAGCCAGCTCCTGGATGCGGGAGTTCAACTCATCTTCGGAGATGAGGATGGCTTCAATGTCATTCCCGTAGCGGTTGGCGGGAACGTCAAAGTTCTTCTTATCGTGCAAAGCCATGGTCTATCCAAGCTCTTTCTGTGTTGCAATGGGGGATTGGGGTTTCAATCCATGCCAAGTTTGCCACCTTCGCGGCGTTCATCCAACCGCTTAAGCCCACAAGGCCCGCCCCAGGTGTGCCCCGTGGGCGCCACGGCGCCTTAAGGTTGGCGTTTAAGCTCCGGTCACGCCCCTTCGATGCGAAGGTGTCCGTCCACCCGGCGTACCTGTACCCGCCCCTGCCGGGCGGTGGGGTCCTCCGCGGAGACGGCCACCGGCCCCTGGCCCCGCCACGAGGTGCACAGCGCGGCGATGGCCTCCACCGCCGCCGTGGTCACCAGCACGCCGTGGCCGCGCAGCCACAGGCCAATCGCGCGGCGCCGGACCGCCGGCTCCATCCCCGCCAGCACCGCGCAATCATCGCTGACGGCGCCGGGCTGCAGGGCCGCGTTGTCCTCGACCAGCTTGCCCGCCGCCTGCGCGAGCGCCGGGACCGCGTCGCCGCCAATGAGCTCCCCCAGCCGCGGGATGACCTCCTTGCGCAGGGCCACGCGCAGGAAGTCCACGCGTTCGTTGTGCGGGTCCCGCCACGGTTCCAAGCCCAGCTCCGCGCACGCCCCTGCGGTATCCGCCCGGCGCACCCCCAGCAGCGGGCGCACCACGGCGGCACCCTCGATTACGGCCCGCGGGGCCAGGCCCGCCGCCTGCCCGCGCAGCGCGCTGAGCAGGAGGGTCTCGCCGGCGTCGTCGGCGGTGTGGGCGATGAAGACCTCCCTGCCCGCGGCCGCATCCCGCAAGGCGGCGTAGCGGACCCGGCGCGCGGCGGCCTCCATGGAGCCGCGTGCAGGCACCTCCACGGAAATCACGCGGGCGGTGGCCCCCAGCGCGCGGGCGGTGGCCGCCGCGGCGTTCGCCACCGCGTCCGAGCCCTCCTGCAGGCCGTGATCCACCACCAACGCCTCCACCTCGGCGCCCTCCGCGCTAAGCGCCGCGCACAGGGCCAGCGAGTCCGCGCCGCCGGAAAGCCCCACGGTGACGGGTTGGCCGTTCAGGTAGGGGCGCACCGCCACGCGGCAGGCCAAAAAGTGCGGGCTGGTCCTGGGCCAAAAGGGGTAAACCATGGGCGGCTAGAACTCCGTGAGGGCGCTGGCTAGGGCGTCCTGGGCCACGCGGGTGGAGAGCAAGTCCCCGGCGTCATTGACCAGAAATGAGAACGCATAGACGTGCCCGGATTTGCCCACCGCGGTGCCCACCAGGGCGGATACCCCGGTCAGCGAGCCGGTCTTGGCGCGCACGTAGCCCTTGCCGGACTGGGTGGAATAGCGGGTGGCCAGGGTGCCCTCGCCGCCGGCCACGGGCAGGTAGCCCAGCAGGGGGCGCAGGGACTCATCCGTCACCGCCCGGGAAACCACACTGGTCAGCAGCGCCGGGGTGATGCGGTTGTTGGTGCTTAGCCCGGAATTATCGGAAAGCACGGTAGCTTCCGTATCAAAGCCTGCGCGCGCCAAGGTCTCCAGGGTGGCCCGCGTGGCTCCGGCAAAAGAGGGCTCCGCGCCTTGGGCGGCGGCCACCTCGCGGCCGATGGCCTCCGCGGCCACGTTGTCAGAATGCTTAACCATCTGCTGCATCCGCTGGGCCAGCGGCGCGGATTGGGTGCTGGCCACCACCTCCGCTCCCCCCGGCGCCGGGGCAAGGCCCGCGGTCTGCGCGCCGAGGCGCTGGGCCAACAGGTTGGCCACGTCCAAGGCCGGGGCGTGGCTGCGCGGCAGGTCCCCCTCGGTGCCGCCCAGGCGGCCGCCGTACGCCATGGCCGGTTCCATGGGCGCCACGTATCCGCCATCAACGTTGTCCGGGTCCCAGGCCGGCGCCTGGGTGTTACCGGACCACAGGCCGGTATCGATGTAGACCGCACTCGCTCCGCCGGCCGCGGTGATTTGCTCCGCGAGGTCATCGAGCTGCTCGTGCGTCATCCAGGTATCGCCGGCGGCCTTAATCACCACGGTGCCGTCCTGGGGGCCGCGGACTACCTCGGTGTTAACGCGCGCGCCCGTATCCAGGCTCAGGATGGCCGCCGCGGTGGTCAGGATCTTGGTCGCGGACGCCGGGACCGCCGGGGTACCCGCCTCGCGCTCCCACACCACATCGCCGGTGGTGGTGTCAATGACCTGCCCGCCTAGCGTGCCCAGCGCGGCGTCCCGCGCCAGGTTATCCAGGCGCGCCGAAAGGGCCTCCGCGTCGGGGGCGCCACCCGCGGCGAGCGGCACCATGACGGGTTTGGCGTGGGCCACGGTTGGGGCCGGATCATGCGTGAGGTTGCCGTTTATGTCCTGCACGGCCACGCCCAGGGTGGCCAGGCCAGCCACCGCGGCGGCGGTCACTACGGAGGCCGCGGTCCACCACACATGTTTGCTTTTCATGGTGCTTCACCCTACACCGAGTTGTGTGAGGGGTATGCTTGTAGGAGATTTTTCAAAGAACGCTCTATATGGAGGATTATTTCGTGAACGTTGATGTAACCATCGAAATCCCAAAGGGTTCCCGCAACAAGTACGAGGTGGACCACGAGACCGGCAAGCTCTACCTGGACCGCTACCTGTTTACGCCAATGGCGTACCCGGCTGACTACGGTTTCATTGACGAGACCCTCGCCGAGGACGGCGACCCAATGGACGCGCTGGTCATCCTTCCGGAGCCTGTCATCCCGGGCGCTACCGTCCGCGCGCGCATCGTTGGCGTGTTCAAGATGACCGATGAGGCCGGTGGCGATGACAAGCTGCTGTGCGTGCTCGATGACCCACGCTTCGATGACTTCCAGGATCTGGAGGACGTCTCTGAGTTCACCCGCGACGAGATTGAGCACTTCTTCATCCACTACAAGGACCTGGAAAAGGGCAAGGAAGTTCAGGGCTCCGGCTGGGGCACCAAGGAAGAGGCCGTAAAGATCTACCAGGATTCCATCGAGCGCTACAAGGGCTAATCCCCCTCCTTCCCGCCTTCCGCGTAACCCACACCGCTACCCGCATCCCGCTCTAGCCGTGTAAGTTACGCACCGTAAAGCCTAGGGCTCCGTGCGTGCACGGGGCCCTTTTTGGATCGGCCCCGCGTTTGGGCGGGCGCGAGTTTGTTCCGCAAGCGCTGCCGCCGCCAAAAGGCGCACCAATTCGGCGCGGCGGCGCGCCCGCCGCCGGCCGGGTTTTTAACGCGGGCGGGTTGCCCCAGGCCCCGCCGGGCCGGCAGGTGGGAAGCGGCTTGCTACATGCGCGACCGGGAGGCATTAGAGTGGGCAGTATGAAAGAAGTAGCAGTAAACGCAGTACCTGAAGGCGCGCAACTGGTTGATGTGCGCGAGGACTTTGAATACGCAGAGGATCACGCGGCCGGCACGGTCCACATCCCGATGCAGGAGATCCCCGCCCGCGCCGATGAGCTTGATGGCACCAAGGAGATCTACGTCATCTGCAAGGGCGGCGGGCGCAGCGCCCAGGTGTGCCAGTACCTGGAGCAGTCCCGCGGCTGGGACGTCATCAACGTTGAAGGCGGCACGGACGCCTGGCGCGCCGCCGGCCTTCCCATGGAGCGCTAACCCACCGGGGTGGCAGGCCCGTGCCGTTACGGGCCATCGAGTGATGCTGAGCATTGACTAAACATCCACCCTCGGCGAACCATGGGCCACGGCCACGGAGACTGCCACGGGCGGTAGCGGAGAATCCCCGCGGGCGCGGGCGGCTACCGCTATGCTGCGAAACCGCCAATCCTTGGTCCCATCCACTGCCCGCGCCCCAACCACTCCGGCGTGCGGCGGTGGCGTAAAACCGGGCGGCAGAAAACCCGGGCGGCGGTGGCATAACGGCCCCATTGATGGGAACCCACCCATTATTTAGATATTTAACGTTTGGGCGGTTATTGTCTTAGGCATGCCTTCGAATGCCAACTCCGCAATCCCCACCCAGCTCCTCGAGTCCCCGTGCTTCCAGCTGGACCGCCTGCGCCGCCGCACGCGCGATGCCGTTGAGCAGGCGCTGTCCGCAAAGCAGACCACCCTGCGTGAATATTGGGTGCTCACCTGTTTGGTGGACTCCACGGCTTCGTGCCAATCGGATCTGTCCGCGATTTTGGCGATTGATGCCTCCGATATGGTGCGCCTCATCGATTCCCTGGAGACCCGCGGATGGGCCAAGCGCGAACGCGATCCAAAGGACCGCCGCCGCCAGATCGTGGCGAGCACCAAGAAAGGCACCAAGGCGCAAAAGGACTTGGCCGCATTGGTCTCCGAGGCTGAGGAGTCCGCGCTGAATGACTCCACCTCCAAGCAGATGAAACACCTGCGCAAGTTAGCTACCGCCATTCTGGCCGAGCGTGATACGGCCGACGCTTAAAACACTTTAAAAAAGGGGCCCGTCCCAATGAACCAGCCCGTCACTGGTGCACAAGACTGCGCAGGCAAGCACTCCCTTGCCGCCACGCCGGCGGAATTGGCCGCCGAGGAAGCGGCGTACCGCGCCCAACCCGGCGCCGGCATAATCCACGTCCCCGAGCAGTACCTGCTGGGCGACCAGGCGCCCGCGCCGCGGACCCTGTGGGATATCATCCGGGATACCGCGCGGCGTTTCCCCGAAGCCGCGGCGATTGATGACGGTGAGATCCTGACCTATGAGGAGCTCATCGCGGACGTAGAAACCCTGGCGGATAACCTGCGCTCCCTTGGCGTACGCCGCGGTGACCGCGTGGGAATCCGGATGACCTCCGGCCAGCGCAACCTCTACCTGGCCATCCTGGCCACCATCGCCGCCGGCGCGGCCTACGTGCCGGTTGACGCCGATGACCCGCAGGAACGCGCGGATATGGTCTTCGGTGAGGCGGGAATCAACGCCGTGTTCACGGATGACGGCTTCCGGATGCTCAAGCCATCTACGGGCCCGGCCGGTGAGCCCACGCTGGAGGACCACGCCTGGATCATCTTTACCTCCGGATCCACCGGCAAGCCCAAGGGCGTTGCGGTCTCCCACCGCTCCGCCGCGGCGTTCGTGGATGCCGAGGCCCAGATGTTTCTGGCCAATCACCCCTCCGGCCCGTTGGGGCCGGAGGACCGCGTGCTGGCCGGCCTATCCGTGGCCTTTGACGCCTCCTGTGAGGAGATGTGGCTAGCCTGGGGCCACGGCGCCTGCCTGGTTCCCGCCCCGCGTTCCTTGGTCCGCTCCGGCATGGACCTTGGCCCGTGGCTGATTCGCCGCGATATCACGGTAGTCTCCACCGTCCCCACCCTGGCCGGGCTGTGGCCTGCGGAGGCGCTGGATAATATCCGCCTGCTCATCGTTGGCGGTGAGGCGTGCTCCCAGGAGCTGGTCGACCGCCTGGCCACCCCGGAGCGCGAGATGTGGAATACTTACGGCCCCACGGAGGCCACCGTCGTGGCCTGCGGCCAGCAGTTGCGGCCCGGCGCGCCGGTCTCCATTGGCCTGCCGCTGTGCGGCTGGGACCTGGTGGTTGTTGACTCAGAGGGCTTCCCGGTGCAACTGGGCCAGGTGGGCGAGTTGGTCATCGGCGGCGTGGGCCTGGCCGAATACCTGGACGAGGGCAAGGATGCGGAGAAATACGCGCCGCTCACATCCATGGGCTGGCAGCGCGCCTACCGCACCGGTGACCATGTGCGCCTAGAGGAGGACGGCCTGTACTTCGTGGGGCGTGTGGATGACCAGGTCAAGATTGGCGGGCGCCGCATCGAACTTGGTGAGGTGGAGGCCAATGTGGCCGCGCTTGCCAATGTGTATAACTCCGCGGTGGCCGTGCAGAAGACCCCGGGCGGTGAATCGGTGCTCGTGGGGTATGTCTCCCTCGAGGATGAAGCCGTGGGGTTTGACCACGAGGCGGCTTCCGCGCGGCTGGCGGAGACCATGCCGGCGGCCCTGCTTCCCCGCATCTGCGTCCTGGAGGAACTGCCCGTGCGCACCTCCGGCAAGGTGGACAAGGCCGCCCTGCCGTGGCCGCTGCCCGGAATCGGCGTGGAGGCGGACGGGCTCAATGAGACGGAGGCCTGGCTCGCGGAATTGTGGGTGGACGTCTTGGGCATATCCGTCCATGATGACAACGCTGACTTTTTCTCACTCGGGGGAACCTCCCTGGCGGCCGCAACCCTCGTGGGCCGCATCCGTGAGCGCTACCCCACCATTGCGGTGCGCGATCTCTATGACCGCCCCCGCCTGGGCTCGCTGGCTGAGCTCATCGACGCGGACACCCGCCCGGCGGCAGAAAAGGCTGAGCCGCGGCGCGTTGAGCCCGTGCCCGCCCGCGCCCGGGTCTGCCAGGTGATGATCCAAATACCCACCATGACCGTCGCCGCCACGAGTTGGGTGACGTGGCTGCTCACCGTCTCGAATATCGCCGCGGCCAGCGGAGTGGACTGGGCCGTTACCACGCCGTGGTGGCTTATCTTCGTGCTGATAGTGCTTTTCTGCACGCCGATTGGCCGCATCCCCTTGGGCGCGTGCGGCGCGCGCGTACTCACCCACGGCATCACCCCGGGTGAATACCGCCGCGGCGGGGTAGCGCACCTGCGGCTGTGGGCCGCGGAGCGGTGGGCGGATGCCACCGGATCGCGCTCCATCGCGGGCGCAACGTGGGTCAATTACTACGCGCGAATTCTTGGGATTCAGATTGGCAAGGGCGTGGACTTCCACACCCTGCCGCCCGTGACCGGATTGCTCACCGTGGGTGATTACGCCTCCATTGAGCCGGAGGTGGATCTCTCCGGCTACTGGCTCGATGGGGACATCCTTCGCGTGGGCGCCATCGAGATTGGTGAGGGCGCCCGCATTGGCGCGCGCTCAACCCTTTTGCCCGGTGCCCGCGTGGGTGCCAATGCCCATGTTGAGGCCGGCTCCACGGTCACCGCGGCCAAGAAGGTCAAGGATGGGCAGCGCTGGTCCGGCTCCCCTGCGCAGAAGGTGGGCCGCTCCAAGCACCGCTTCCCGGATCATCCCCCGGCCCGCCGCGCGTGGTGGGTGCCCATCTACGGCGTTACCTCGGCGCTTTTGGCCGCGCAGCCGTTTATCGCCGTGCTGGTCGGCGTGCTGGTTACCGTGGGGCTCGTGGCCGGAACCGGCGGAAACGCTTTTATCGGCGCGGTCTTGTTTGCCCCGCTCGGGGCGTTGGTCTCCTTCATCTTCTACGCCGCGCAGACGTGGTTGGGCGTGCGCATGCTATCCATCGGCCTACAACCCGGGGTGACCCCCGTGCGCTCCTTTAACGGTTGGCGCATCTGGGCCATCGAGCGCCTCATGGATGAGGCCCGCACCCAGCTATTTCCCATCTATGCCTCCCAGCTGACCCCGCATTGGTTCCGCTCCCTGGGCGCCACGATTGGCAAGGACGTGGAAATCTCTACCGCGGTGATGGTGCCCGTCCTCACGGAGGTCAAGGATGGCGCATTTCTTGCCGATGACACCCTGGTTGGCGGTTACGAACTCGGCGGCGGTTGGCTGCTAGCCGGCCAGGCCAAGGTGGGCAAGCGCTCATTCGTGGGCAACTCCGGAATCGTGGGTGCCGGGCGCAAGCTGGCTAAAAATTCGCTGGTGGCGGTGCTGTCTTCCACCCCGCGCAAGACCAAGGGCGGCACCAACTGGTGGGGTTCCCCACCGGAGCGCATGCGCCGCGTCGAGGCCCACGTGGACGGCCTCTCCGGCGAGGCGTTGACCTACCATCCCGGCCGCCGGGTCAAGGTGCTGCGCGCTGTGGTTGAGACCATGCGCCTGCTCGCGCCCATGACCTCTGCGATGCTCCTAGCCTTCGCCCTTGGCCTGATTTACCTTGCGGTTTCGCACCTCGGCGTGGGCGCCGGCTTCCTGTTGGGCGGGGTCATCCTCATGCTGACCGGCGCCCTGGCCATGGCCATTACCATCGCGGTGAAGTGGGTCTGCGTGGGCAGGCACCGCGCCGGCGATCATCCCCTGTGGTCCCCGTTTGTCTGGCTCAACGAGCTGCAGGACACCTTCGTGGAATCCGTGGCCACGCCGTGGTTTTTCACACACACCTTAGGCGATGCGCCACTAAACCTGGCGCTGCGCGCCCTGGGCGTTAAGGTTGGCCGCGGGGCGTGGATTGAGACCTACTGGTTCCCGGAGACTGACCTGTGCTTCGTGGGTGACGGCGCCTCCGTGGGCCCCGGCACCGTGGTGCAAACGCACCTGTTCCAGGACCGGGTCATGAGCCTGGACGCCGTGACCATAGGGCGCGGCGCAACGCTCGCCGCCCACTCCGTGGCGCTGCCGGCCTCCCGCATCAACGATGGCGCCACCGTAGCACCCGGTTCCCTGGTAATGCGCGGCGACCAGGTCCCGCCGCACACGGGGTGGCAGGGCAACCCCATCGAGCCTCGCTAGAAGCAGCCTCCTGCCCTGGGGTCATCAATTAACTCGCCTCACCCAAATCTAGAAAGACCCAGCCCCCTGTATCCAGGGGGCTGGGTCTTCAACGCTAGCGACGACGCTGCTAGCGCCTCACTAGTAGAGCCTCAATGCGCGGGCCAACGCTGGTATTCAGTCACCAATTTCGTCCCGGCCACGCTTGACGATGCTGTCATCCGGCTCACCAACCACGGAGTGGTCCTTGTTGGTGTATTCAAACTTGGACAGAACGTAGCGCATCGCATTGATGCGGGCGCGCTTCTTATCGTTGGATTTAATGGTGATCCAAGGGGACTCATCCGTATCCGTGTAGCGGAACTGCTCCTCCTTGGCGCGGGTGTAATCATCCCACTTGTCCAGGGAGGCCAGGTCCATTGGGGACAGCTTCCACTGGCGTACCGGGTCAATCTGGCGGATGGCGAAGCGGGTGCGCTGCTCCTTGCGGGTAACGGAGAACCACAGCTTGGTCAGGGAGATACCGGAGCCCAAAAGCATGTTCTCCAGCATTGGCACCTCACGCAGGAACTCCGCGTGCTGGGACTCCGTGCAAAAGCCCATGACGCGCTCGACGCCGGAGCGGTTGTACCAGGAACGGTCAAAGAAGACGATTTCTCCGCCGGCCGGGAAGTGCTGAATGTAGCGCTGGAAGTACCACGAGGTGGATTCGCGCGGGGACGGCTTTTCAAGGGCTACCGTGCGCGCACCGCGGGGGTTGAGGTGCTCATTGAAGCGCTTGATGGTGCCGCCCTTGCCGGCTGCGTCGCGGCCTTCGAAGAGGATGATGTGGCGCTGGCCGGTTTCCTTGGTCCAGTTCTGCCACTTCAGCAGCTCGATCTGCAGCGCGCGCTTGGTGGTTTCATACTCATCACGAGTCATCCGCTCGTCATAAGGATAGTTCTCACGCCACGTCTCTACCGGGGAACCATCTGGAAGGATGAGGGCCGGATCATCCTCGTCGGAGTCATCAACCACGTAACCTTCGGTTTTGGCCAGGTCGATTACTGGCAGCTCGTCGTCTTTAATATCAGCCATGCGATCAAGTTTAGTCCCCACCCCCGTTTTAGTCCTGCCAATGCACCACACCCGGAGAAAATCACCCCCAAGTGCGCACTAATCCACTTTCTCCGCAGGTCATGGCGCAAAAGACCCCCGCCACTTCACGCGGGTTTCCCCTTCACACAGCGGGCCACACCTACTCACCTAGGCCCGCCCGCCCGAAGGCCACGCCACCTCAACGCCGAAGTTCATAGGGAACCACACTCCGATGCATCGAACAACCACCCAACCACTGCGCCCCAAAGAAAACGCGATGAGCCCCGTCCACGAAGGACGGGGCTCATGGCGTATTAGCGCTTAAACGCTAGCTGCTCTTAGAGCAGGCCCAGAAGGGAGTTGACGTAGCCAGCGAGGTCGGAGAGATTGGTCAGCAGACCGAAGATCTCGCCGATCAGGCCCTCGGAGGACAAATCTACCCAGTTTTCGATGTTCTCGAATGCAGTGGTGGTGTTTTCGGTGGTGGTATCCATGGAATACTCCTAAGTCAGTGTTGGATTGTATTAGGGGTCGAGAATGTTACAGCTTCTAGTGCTGCGTTATCCTACTCGAAGATGGAAGAGGTCTGGTTAGCCCAATACTCACCATTGTTCAGCTGCGTCTTGTTATCCTCACCCAGAACTGGAACTTCAGTAGATACACCGTCTACATCCTTAGTCTCGAATGCAGGCGCAAAGAAGTCCGCGAAGTCCTGAATGAACTTAGGGAAGCCCTGGAAAAGGCCAATTGCGTT
This sequence comes from Corynebacterium endometrii, assembly GCF_004795735.1. Classification (NCBI taxonomy): domain Bacteria; kingdom Bacillati; phylum Actinomycetota; class Actinomycetes; order Mycobacteriales; family Corynebacteriaceae; genus Corynebacterium; species Corynebacterium endometrii. The sequence goes on from NZ_CP039247.1 coordinate 2,200,921, forward strand.
GTCTACAAAGGTAGAGAAGTCATCAAGTGCAGCCTTTACTACAGCGATATCCATATTTACTCCTTAAGAGTGCCTGACACTCCCTAGGAGGCCAGAGCTGTGAACTTGGTCTTGCAAACACCGCCACACAGTGGGGCGTCACAGGACATATTTTTACACATATTCCAGAATGTGCAACAGACATTTTAGGGCAGCCTTACCTAAAGCCGCGTAATTGAAAATGCCACCGGGGATCTCTCAGGAAAATTTTATATAGCTTTTCTTTAGAATAGAGTTTGCTTTATCCTATTTACGCCAGTGATGGCTGGACTGGCGGGCAATCAATTTGTTTCATGTTTGCTATCAATACCGTCGGTCTCAAATTTAACTGAGAAAATAATGTCATTAAAGATTTCCGAATCTGTCCCCCTTGTGGGGGTGATTTTGGGGCTTGAGGGAGCTCGAGGCGGGGCGGTTGAGCGATAGTTTTTGGACATAACTAGCGGGGCGGCGTCGGCTGAAAGCGCAGTACGGCGCTGAATTCTGGGGCGGTCCGGGATCAAGTAAACCCGCCACAGCAAAAAGGCTGCAGCGGGTTTAAGCTAGCGCGGAGGGGCTATTAGAAGCCCATGCCGCCCATGCCCTCAGCATCAGGCATAGCGGAAGCGCCGGCAGGCTGTGGCTTGTCAGCCACGACGGCCTCGGTGGTCAGGAACAGGGCCGCAATGGAGGCGGCGTTCTGCAGAGCAGAGCGGGTCACCTTCACTGGGTCGTTAATGCCCGCGGCCATAAGGTCAACGTACTCACCGGTGGCGGCGTTGAGGCCCTGGCCAGCCGGCAGGGAGGCAACCTTGTCAGCAACCACGCCAGGCTCCAGGCCGGCGTTGTGGGCAATCTGCTTCAGCGGAGCAGAGAGTGCCTCACGGACAATCTTGACGCCGGTAGCCTCATCGCCGGAAAGCTCAGACAGGGAATCCAGGGCGGATGCGGCCTGCAGCAGCGCTACGCCACCGCCGGCAACGATGCCCTCTTCCACGGCAGCCTTAGCGTTGCGCACGGCGTCCTCAATGCGGTGCTTGCGCTCCTTGAGCTCAACCTCAGTAGCGGCGCCGACCTTCAGGACTGCAACGCCGCCGGCCAGCTTAGCCAGGCGCTCCTGCAGCTTCTCCTTGTCATACTCGGAGTCGGAGCCGGCGATCTCGGCGCGGATCTGCTTGATGCGGCCGTCAATCTGCTCCTGGTTGCCAGCACCCTGAACGATGGTGGTGTCATCCTTGGTGACAACTACCTTGCGTGCCTGGCCCAGGAACTCCAGCTCGGCGGTCTCAAGGGAAAGGCCAACCTCTTCGGAGATAACCTGGCCACCGGTCAGGATGGCCATATCCTGCAGGGTAGCCTTGCGGCGGTCGCCGAAGCCCGGTGCCTTAACGGCAACGGACTTGAAGGTGCCGCGGATCTTGTTAACAACGAGGGTGGACAGTGCCTCACCCTCAACGTCCTCGGCGACAATCAGCAGCGGCTTGCCGGACTGCATGACCTTCTCCAGCAGAGGAACCAGGTCCTTGATGTTGGAGATCTTCTGGGAAGCGAACAGGATGTACGGATCCTCCAGGACTGCCTCCTGGCGCTCCATGTCAGTAGCGAAGTAGCCGGAGATGTAGCCCTTATCGAAGCGCATACCCTCAGTAACTTCCAGGTCCACGCCGAAGGTGTTGGACTCCTCAACGGTGATGACGGAATCCTTATTGACCTGGCCGTTGCCTACGGCGTACATTGCCTCGGCGATCTTCTCGCCGATGGCCGGGTCGGCGGCGGAGATGCCCGCGGTGGTGGCAATCTCTTCCTGGGTCTCTACTTCCTTAGCGGAAGACAGCAGGGACTCAACTACGGCCTTGGTGGCGGACTCGATGCCGCGCTTGATGCCCATTGGGTTGGAACCGGCGGCAACATTGCGCAGGCCCTCGCGGACCAGCGCCTGGGCCAGGACGGTAGCGGTGGTGGTGCCGTCACCGGCAACATCATCAGTCTTCTTGGCTACTTCCTTGACCAGCTCTGCGCCGATCTTCTCGTACGGATCCTCAAGCTCGATTTCACGGGCGATGGACACACCATCGTTGGTGATGGTCGGCGCGCCCCAGGACTTCTCCAGGACTACGTTGCGACCCTTAGGGCCGAGGGTTACCTTGACGGCGTCAGCCAGCTGGTTCAGGCCACGCTCGAGACCGCGGCGGGCCTCCTCATCAAAGGCGATGATCTTTGCCATGTGTTTGTGCTCCTTAAATTCGTTTAGGACGACACTCACGTCTGCACTTTCATGGACGCCCGCGACGGCATGGCTGGCGAGTGTGGGTCAGCCTCAACCATGAAAGAAAGATTCTGGCACTTGCCTCGTGCGAGTGCTAGGACCATTCTGGCACTCGAGTAGGGCGAGTGCAAGATTTTCCGCCTCGTGTGAGCAAAAGGCGCGCACCCTGTTAGCGATCAGGGCGGAACGCGCGGTGGGGGCGGTAAGGGTGGTAAGGGATAGTGGACTTCGGCGACCGCCGGTGCCTCTCATGCTATGGGATGGGGATGCGGGTAGATTATGGGGATGCGGGTAGATTGGGGAACATGACTTTTAGCATCGACACCGTCCGCAATGACCGCCCCCGCATCTTCGAACAGCTCAAGGAGATTGTGTCCTTTAACTCCGTGGGCAGCGACCCGGCGCTAGCCGGAGAATGCACCGCCGCCGCCGAGTGGGTGCAAAAGGCCTTCGCCGAGGCCGGCGTGGAACTCGAGGCCATCAAGACCGTGGATGGATCGCTAACGCTTATCGGCGAGCGCACCGGCGAAGAAGGGGCGCCAACGGTGCTGCTGTACTCCCACTATGACGTGGTGCCGGCCGGCAACCTGGACGCGTGGACCAATAGCCCGTTTGAACTGACCGAACGCGACGGGCGCTGGCACGGCCGCGGCGCGGCGGATTGCAAGGGCAACCTGGTCATGCACCTAGCCGCGCTGCGCGCGCTGGAGCAGCTGGGCGGGACCACCGCGACCATCAAGGTGCTCATCGAGGGCACCGAGGAGTGCGGCGGCGAGGGCCTGTCCACCCTTATTAAGGAGCGCCCGGAGCTCTTTGCCGCGGACGCCATCCTCATCGCCGACGCCGGCAACGTCGCCGTGGGCCAGCCAACCCTGACCACGGCGCTGCGCGGCGGCGCACAGATCAAGGTCACCATGCGCACGCTCGAGGCCGGCGTCCACTCCGGCCAGTTCGGCGGCGCGGCCCCGGACGCGGTCAAGGCCCTGATGCGCGCGCTGGATTCCCTGACCGATGAGCACGGCCGCACCGTCATCGACGGCGTGGACTGCGCCGGCACGTGGCCGGGGCTGGGCTATGACCGCGAGGCGTTCCGCGGGGACGCCCTCCTGCTGGAGGGCTCGGAGATCCTGGGCGAGGACGGCGATGAGATTGCGGACTTCCTCTGGGCCCGCCCGGCGCTGACCGTGACCGGTTTTTCCTCCACGCCGGTGGACAAGGCCGTCAACGCCATCCCGCCGGTGGCATCCGCCAACCTCAACCTGCGCGTGCCGGCGCACATGGACCCGGCCGAGGTAGCGGTCAAGGTGGAAGATCACATCCGCGCCCACACTCCTTGGGGCGCCCAGGTAGAGGTGGAAATCCGCGACGCCAACCGCGGCTTTACCGCTGACCCCACCAAGCCGGCGGCACAGCTGCTCTCCCAGTGCCTGGCGGAAGCCTACGGCAAAGAGACCGTGCAGATGGGCATGGGCGGCTCTATCCCGCTGACCGTGGAGCTGCAGGAGGCCCACCCCGACGCGGAGATCGCGCTATTTGGCGTCGAGGAGCCAAAGGCCACCATCCACTCCCCCAACGAGTCCGTGGATCCGTCCGAGATTGAGCACATCGCCATGACCGAGGCGCTGTTCCTCTCGCGCTTCGGGAAATAAGTCTTACGGGGTAAATCCGGGAGTTAAACCCGGGATTTACGACCGGGATTTACGACCGGGATTTACGACCGGGAGCAATGCGGGCCGGGCCGCGCGGTGATTCGCTACGGTAGTTACTATGACTTCCGCTTCCTCCACTCCTTCTTCCACGCCCCAGGCGCCGGCGCTTGGGGCGCCGCTGGCCCGCATCTGGGATGACCTGGCGGCGATGGTCGCCTACCACTCCGTGCACGGGGATCCCGCCCTGCGCGCCGATTATGAGTCCAATGTGGACTGGATAGTCGGCGCTTTCTCACGCCTGGGCATTGAGCTGGAAAGGATAGAGTGCGTCGATGAGTCGGTGGCCCTCGTGGGGGCTAAGCCGGCGGTCAACGGCGCGCCGACGGTGCTTTTGTACGCGCACCATGACGTGGTCCCCGCCGGTGAGCGCGGCGAATGGGAGCAGGATCCGCTCACGCTAACCCAGCGGACCCGCGAGGATGGTTCGGCCCGCTGGCACGGCCGCGGCACGGCTGACTGCAAGGGCAATATCGCCATGCACCTGGAGGCCCTGCGCCGGCTCGGCCCGCTGGACCGGGTGGATACCGGAATCAGGGTGCTCATCGAGGGCTCGGAGGAAAACGGCGGCGAGGGCCTGCACGATCTGCTGGCCAAGCGGCCGGAGTTGTTTGCCGCGGACGCCATCATCGTGGCGGATACGGGCAACGCGGCGCCGGGGCTGCCGTGCCTGGTGACGCTGCTTCGGGGCTCGGCACAGATCCGCGTGAGGTGCCAGACGCTGACCTCGCCGGCGCACTCGGGCAAGTTCGGCGGGGTGGCGCCGGATGCCACCGCGGCGCTGATGCGCACGCTGGATTCCCTGCGCGATGAGGAGGGCCGCACGCGCATCGACGGCATCGACTGCACGGGCCACTGGCACGGCGCGGGCTACGACCCGGAGCGTTTCGCGTCCGACGCCGGCGTGGTCCAAGGCGGCGAGCTCATCGGCCACCCGGACGCAGAGGAGGTGGCGGACGCGGTCTGGGCCCGCCCGGCCGTGACCGTCACCGGCTTTAGCTCCACGCCCGTCGAGGAGGCGGTCAACGCCGTGCCGGCCGAAGCCGCGGCCCAAGTCAACCTGCGCGTGCCGCCGCGCCTGAAGGACGATGAGGGCCACAGGCTAAGCACCGAGGATGCCGCGCGGCTGCTCGCCGCCCACCTCCACGAGCACGTGCCGTGGGGCGCGCGCCTCGAGGTGGATATCCAGGACACCTCGACCGGCTACCAGGCCGAGGCCGGCGGCCTTAACCTGCTGCGCGACTGCCTGACCGAGGCGTACGGCACCCCGGCGCGCGAAATTGGCACGGGCGGTTCCATCCCGCTGACCGTGGACCTGCACGAGGCCTTCCCGGAGGCGGCCATCGCGCTTTTGGGCGTGGCGGATACCTCAGCGGCCATCCACTCCCCCGACGAGTCCGTGGATCCGCAGGAAATTGTCCACATGGCCGAGGCGGAAGCCCTCTTCATCTCGCGCTACGGCCAAAAGCCGCGGGGTTAACGGGCTGAGCGCCCGGGCCGAAATGACCCTATATATAACGGAGCATTTCAAATAGTCCTTTAAAATTTGGGAGCGTGCTAGTACAGTGGCTTAATGTTGGCCGCGCCGCGATAGCGCTGCCTCAACGCAGGGGATGCGGAAATTTTCGGCGCGATTGCGCGCCAGAATTTTCACGCCCATGCGTGTTTTCCAGTGAAACACCGTGACACGTAACTTCGGTCGGGACGCGTTTGCTCACCCCACCGCTTCCTCACCCGCGCGGGCCCCACGTGGCCGTCCGGGTACCGGGGTGCGGATCTGCAAACGGTTGCGGGCCCGGGGATTAAAAGCACATAAAGGTTCTGCCGCTGGGGGCAGCACGCACGTTGATGTAGCGAAGGAGTTGTTCTTCCTCAACGCACTTGAACGCGAGGGATGACACTCCCAGGCGTAGCCCAACCCTGCCCCACGTCCACCCTTCGCCCATGGGAGAGCGCTTACTATCGTGCTATTTCTGCTTTGCGCACTGATCCTCACCACGATCATCGCCCCGGTGCTCATTAACTACCTCGGCCGCCCGGCATTTGGGCTTTTATCCCTAGTGCCCGCCGCCGGCTTTGCGTGGATCGCGAGCCTGTTTGCCTCGGGCGCGTTCGCAGATGGCCGGGCGTTGACCGCCTCAATCGAGTGGATGCCCACCGTGCACCTCGACATCGAGCTGAGGTTGGACGCGCTGGCGGGGCTCTTTAGCCTGATTATCCTGGGCGTGGGCGCATTGGTGCTCATTTACTGCTGGGGCTATTTTGATAAGACCCCGCGGCGCCTGACCATCTTCGGCGCCCAGATGGTGGGCTTTTGCATGGCCATGTACGGCCTGGTGACGTCAGATTCCTTCCTCTTGATGTACGTCTTTTGGGAGATCACGTCCCTGCTGTCTTTCATGCTGGTCAGCTACTACGGCGAGCGCGCCTCCTCCCGCCGCGCCGCCACCCAGGCCTTCATGGTCACCGTCTTAGGCGGCCTAGCCATGCTGGTGGGCATCGTCCTATTCGGACGCCAGACCGGCGTGTGGACCCTAAGCGGCATCGAGGCCTTCCAGGAAATCGCCATCACGCCGTACGTCACGGCGGCAATCGTCCTCATCCTCTGCGGCGCGCTAACCAAGTCCGCGATTGTCCCGGCGCACTTCTGGCTGCCGGGCGCCATGGCCGCTCCCACCCCGGTCTCCGCCTACCTGCACTCCGCGGCGATGGTCAAGGCCGGAATCTACCTGGTCGCCCGTCTGGCCCCGGAGTTCAACCTGATCTCCGCGTGGCACATGGTGATCATCCCGCTGGGCCTGTTTACGATGCTGCTGGGCGGCTGGATGGCGCTCAAGCAAAAGGATCTCAAGCTCATCCTGGCCTACGGCACGGTCTCCCAGCTGGGATTTATCACCGCCGTGGTGGCCATCGGCTCCCGCGAGGCCATGCTGGCGGGCCTGGCGTTGACCTTCGCCCACTCGCTGTTCAAGGCCACGCTGTTTATGATCGTGGGCGCCATCGACCACACCTCGGGCACCCGCGATATCCAGAAGCTTTCCGGCTTAGGCCGCAAGCAACCGCTAATCTACGCGCTGGCGATCATCTCCGCCCTGTCCATGGCGGGCATTCCCCCGCTGTTTGGCTTCGTCGCCAAGGAAGCGGTCTTAGAATCCGTCCTGCATGAACAGCTGCTCGTGGGCATGCCGCGCAACATGATGCTGGTGGTCATCGTCCTCGGCTCCATCTTGACCATGGCCTACGCCCTGCGCTTTTTGTGGGGCGCCTTCGCGCTCAAGCGCGGGGACCATCCCTATGCAGGACAGACCTCCGAGGCCGTGGAACAGATGCACCACATCGGCCCGCTGCTGTGGGGCGCCCCGGCCGCCCTCACCGCCCTGACGGTGGCCTTCGGCGTGTTCCCGCAGCCGCTGTCCCTGGCCATCAACCAGCACCTGGATAACGTCTTCGGCGTACCTGCCGAGGTTGGCGCGGAGGAGACCTACCTGGCGCTGTGGCACGGATTCACCATCCCGCTGGCCATCTCCACGTTCATCGTCCTCGCCGGTATCTTGGTCCACTGGCAGCGCCAGCTCATCGCCAAGGCCCAGTTTGAATACCCGGCCCTGGGTTCGGCGGACAACGCCTATGACGGCGTCATCTCCGGCCTGCGCACCCTCTCCCTGCACACCACGGCCTCCACGCAGCGCGGTTCCCTGCAGCTCAACCTCACCGTCATCTTCCTGTGCCTCATCATCTTGTCGCTGGTGGCAATCATCACCGGTGATCTCACCAACGTGCGCATGATCGTGGCGGAAAGCCCGTGGCAGGCCATCGCGGCAATGGTCATGATCATCGCGGCCATCGCCACCACGGCCATCCAAAACCGCCTCTCCGCCGTCATCGTGGTGGGCATTTCCGGATACAGCCTGGCCGCCGTCTTTGCGCTCCACGGCGCGCCGGACCTCGCGCTGACGCAGCTGTTGGTGGAGACCATCATCATGGTGCTGTTCATGCTCGTGCTGCGCAAGATGCCGGCCAACGTGGAATGGCGCCAAGATCCCAAAACCAACCGGCTGCGCGCCTGGCTGTCCGTAGCCACCGGCGTGGTCATCGCCATCCTTGGCATGTTCGCCATCAACGCGCGCGTGGCCGAGCCCATCTCCGTCTACATGCCGGATTTGGCCAAGGAGATTGGCCACGGCGCCAACGCGGTCAACGTACTGCTCGTCGATATCCGCGCGTGGGATACCTTCGGCGAAATCACCGTCTTGGTCATCGCCGGCATCGGCGTGGCCTCCCTCATCTTCCGCACCCAGTCCTTTACCCGTTCCTCCCGCCGCCCAACCCTGCGCGTGACCGGGCGCCGCTGGCTGGCCGCCGGCGTGGAGACCGAGCAGCAGCTCAACCGTTCCCTCAAGGTGGACGTGGCCACCCGCGTGCTCTTCCCGTCCATGATGGTGTTGAGCATCTACTTCTTCTTCGCCGGCCACAATGCGCCGGGCGGCGGCTTTGCCGGCGGCCTCGTTGCGGCGCTGGCGTTGACGCTGCGCTACCTGGCCGGTGGCCGCGCCGAACTCGATGAGGCGCTGCCATTGGACGGCGGCCGCGTGATGGCGGTGGGGCTGATTACGTCCACCGCGTCCGTGGTGTGGCCCATGTTGCTGGGGCAGCCGCCGCTGTCCACCGCGTACACCAAGGTCTCGGTGCCGTTGATCGGTGATGTCTCCCTGCCTTCCGCGCTGATTTTCGACGCCGGCGTGTACATGATCGTCGTGGGCCTCACGCTCTACATCCTCCATTCCTTGGGCGGCAAGCTCGATGAGGAAGAAGAGGTCCGTAAGCAGCGCGCCCGTGACCGCGCGCGCTCCCTCCAGCGCAAGCAGCGCCAGAAGGAGGCCGCCGCCAAGGAGGCCAGGGCAAAAGCCAAGGCCGGCGTCAAGGCCAAGGTCGCCGCCCAAGCGGAGGCGCGCAAGTCCACGGGCGAAAAGAAGCAGGTCCCCGGCCGCGCCAAGGGCACTGCCGAGGTCGCCGCGGAAAAGGCCGCCGCCGAAGCCGCCGCCTCCAACGCCGCCGCCAAGGAAGCCAGCGCCGACCCACCGGCGCCCGGCGATGGCGGCGCGGCCCCCGCCCCCACGGCCGCAAAATCGCCGGTAACCGAACACACAGACCATGACCACAGGGACCATCCGAGAGAGGAGAAGTAAATGGAAGCCAACCTCATGTTGCTCCTGGCCACCGCCGCTTTGATCTCCAGTGGTGTGTACCTGATGCTAGACCGGGCCATGACCAAGATGCTCCTCGGCATCTTGCTCATCGGCAACGGCGCCAACCTGCTCATCCTCCAGGCCGGCGGCCCGGCGGGCTCGCCCCCGGTGATGGGACGGGAGACAGAGCAGTACGGCGAGCAGATTGCCGATCCGCTGGCCCAGGCCATGATCCTGACCGCGATTGTCATCGCCATGGCCATGACCGCCTTCATCCTGACCCTGGCCTACCGCCAGTACCGCTACCGCACCGCGGACGTTATTGAGGATGACGCCGAGGATGCGGCAATTAAGGCCATCGCGGCCACCGCCAACCGCCCGGGTGCGGCGGCGTCCGCCCCCGACTATGACGCGACCAGCGATCCCAGCACCGGCAAAGCCACAAAAGAGGGTGACGCCTTTGGTCCCCAGTTCTTCGAGAAACCAGTAAAGGGGGCGCAGGATGACTGAAGTATTCCGTGACTTTGCGGCCTTTGTCCTGCCGTCCGTGGGATTTTTGATCCCGCTGCCGGTCCTCATCCCCGCGCTGGCCGCCGCCGTGGCCATGCTCTTTGTCAAGATGCCGGCCGTGCAGAGCCGGGTAGCGTTCTTCTCCCTCCTGGCCACGGCCGCGGTCTCCGCAACGCTTATCATCATCGCCGATTATGAGGGCATCCAGACCCTGCAGGTGGGCGGGTGGGACGCCCCGGTGGGCATCACGCTCGTGGCGGACCGCCTGTCCTCCGCGGTGATGTTCACCTCTTCCGTGGTGCTCTTCTGCGTGATGTGGTTCGGCATCGCGCAGGGCGTGCGCGATGGTGACAAGGATGAGCCCGTGGCCGTCTTTATCCCCACGTACATGCTGCTGACCATGGGCGTGAACGTGTCCTTCCTGGCCGGGGACCTGTTTAACCTCTACGTGGGCTTCGAGATCTTCCTCGTGGCGTCCTACGTCCTGCTCACCGTCGGCGCCTCCCCCGCCCGAGTGCGCGCCGGCGTGGGCTACGTCATGGTGTCCATGGCCTCCTCCATGATCTTCCTCTTCGCCCTCGGCCTGGTCTACGCCGCCGTGGGCACCGTGAACATGGCGCAAGTGGGCATGCGCATGGAGGACATCCCGGAAGGCACCCGCACCGCCATCTTCGGCGTGCTCCTCGTGGCCTTTGGCATCAAGGCGGCCGTGGTCCCACTCGACGCGTGGCTGCCGGACTCCTACCCCACCGCTCCATCCCTGGTCACCGCGGTCTTCGCCGGCCTGCTGACCAAGGTGGGTGTCTACGCGATCATCCGCATGCGCTCCTCCGTGTTTACCGATGGCAGCCTAGACACCATGCTGATGTGGGTGGCGCTGGCCACCATGATCATCGGTATCCTAGGCGCCATTGCGCAATCCGATGTCAAGCGCCTCTTATCCTTCACCCTGGTCAGCCACATCGGCTACATGATCTTCGGCGTGGCCTTGGGCACCGCCCAGGGCCTATCCGGCGCCATCTTCTACGCCATCCACCACATCCTGGTCCAGACCACGCTATTTCTGGTGGTGGGGCTCATCGAGCGCCAGGCGGGCACGTCCTCCCTGCGCAGGCTGGGCTCGCTGCTGTACTACGCGCCGCTCATCGCGATTTTGTACTTCATCCCGGCCATGAATCTGGGCGGCCTCCCGCCATTTTCCGGCTTCCTGGGCAAAGTCATGCTCCTGCAGGCCGGCGCCAATGAGGGCAGCTGGATGGCGTGGGTGCTCATCGCCGGCGCGGTGGTGACCTCCCTGCTGACCCTGTACGTCATGGTGCTGGTGTGGGCCAAGGGCTTCTTGCGTGACCGCGCGGACGCCCCCGAGGGCAACGTGGCCATCGCCCGCCCATCCCTGCTGTCCGACGTCACCGAGGAGATCGAGCTCGAAGAGCGCGCCGACGTAGGCCGCCTGCCATTCGGCATGGTCGCCTCCACCGTCACCCTGGTGGCCGCCTCCACCAGCATTTCCCTGCTGGCCGGCCCCATCTCCGGCGTGACCTCGCGCGCGGCCGAGTCCGCCCAGGACACATCCATCTACCAGTACGCCGTACTGGGGGATTCCGCCGATAACCCAACCCGCCACCTGGACCAGAAGGAACGCTACGAGGGCGGGGCGGATTCCATCGAGCAGCGCAACGCGCCGCTACCGGACCCGGCTCCAGCGGTATCCACGGCGCCGGTAACCACGGCGCCAGAGGAGACGGCGCCGGAGAAGACGTCGGAAGAGGCGGCGTCCAGTGAGCCAACCGCAGAACCGGAGGTGCGCTAATGCCACTGCGTAAAGTTTCGGCCGAGCGTTTCAACGGCTTCAAAAACCGCTTCCGCCCATGGTTTATTACCTGGATCGTCATCATGTGGGTGATGCTCATGGGGGAAATCACCATCGCCAACTTGGTGGGCGGAATCGCCGTGGGCCTCGCCGTGGTCCTCCTGCTGCCGCTGCCCGCCATGCCCGTGGCCGGGGTGACCGTGAGCTGGGGCCGGCTGGCGCTGTTTTCCCTGCACTGGCTGTGGGACTTAATGGTCGCCTCCGTCAAGGTGGGCTGGCTGGCCGTGCGGCCGGGCCCGATGGAGAAGACCGCCATCCTGAAGGTGCCGATGCGCGTGGAGAACGAATTCATCCTCTCCCTCGCCGTGACCTTCTACAACCTGCAGCCGGGCGGCGCGGTCAGCGACATTGACATCGCCAACCGCATGCTCACCATCCACGTCCTCCACGCCACAACGGAGGCGGACATTGAACGCGAAATCAACCACGTGCGCCAACTCGAACGCGCAATGATTGGCATCTTTGAAAGGAGGCCACGCTAATGGATCCGGTCATCTATAACGGCATCCTCACCTTCGCCGCGGCACTTATGATGGTGTCTTTTTTCATCATCACCTGGCGCATCGTCGTGGGCCCCAACTCCCTGGACCGCCTGGTGGGCATGGACTGCTTCGTCGCCATTTTCCAGTGCGCCATGGCCGTCTACATCTGCTGGTCGCTCAACACGACCGTGGTCAACGCCATGATCGTGGTGGCCCTGCTGGGGTTCATCTCGACCGTGTCCGTCACCAGGTTCAGGAGGAGGGATAACTAATGACCTACGCTTTCATCGCAGATGTCATCTCCCTCATCCTCATAGTGCTGGGCGCGGTTTTCGTGCTGACCGCGGCCGTGGGCGTGGCCCGCTTCAAAGACACCATGTCCAGGGTCCACGCGGTCACCAAGCCGCAGACCACGGGCCTCATCTTCATGATCCTGGGCGCTTTGATCCGCGTCACCGGCTCCGAGTCCTTCGGCGTGGCCGAGCGCAGCGACATCGGCTTTTTGGTCCTGCTCGTCCTCTTTGCCATGATCACCTCCCCGGTCACCGGTCAGCGCCTGTCCCGAGTGGCCCGCCGCGAGGGCCTCTACGGCAAAAAGGAGGACATGTCCCGCAACGACCGGCCCGGCGGCACGAGCTCGCGGAAGAAGGAAAACCGCCCGAAGCTCTAGCCCGGGTGCGGGCGCGCGGGATGGGCGCGCGCGTCACGCCGCGCAACAATTGCGTTCGATCCGCCCCTCGAACCGGCGGATCGTGGCATAATCGAACGAGATTGTTGCACTTTTAGCGCCCGGTGAGGGGTTACCGGGCGGATTGCGAGTATCGGGGGCCTTTCATGGACGAGCTTGTTGTTACCGGACTTTCGCGTTCGCAGATTTCGCGCCTCGCGGCCCAGGGGAAAATCGTGAAAATCGCGCCGGGCTTCTACCTCCGGCGCGAGCCGACGCCTTCGGAGCTCGCTGCCCTGGTGATGAAGCGTTGGCCGCGCAGCGTCTTTACCGCAGAAACCGCCCGGCGATTGCACATGGGCCAGCCCATTAGCTTTCCGCTCGATGTCACTTCAAGTACCGGAATGCCGCGCTCCGCGTACTTCTCAGTCTCACGATGCAAGCAGATGGACTTCACGCGGATAGGCGCGCTGAGGTGCCACATCCCGGTGCTGGCCGTTGATTTTCTCCAGGAGCCGGAGGCCATCGCGCTGCTGGAACACGCATACTCCGGGCGCAGGGGAAGGCAGCGGCTTGAGCAGGAGCTAAGCGGCATCAAGCGCCTCCCGGCGCGGACTAGAAAGCTGCTGGGCACCGCCTCGATAGGCTCTGACAGCGTCCCGGAGCGCGCCTTAGTCAAGGCGCTTCGCCAACGCGGTTTGACCGTGGAGACCAACAAGCAGATAGGCCCGTATTTCTGGGACGCGGTTATACCCCGGCTCAAGGTGGCGGTGGAAATTGATGGCTTCCAGTTCCATAGCCAGCGGGACACGTTGATCCGGGACCATTGGAAATCCAATGATGCCACCCTGCGCGGCTACACGGTGCTGCGCTATACCGGCAGCTGCATCAAGCACCACCTGGCCGATGTTGTTGAACAGATATCCTCCGTGGGCAGCCCAGATCTGGGCGCTAAGGTCCACGGCCCCGTCTGGCGTTGGCACTGGGTCCTCGCGCCGCTTCATCGGGACGGCTGGACCGGCCCGGGATTCGAGGAATGAGGAGGAGTGGGTCAAACCCGCAACAATCGCGTTCGTTCTCCCCCAAACCCGCCGCGTTTTAGGCCCGATCGAACGAGATTGTTGCATCGGCCACCACGGCTGCGCCGGGACCGGCTAGCGCAGCGGCCTGAGCTCCACCATCTCCCGGCAGGTCTGGTCCACCACGGCCTTCCAGTCACCGGTTTCTTCGAAGAGGCCGCGCTGGCGCTCATAGGCGGCGCCGCGGTCGATGATTTCGCGGATGAGCTGGAGTTCATCGGCGCAGCCTAGCTCCTCGGCCAGCGGGGCAAGCTCCACCATGAGGTCGGCAAGCTCGTCTTTGACCCAGCGCTCGTCGGTCTCGCGGGAGGTGATGACCAGGGCGTCCATGCCGTAGCGGGCGCCGCGCCACTTATTTTCCGCGACATGCCACGGCTGCAGCGTGGGAAGCTCTTCGCCGCGGTCAATCATGCGGTCAAAATGCACCACAAGGCAGTGGGTGAGCGCCACAATGGCGGATAGCTCGCGCAGGTTGGTGGTGGCGTCGGAGATGCGGACCTCCACGGTGCCCCACTTGGACGCCGGGCGGATATCGAAATGCATGGACCCGGTGTGGTTAATCACGCCGGAGATGGCCTGATCCCGCATGTAGGCCTGCCACTCGCCCCAGCTACCGAACTGGTACGGCATGCCCGCGGTGGGAAGCTGCTGGTATAGCATGGTGCGGTTCGACGCGTAGCCGGTATCTAGTCCCTCCCATCCCGGGGAGGATCCGGAGATGGCCAGCAGGTGCGGGTACTTGGTCATCAGAGCGTTGATGATGGGCCACACGCGGTCCTCATGGGAGATACCCACGTGGACGTGGACTCCCCACAGCAGCATCTGCTGGCCCCAGTAGCGGGTGCGGTTGATGATCTCCGCGTAGGTCTCTTTGGTGGAGACGGGGTTGAGGCGGTAATCGGAGAAGGGGTGGCCGCCGGACGCCCACAGTTTAAGGCCCATCTCTTCGCTGACCTCGCGCACCGCATCGAGGCTAAGCTGCAGGTCAGCCACGGCCTCGGGAACGGTATCGCAAACGCCGGTGACCAGCTCGACGGTATTTTGCAGGAACTCCTTTTCCAGGTGCACCTCTGGGTGGCGCCGGGCAACCTCGTCGATGACCTCCGAGGCCCGCGGAACCAGGTCGCGGGTTTCGGGGTCTACAAGGGCTACTTCCCACTCGACACCCAGGGTGGGGCGGGGGGAACGCGCAAAGTTCTCTGCCGGGATAATCACCAGTTCAGCTTACCGAGCGCGCGGCACGCCCGCTGAGATTTCATTCACCCCGCGCGCGTTGGCCTAGTTGTTGTTGGTCAGCACCACGGTCAGGCCGCGGTCGCGGGTGGCTTCCTCCGGCAGTGAGTCGATGTTCTCACGGGCGATACCGCCGATCTTGTCCGCAATGGAACGCGCCTCACGCTCGGCGGCGGCGTCCCCGGCCGGGAAGAAGACGGTGGTGTCAGGGAGGATTTCGTCGGCGAAGTTGCCCACCTCGCCCAGCTCGTAGCCCTCGGTTTCCAGGCGTTCCGAAATGTCCGCCGCGAGCCCCTGGACCATAGAGTTATTGAGCACGCTCACGCGCTTCGGGGCCTCCTCGGCGCCGGCCGGCGCACCCGGCGCCGGTGCCGGGGCCGGGGCGGGTGCCGGAGCTGGCGCGGGCGCCGGCTCGGGGGACCCGGCGGGGGCTGAACCCTCCGCGGGGGCTGAACCCTCCGCGGGCGCTGATCCCTCCGCGGGTTTGGCCCCCTCGGCCGGGGCGGCGCTTGGTGCCGGGGCGGCGGCGGAAGGCTGCTGCGTGGCGGCGGTCTCCCCCGCTAGGGAGGCCTCGGGATCGTCCTTCGTGAAGGCGTAGAGCGCCCAGAGCGCCAGCATGACCGCTACGGCGATGAGCACCATGGCAAGGCCGCGCAGGGGCAGGCCGGCGGCGGGGGCGGCCTCATTCTGGGGGCTGTCCGGAGTCTGGTTTTCCTGATTCACATTAGTCACACGCGTAACTTTAGCCACCCGCATTGCCGTTTTCGCGCGCGGCGCGCCGAACGCCCTCACGTTGTTCCCGCACCCGCCGCAGGCGCCCTACCAGCACGGGAAACTCCGCCAACGCGGCCGGCTCCTCCAGCAGCTGGTTGAGCCGCTGATGGTAACGCACCGGGGAAAAGTCGAACCGCGCCCGGATGGCCTCCTCCTTGCGGCCCACTTGACGGGGCGCGCTGGATTCAAATTCCAAGATGGCGCGGTCAAGTTCGTTTAAGACATGGGAGCTGGACATGCCTAAACTGTAGGGCATGACTATTCTTCCCATCGTTATCCACGGCGATCCGGTGCTGCACAATCCCACCGAGCCCGTGACAGAGGATATCTCCAACCCCGAGCTCCAGCAGCTCATCGCGGACATGTATGAAACCATGGAGGCCGCACACGGCGTGGGCCTCGCCGCGAACCAGGTGGGCGTGGGCAAGCGCCTATTCGTCTACCACTGCCCGGACGTGGACGGCCCTAACGGCACCGCGAAGGAAGACGGCGGCATGCGGCGCGGCTGCGTCATCAACCCGGTGCTGGAGACCTCCGAGATCCCGGAGACCATGCCGGCCGATGACGGCACCGACGATGAGGGCTGCCTGTCCGTCCCCGGCGAGGGCTTCCCCACCGGCCGCGCGGACTGGGCGCGGGTGACGGGCAAGGATGAAAACGGCCAGGACGTCACCGTCGAGGGTTATGGTTTCTTCGCCCGCTGCCTGCAGCATGAGGTGGGCCACCTGGACGGCTACGTGTACACGGACACGCTCATCGGCCGCTACAAGCGCCAGGCCAAGAAGGCCATTAAGGCCAACGGCTGGAACGTCGCAGGCCTGACCTGGATGCCAGGTGAGGACAAGGACCCGTTTGGGCATGATGATTAAATGAGTTACATCTTCCGGTCTGATTCCGTCCAGCCAGGTGAGCGGGTGGTGGCGCGCCGCAAATACTTGTCCGACGCCGCCCCAGGCGCCCAGCCCACCACCGTCTTCAGCGATGTCATTGGCCACGTGCTCAGCGTGGACCCGCTGGTCATCCGCCCGCAACAGGTGGGCGGCTATCCGTCCACCCTGGACGCCGTGACCATTTCCGAAGATGAACTCTACGTGGTCAAAAAGCTTTCGCCACGCACCGTGCGCAACTCTGACATCCGCAACGTGGAGCTGGCCTATTCCAAGGCCTTCCCGGGAATCGAGCACAGCTGGTGCGGGCAGTGGCTGCTGCGCGCCGGCGACGGCGTGACGGAGCGCTCCAACTCCGCGGCGCCCCTGGGCCCATCCGCACCGTTCGAGGCGCTGCCCGTGGAGGAGATTCGCGAGTTCTACGCGCGCCACGGATTGCCGCCGCGCGTAATGATTCCGGAACGCATCGGCAAGCCCGCCGAGGCGCTCGCCGGGCGCGAGGGCTGGGAGCTGGGCCCGGAGATCATCGTGATGACCCGCGCCCTCGGCGAGGAGGGCGATGCGCCCGTGGAGGTTGAATTGCCGGAATCCGCCGCGGCCTATGACTTTGAGGTCGCGGACCAGCCGGACCGGGACTGGCTGAAGATGTACCACTTCCGCGGCCAGCCCCTGCCGGAGCACGCGCTGAACCTTTTGCGCGAAAACATCGAGGGCACCATGGGATTCGGGCGGCTGCGCGTCGCCCGCGGAGCGGATGCCGGACGCACGGTGGCCATCACCCGCGGCACCGTGACCGAGGCCGGCCGCCACACCTATCTGGGTTATTCCGCCGTCGAGGTTGCCGAGGACCACCGCCGCCGCGGCCTGGGCACGCTCTTAGGAGCCAGGATGCTGCAGTGGGGCCGGGAAAAGGGCGCCGACCAGGCGTATCTGCAAGTCATCGCCAGCAACCAGGCCGGCATTAGCCTGTATGAGAAGCTGGGTTTTCTTGAGCACCACCGCCACCGCTACGCGACGCTGCCGCCGGTGGGTTAACGGCCCCTGCCCACGCCCGCTTCTGCGGTACCCTAGTGGGCATGCGCATCGCCACCTGGAACATCAATTCTGTACGCACCCGCGCCCAGCGCGCGGTAGACCTTCTGGTCCGCCACGACATTGACGTGTTAACGCTGCAGGAAACCAAGGTGGCCGATGATAAATTCCCCCGCGGCATCTTCGAAGAGGCCGGCTACCACGTGGCCTGCCACGGGCTGAACCAGTGGAACGGCGTGGCCATTGTCTCCCGCACCGAACCGGAGGACATCCGCACCTCGTTCCCCGGCCAGCCGGGCTTTGCCAAGGCGGCGGACAAGCCCCAGGACCTGGAGGCGCGCGCCCTGGGCGCGCGCATCGCGGGTATCGACGTCTGGTCCCTCTACGTGCCCAACGGGCGCGAGCTCACGGACCGCCACTACACCTACAAGCTGCAGTTCCTCTACGCCCTGGCCGCCTACGCTGAGAGCAATGCCAAGTCCAAGCTGCTGCTCACCGGAGATTTCAACATTGCGCCGGAGGACCGCGACGTGTGGGACATGGACGTCTTCCGCGGAAAGACCCACGTCTCCGAGCCGGAGCGCGCCGCCTTCCAACGCCTCCAGGAGGCCGGGCTGGAGGAGGTCACCCGCCGCTTTACCGAAGAGGCCCGCTACACCTACTTCGATTACAAAGGCTTCCGCTTCCAGAAGGGTGAAGGCATGCGCATCGACTTCCAACTCGCCAGCGCGCCCTTGGCGTCCACCGTCACCGGCGCCCAGGTGGACCTAGCCGAGCGCGCCGGGGAAAAGACCTCCGACCACGTCCCGCTGATCGCGGACTTCGCCGTCGCCGACTTCGATTCCGTCCGCTAACGCCGGTGCCCCAATGATTGACATCAACCTAGACTTTAGCTTCTGGCAGCTAGCGCTGCTGATCGTGGACTACGCCATCAAGATCGTAGCCATTGGTTTCGTCCCCGAAAACCGCCGCCCGTCTTCCTCCACCGCGTGGCTGCTAGCCATCTTGCTGCTGCCTTTCGTTGGCCTGCCGCTGTTTTTGCTGATGGGGTCCAACTGGATCAACGGTCGCCGGCACGAGGTGCAAAAGCGCGCCCTAGAGCGCGTGTCCAGCGTGCAGGACAACACCCCGGCCCACTCGAGCGCCAGCCTGCACCCGGAGATAGAGTCCATCATCAAGCTCAACCGGAGGCTGACCGGTTTTCCCTCGGCCGTCGGACACAACATGGGCCTGCACGCCAACTACAACCAGGCCATCGATGAGATGGTCCGCGCCATCGACGAGGCCGAATCCTACGTCTACGTGGAGATTTACATCGTCTCGTGGGATGAAGCCACCGGCGAGTTCTTCAATGCTCTCCGCCGCGCCGTGGAGCGCGGGGTCAAGGTCAAGCTGCTCTTTGACCAGATCGGCTCCTGGAAGTACCCGGGTTATTGGACGCTGGGCCGCCGCCTCGACAAGCTGGGGGTGGAATGGCGCCTCATGCTGCCGCTGCAAATCCACAAGGGCCGCTTCCGCCGCCCGGACCTGCGCAACCACCGCAAGCTCGTGGTCATCGACGGCAACCGCGGATTCATCGGCTCCCAAAACCTGATCAAGCGCCAGTACAAGACGCGCGACCGCAAGTGGATCGACTACATGGTTGAGCTCACCGGCCCCATCGTGACCTCCATTGAGACCATCTTCGCGGTGGACTGGTACCTCGAGTCCGAGGAGGCCCTAGAGATCACACCGCTGCCCGAGGACCGCGGCGACGCCCCGGATGCCAACATCTTGCAATTGGTCCCCTCCGGCCCCGGCTTTACGGCCGAGCCAAACCTGCGCCTGTTTAATTCCCTGGTCCACCACGCAAAAGAACGCCTGGTGCTGGTTTCTCCGTACTTCGTGCCGGATGAATCCCTGCTGGAGGCCGTTACCTCCGCCTGCTACCGCGGCGTGCGCGTGGAGCTGTACGTCTCCGAGGAAGCGGACCAGTTTATGGTTAACCACGCCCAGTCCTCCTACTACCAGGTGCTGCTGGAGGCTGGCGTGACCATTTATCAGTTCCCCAAGCCCTACGTCTTGCACTCGAAGTTCATGCTCGCGGACCCCGGCATCGATGGCCGGGATCCCATCGCCGCGTTTGGTTCATCCAACATGGACATGCGCAGCTTCGGCCTCAACTATGAGTCCACCATGATGGCGGTCCGCGGTGACATCATTGGCCAGCTCAACGAGCTGGCGCACAATTACCGCGCCGTGTGCCACAAGCTCACCCTGGAGGAATGGAACGAGCGCGGCTGGGGCCGCCGCTACGTGGACAACGTGATGCGCCTGACCTCGGCGCTGCAATAGCGCGCGGAATCCACCCGCGCTAGGCGGGGTGCCGCGCGGTGGAATAGAGCATCCCGGCAAGCGCCACCGCGGAGCACACAACCATGCCGGTGACCATGCCCACAGCGGGGTTGGCGGCCAGGCCCACCAGCGGGGACATGACCGCGCCCATAAGCGCCTGCGCAAACCCCATCTCGGCGGAGACGGAGCCGGAGCGCTCGCGCATGAGGCTGGTGGCCAGCGCCGTGGAGTTTGCCATGATGACCGCGGTGGGCGCGGCCACTAAGAACATGCCCACGAGCTTGAGGGCATCGGGCAGGTCCAGCATGACTATCGCGAACAGCAGCCACGAGGATACGAAGGAAGACCCCACCGCGATCCGGAGCATGGTCTTCGAGCCCAACCGCCCCACCAACCGCGCGTTGAGCAGCGAGGAGGAGAAGATGCCTAAGGAAATGAGCGCGAAAATCAGCGAGTAACCGGACGCGCTAAAGCCCATCTGCTCCTGGATGATGAACGGGCTGGATGCAACGTAGCAAAACATCGTGCCAAAACTCATGGCCATCGCCAGCAGGTAGCCCCAGATCAGCGGGCTTTTAAGCACCGCGACGTAGTTACCGGCCACCGCACCGGCGAAGGCGCGCACGCTGGCCACTTCCTTCACGCTGCCGGTTTCCGGCACAACCGCCCAGGCGATGAGCAGCTGAATGACGTGGAGGCCCGCCAGCGCCCAGTGGATTCCGCGCCAGCCCACGGGCTCGGCCAGCAGCCCGCCGATGACGGGCGCCACGGCCGGCGCCAGACCGTTGATGGCCATCAGCAGGGAAAATGCCTTGGCCGCGGAGTCGCCGCGGACCAGGTCCGGGATAATCGCGCGCGCCAGCACCACGCACGCGCCGCCGCCGAAGCCCTGGATGACGCGCGCGATGATGAGCACCCATACGCCCGGCGCCAGGGCCGCGATGACCGCCGCGAGCGCGGCCAGGACGGCACCGGCGAGCAGGAGCTTGCGCCTGCCCACCACGTCTGAGATGGGCCCAATTATCAACTGGCCCAAGCCCATGCCCGCGAAGAAGCCGGACAGGGTGAGCTGGGCGATGGACGTAGTGACGCCAAACTCCGCCGCGATGGCGGGGAGGACGGGCAGGTGCATGTCAGTTGCAAAAGGCGCTGTCGCTGTAAGAAGCGCCAACGCCATGAGCAGTGGAGTAGGAATCATAAGGAAAAAGTCTATACCCGCGCTCTACCAGCACGCGGAATCGCCAGTAGGGCTACACGTCCCGCTTCTGGAGGAGCAGCACGCCGGAAATCCACAGCACCGCTGACCACACGATGAATACCACCAGGTATCCGGTTGCCGAATCAAAAGGCGCGTCCGGCGGCGGCGCCATGTCGCTGGTCCAACGCTGGAAGGCGGTAAATGGCATGAAATTGACTATCTTTTCGCCAACCTTGGGCAGCAGCAGGATGAGACTATCGAGGCCCAAGTAAAGGATCAGGCTGATGGCCACGGTGCCCGCGGTCTGGCGCAACAGCAGGCCCAGGCCTTGGCCGAAGAGCACCAGGAGCACGGCGGCGAGCGGGGAGACCCAGAGGCTGTGGCGGCCCGCATCGGAGCCGAAGGGGTCGTAGCCCGCGGTGACTTCCTCGTTGCCGAAGAGCCCGCCAATGGCGTACGCGCCGGCCACGCCAACCAACACCAGCACGGCGGCGATAACCGCGTACAGCACGTATTTGGCCACCGGCACCTGCCAGCGGCGCGGATTGGCCATGTAGACGGTGGACTGCAGGCCGTAGCGGTACTCCGTGGTCACCACCATGATTGCCTGGATGAGCAGCACGGGCAGCGCGAGCGGGTACAGGGCTTGCACGGTCGCCTGCGGCGTAATCGGCCCCGCGGCCTCGATGCCCATGCTGTTGGCCAGTGAGGTGTTGAGCAAGGCCCAGCCCAGCAGGAAGAAGAAGAACACGCCGGTGGTCCACCAGAAAGACTTGGTGGTTCGCAGCTTGGTCCATTCGGCCTTCAAGGTTTTCATCTACTTGCCCTCCCCCTGCTCGGCCGGCTCGGAGCCGCCGCGGTACTGAACGGATTCGGCGGTCAGTTCCATGAACGCGTCCTCTAGCGAGGCCTGCTTTTCTGAAAGCTCCGTCAGCGGCACGCCCACGGAGTAAGCCAGGTTTCCAATGAAATCGGTGGTCTTATCGGCGACGGTGAAAATATCGCGGCCCTCGGAGTCCTTGCCCTTGGTGTAGGCGATGGATTCCTCATCCAGGGCGTTGCCCAGCGCATCGAGGTACTCGGAGCGCACCACCACCGAGGCCATGGAGTTGTCCTTGACGAACTCGCGGGTCGGCTGGTCCGCGATGAGCTTTCCGCGGCCGATGACCACCAGGTGGTCCGCGGTCATCGCCATCTCGGACAAAAGGTGCGAGGAGACCAGGACGGAGCGCCCCTCGGCGGCCAGCGCGCGCACCAGGGAGCGCACCCAACGGATGCCCTCCGGATCCAGGCCGTTGACCGGCTCGTCGAGGATGAGCACCTCGGGATCGCCCAGCAGCGCGCTGGCCAGGCCCAGGCGCTGGCCCATGCCCAGGGAAAAACCGCCGGCCTTCTTGCCGGCGACTTCGCTAAGGCCCACCAGGTCAAGCACCTCATCGACGCGCTTGGCGGGGATGCCGTTGGAATGGGCTATCCACTTGAGGTGATTGGCCGCGCTGCGGTTGGGGTGCACGGCCTTGGCGTCTAGCAGCGCGCCGACCTTGTGCAGCGGCTTATCTAGCTCCGCGTAGGCCTTGCCGTCAATGGTGGCGGTGCCGGCCGTGGGCCTATCCAGCCCCAGGATCATGCGCATGGTGGTGGACTTGCCCGCGCCGTTTGGACCAAGGAATCCGGTCACAATGCCGGGCTTCACGCTGAAGGTGAGGTCATCTACAGCACGGACTGACTTGTACTGTTTTGTCAGTCCCTGAACTTCAATCATGGCCTCTACACTGCCATAATTTACGCCGAATTACCCGTGGAGGCTGCGCACCCGCTCGATAATCGCCGGCAGCGACTCGCCGAAGGCGCCTAGGAGCTTGAGTTTATGCACGTCATCGAGCGGGACCCAGCGCAGCTCTTCGGACTCCTCGTTGGCGTGGGTGGCCAGGGCCTCGCCGCTGCGGGTGCGGGCGATGACGGTGGTGTACGTCCACCCGCCGGGCTCGACGGGCCCGCTGGTCACGCCGGACCAGAGGACCTCAATGTCGGTGGCGTTGAGCCCACACTCTTCCGACGCCTCCCTCACCGCCGCTTCCACCGCCGTTTCCCCCGTATCGCGGGCCCCGCCGGGAATCCCCCACGTTCCTCCCTGGTTGGTCCACCCGGCGCGCAGCTGCAGCAGCACGCTGAGCGCGCCGTCCACCCGGGCGAGGAGGAAGAGCCCGGCGGCTCCGTGGAGCCCCCACACGCGGCGCCCGCCGGGGCCCGCGGCCCAGCCGTCGCCGCTGCCGGGGATGCGGGCAGGCGGAGGGGAAGATGCATTCATACCCCTCATCCTAACCACATGGCTACACGCGCCGTCTAGACCCGGGCGAAGTGCTGGCGTGGCGGGGCGGGGTGCGGCTATCCTATGGGAATGACCGAACCCGGGACTCACACGCCGCACACTGGCCCACACGATGGGCCGCATGGCGCGCCGGATTCCGGCCAGGTCCTCGTGGCCTCCAGCGACCATTGGTTGGATGATGTCACCGCCCCGGCTAACCCCGCGCAGTCCAGGGCCACGCTGCTGGCCATGTCCACGTTCGCCGGCCCCTCACGCCTGCTGCGCCGCGTGTTGGCGTTTGTGACCACCACCCCGGGCAAGCTGTTTACGGTCACGGTCATCCTCACCCTGGCGATCGCCGCGGCAGGCATGTCCATGTCCAATTCCTCCGCGCAGCGCCAGCGCGACCTGGACGTGCTGCTCAATGTCACCGAGCCGATGAGCAACTCGGCCCACAACCTCTACACCTCGTTGTCGCTGGCGGACACGCTGGCCACCACGGGTTTCGTGCAGGCCGGGGTGGAGACTGAGAGCAACCAGCGAAGCTATTATGAGGCGGTGGACAGGGCGGCGTCGGCGGCTACGGAGTCCGTGCTGGGCACGCAGGCCTCGGACCAGCGCATCCGCAACCTGGTGGGGTTCATCCAGCGCCAGCTGCCGGTGTACACGGGCATGGTTGAATCCGCGCGCGTGAACCACCGCGGGGGCAACGCGGTGGCGGTGGCGTACATGTCCAACGCCTCGGCGCTGATGCGCGAGGACATCTTGCCGGCGGCGGCGGAACTGTTCCGCCTGACCTCCGCCAAGGTCAACGAGGAGCACGAGGCGCTGACCAAGCCGCAGTGGGTGCCGCTGTCCGGCCTGCTCGCGGCGGTGCTGTTTTTGCTCCTGGCGCAGTGGTGGCTGTTCCGGCTCACCCGCCGGCGCATCAACCGCGGCTTCGCCGCCGCGACCGTCTTCATGCTGGTGGCCATGGCCTGGGTGGCCGGATCCAACCTGGCGTCCTGGTCGGCGGGCGCGCGCGGGTTCGAGGAGGCCTCCCACCCGTGGGACGCGCTGACCGCCTCGCGGATCGAGGCGCAGCAGGCCCGCACGGAGGAAACGCTGGCGCTGGTTCGCCGCCAGTCGCGGGAGGCCTCGGAATCCAATTTCCAAACCACGGTGAGCAACATCCGCGGTGCGCTCAATGACTTCGAGGCCTCCGAGGCCATCAACCCCACCCGCTCCACCTACCGCGCCCAGCTGCTGGCGGACTCGCGCGAGTCCCTGGGGGACTGGGAGCAGGGCCATTCCTCGCTGGTCGCCGCGCTGCGCGAGGGCAATTATGACCGTGCCATCCACCTGGCCGCCTCCCGGACGCCGCTGCCGGACGAGCCGTCCACCTCAGCCAACGCGTTTAGCAACCTGGACGTGTCTTTGGCGAAGTTGATTGCCGATTCCCGCCAGGCCATGCGCTCATTCATCCAGGATTCCCTGTCCGCCATGACTATGGTGTCCACCGCCGTGTTGCTGCTCACCTTCGGGGCCATCATCGCGGTGTGGCTGGGTATCCGGGCGCGCCTTCAGGAGTACCTGTGATGAAAACGCCCGCCATCGCTACCGCCGCCCTCGCCGCGCTCGCGGTTTCACTTAGCGCCTGCGCCCCGCAGCCGCGGAACCCTAACGCCTCCGCGCCGGCGGTGATTAATGACGTGAACCCGGATAAGCCCGCCGAAGGCTACGTCCCCAACGCCGCGCCCGCCGCCGGCCCGCCGCTGCCCGCGGGTTCCGTGTTTGAGCCCGCCGGTTCGGTAGAGGCCTCGGAAATTTTGACCGAGGACCTTGAGGGCTCCCTGCGCCCCGATGACAAGGAACCTGAACAGCGCGTCCCGCCCATCCTCAAGCGCGGGCGCATCATCGTGGGGGTGGACCAGTCCCACAACCTGTTGAGTTACCGCGACGCGGCATCGGGCGAACTGCGCGGTTTCGAGGTTGACCTGGCGCATGAGATCGCCCGGGACATCTTCGGGGATCCGGGAAAGGTGGACTTTCGCTACATAGAGTCCTCGGACCGCGAGGCGGCGCTGGCCTCGGGCGCGGTGGATATCGTGATCCGGACCATGACCATTACCTCCGCGCGTCAGCGCCAGGTGGAGTTTTCCATCCCGTACCTGACCACCCAGACCCGCATGCTCGTGAGCAAGGGCTCTGAGATTACCTCCGTGTCCGAAACGGCGGGCAAGACCATCTGCGCGGCAGACGGTTCCACCGCCATTGACCGCATCCGCATCGAGGCACCGGACGCCGATATCTTGAGCACCCGCTCCTGGGGCGATTGCCTCATGGCCCTCCAGTTGCACGAGGTGGACGCGGTGGTCACGGATGACACGCTGCTGTCAGGCATGGTGGATCAGGACCCGTACACGCAGATCGTGGGGGAATCCATGGCCACCGAGACGTACGGCGTGGGCGTGCGCAAGCCGGACCGTGAGTATGATTCCTCCGGCCTGGTCCGCCAGGTCAATTCCACGCTGGAGCGCATCCGCCGGGACGGCACCTGGGCCCGCATGTACAACGAGTGGTTCGCGGCGTACCTGCCGTCCCCTAGCTTGCCGCCGATTGTCTACCGTGAGGAGGACTAGATGAACGAGCACAACCTGTCCGACGACGAGCTCGACTACATCGACGACCCGCACCCCACCCAGGCCGTGGCGTACAACCCTTTCGCCCACGATGACCCGGTATCCCAAGGCACCGCCCACCACGGGGACAGGGACCATACGCTGCACTCCGGCGAGACCGCCGAACCGGCCACGCAGGCCGTTGCCTTTGACCCCTTCGCCGATGAGGACGAACCCGGCACGGACGCGGTGGCCTTCGATCCCTTCGCCGATGACGATGAGGCTTTGGGCGATAACGAGGATGACATCGCGGCGCTCATCGCCGACCTGGGCAACCTGCGCAAGCGGCAGGACGAGGCGCGCGCCGCGCAACAAGACCCCTCCCAGCGCTCCCGCGAGCAGGCCCTGACTATTTTCCGCGAGCGCCGCGCCGCCCAGCGCACGAACCGCGAGGTGGCGGACGGCATGGTCCGCCTGCCGTTCGTCATCCCCTCAGACCCGGTCTCCGCGCTGATCGACGGCGAGGCGGCCGCCAAGGAAAAGAACATCCCCGCGCCCCAGCTCAAGGCCGGGGACATGGTGGCCAGCCAGTATGAAATCCTCGGCGTAATCGCCCACGGCGGCATGGGCTGGATATACCTGGCCAATGACCACTTTGTCTCCGGCCGCGTGGTGGTGCTAAAGGGCATGCAGGCGCACAAATCCGCCGATGAAACCGCAGCCGCCGAAGCGGAGCGCGAATTCCTCGCGGACATCACCAACCCGGGCATCGTGAAGATCTTCAACTTCGTGGACGATGCGCGCGTGCCCGGCGGCTTCATCGTTATGGAGTACGTGGGCGGGCCCTCACTGCGCCAGCGCCGCAACGCCCAGCCGGACAAGCTCCTGCCGATAGACATAGCGATCGCCTACCTCCTCGAGGTCCTGCCCGCCCTGGACTACCTGCACGCCCGCGGGGTGGTCTACAACGACCTGAAACCGGATAACATCATCATCTCCGAGGACCAGGTCAAGCTCATCGACCTGGGCGCGGTCTCCGGCATCGGCGCCTACGGTTTCATCTACGGCACTAAGGGCTTCCAGGCCCCCGAGGTGGCCACGGAGGGCCCGTCTATAGCCAGCGATATCTACACCATCGGCCGCACCCTGGCCGCGCTGACCCTGCGCCTGCCCCAGGAGGACGGCTTCTATAAGCCCGGCATCCCCTCCCCCTCCGAGGAACCGGAGCTGCGCCGCCACCTAAGCCTCTACCGCTTCTTAAAGCGCGCCACCCACGAGGACCCGAAGCGGCGCTTCCCCTCCATCTCCGCGCTGCGCACCCAGCTCTACGGCGTGCTGCGCGAGGTCATCGCGGTGCGCGATGGCATCCAGCACCCGGCGCAGCATTCCCTGTTTTCCCCGCAACGTACGACGTTTGGCACCAAACACCTGGTTTTCCGCACCGACCAGCTCATCGACGGCATCGACCGCACCGTCCGCATCACCGCGCCCGAGGTGGTCTCCGCCCTTCCCACGCCGCTACTTGACCGCGAGGACGTGGGCGCGGCCCTGCTCCAGGGCTTTTCCTACACGGAGCCGCAGGAGGCCCTGGAAACCCTGCGGCAGGCCATGCGCGCCTCCGAGTACGTGGAATCCGCGGAAATCCCGCTGGGCGTGGTGCGCTCCATGCTGGATCTGGGCTACACCGCGCAGGCCAAAAGCTGGCTGGAGTCCCTGGAGCCGCGCCTGGGTGAGGACTGGCGTTTCCAGTGGTACTCCGGGCTTATCGCCCTGTTGCTGGATGATTTTTTCACGGCCCAGAAGCACTTCGTGCAGGTGCTCTACATCCTGCCCGGCGAGGCCGCCCCCAAGCTGGCGATCGCCGCCATCAACGAGCTCATCCTGCAGCAGCTGGGCTACAACCTGGCCAGCCTCATCGAGCCGTCCGTGGCACGCGCGTGCGCAGGCATCTCCTCCTCGCTGGCGGACCTGGACAACGAGGCCTTCCAGGACCAGCCAGGCATCTGGGAACACGTCACCGATGACCCGGCCCTGCTGCGTTTTAACTCCATGCGCCTCTATGGCCTGGTGTGGGCCACGAACCCCACCACCGTGTCCTCCGCATTCGGCCTGGCCCGCCAGTTGCGCGCCGAGCACCAGGTGGAATCCGCGGTGGCCACGCTGGACAAGGTGCCCAACGCCTCGCGCCACCAGCGCATGGCGCGCCTGACCACGATCCTGCAGCTGATATCCCACTCGCTCAGCGAATCCCGCATCCGCCGCGCCGCCCGGCGCCTAGAGGAGGTCCCCACCAACGAACCGCGCTTCATGCAGGTCAAGGTGGCCGTCATCTCCGCGGGGCTAAACTTCCTGCGGGATAACGGCCTGGAGGCGGCCACCTCGCCCAATGACCTTTTCGAGTTTGCCTTCACCCAGCGCGGGCTGCAGTTTGGCCTGGCGGACTCGCTGCGGGCGCTGGCCCGCCAGGCGCCGTATTCCCGCCACCGCTACGCGCTGGTGGACCTGGCCAATCAGGTAAGGCCCACCACCTGGACGTAATCCTTCGCTTCGCTCCGGATTACGACAAGTCGACTCCGATTTACGCGAAATCGGCTTGGGGTTTACGAAAGGAACTTACCCCGGGGCCCTTAAGAGTACAGGCCCGCCTCGCGCGCCATCTCCGCGATGACCTGGGACTTTTGGGCGATGGCCAGCTCCTCGTTGGTGGGGACCACGAGGACCTTGACGGTGGAGTCATCGGTGGAGATGATGCGCGGCTCGGAGGAGCGCACGGCGTTTTTCTCCGGGTCAATCTTGATGCCGTACATCTCCAGGTCCGCCAGCGCATCCGCGCGCACGTCCACATCATTTTCGCCCACGCCAGCGGTAAATGTGATGGCGTCCACGCGGCCCAGGGCGATCATGTAGGAACCAATGAAGCGGCGCAGCTGGTGGATGTAGACGTTGTAGGCCAGCCACGCGTCATCATTTTCCTGCTCGATGAGCTCGCGCAGCGTGCGGAAATCGTTGACGCCCGCGATGCCCTTCACGCCGGACTGCTTGTTGAGCAGGTTGTCAATCTCATCGATGCTCATCCCGGCCTGGCGCGACAGGTGGAAGATCACGCCCGGGTCAATATCGCCGCAACGGGTGCCCATGGCCAGGCCCGCCAGCGGGGTCAGTCCCATGGACGTATCCAGCGGGTGGCCGTTGAGAATCGCGGCGGCGGAGGCGCCATTGCCCAGGTGCAGGGTGATCTGGTGGGTGTGCTCCGGCTCGCGGCCGATAAGGCCCGGCACCTGCTGGGAGACGAACTCGTGAGAGGTGCCGTGGAAACCGTAGCGGCGAATCGCGTTCTCGCCGGCCACCTCGTTGTTGATCGCGTACAGCGCGGCGGCGGGCGGCATGTCGTGGAAGAAGCCGGTATCGAACACCGCAACGTGCGGAACGTCCGGCAGGATGGCACGCGCCACGCGGATGCCGTCCAGGTTCGCCGGATTGTGCAGCGGCGCCAGCGGGATGAGGTCCTCGATCATGGACTCGATCTGGTCCACGATGAGCTGCGGTTCGCTAAACAGGCGGCCGCCATGCACCACGCGGTGCCCCACGGCGGAAAGCTCAACCTGGGTTGGGCCCACGCCGTGGTCCGTCATGATCTCAAACGCGCGCGCCAGGCCCGCCTTGTGATCGGGGATGTCACGCTCTTCCTTGAAGGCCTCGCCGCGCACCTTGACGGTGATTGCGCCGCCGGGCTCGCCGATCTGCTCCACCAGGCCGGATACCTCGGGCGCGTCCGTCGCGGAATTTTTCGGATTGACCAGCTGGAACTTAATGGAGGACGAACCTGAGTTGAGTACCAGGACAAACGACATTACTTGGCACCCCCTGCCTGGATAGCGGTGATAGCTACGGTGTTGACGATGTCCGGGACGGTGGCGCCGCGGGACAGGTCATTGACCGGCTTGTTGAGCCCCTGCAGGATTGGACCCACGGCCAGGGCGCCGGCGGTACGCTGGGCGGTCTTGTAGGCGATGTTGCCCGCCTCCAGGTCCGGGAAGATGAACACGTTCGCCTGGCCAGCAACCTCGCTGCCCGGCATCTTCTTCTTCGCCACGCCCATGTCGCAGGCCGCGTCGAACTGCAGGGGGCCCTCAACCTTGACCTCGGAATCCAGCGCGCGGGCGGCCGCAACCGCCTGGATGGCGCGGTCCACGTCAGGCCCGGAGCCGGAATCACCGGTGGAGTAGCTCAGGACCGCCACGCGCGGGTCGATGCCGAAGGCCGCCGCGGTCTTCGCGGACACCACGGCAATCTCGCCGAGCTGCTCGGCGGTTGGGTTGGGGTTGACCGCGCAGTCACCGAAGGCCCAGAGGCGATCACGCATGACCATCAGGAAGATGGAGGAAACCACGGACGCGCCGGGGGCGGTCTTGATGATCTGGAAGGATGGCTTGATGGTGTGCGCCGTGGTGTGCGCGGCACCGGAGACCATGCCGTCCGCCAGGCCCTTGTGCACCATCATGGTGGCGAAGTAGGAAATGTCCTTCATGGTCTCGCGGGCCTGCTCCAGGGTCACGCCCTTGGCCTTGCGCAGCTCGGCAAACTCCGCCGCGAACTCCTCCGCCAGAGGTGAGGTGAGGTGATTGATGAGGCGGGCCTCGGAAATGTCGATGGACAGTTCCTCGGCGCGGGCGAGCATGGAGTCCTTGTCACCAAGGATGGTCAGCTCGCACACGTCGTTGGCCAGCAGCTGGGAGGCGGCGATGAGGATGCGGTCATCATCGCCCTCCGGCAGCACCACGTGCGCGCGGGCCGCGCGGGCCTGCTTGATGAGCTGCTGTTCGAAAACGGGCGCGCTCATCACCGGCTCGGCGCTCAGCGCCAGCTGGCCCCTTAAGCCCTCCACGTCATCCAGGCTGCTGACCACGCCGGCCACGGTGGCCTTTTCTTCCTTCGCGTTGCGCACGGCCTGATCGGCCGCGTGGAAGCCGTCCGGGGCCACGAGCAGCAGCGGCACGCCCACCGCGGCCGCGGCTACGGCGTCAAAGTGCGGTTCGCCGATGCCCTTGATGATAGCCGGGCCGTCGGCAAGGAGATCGGCGGAGACTACCGCGGAAATGCTTGGGTCGCGGTCATCAAGGCTGGCATAACGCGAACCCAAGGCAGCCGCGAAAGCCTCCACGTCCACTCCAGAGAAGTCCTGTCCAATAACGCTAACGAGTGCGGAGCGGGATTCTGACATGCTAAGAAGGCCTCTCTTCCTTTGCCTGCTAGACAAGCATAAGATGTAGTGATTTAACTCACGCGAATAATCTATGAGTGATGTTTTCACTCTACTGCACACCTAGTCTAATTACATGCCACACCTCATTTCTTCCCCACTGACCAGCCTCAGCGCGATGGAGGTCCACCGCCTGTACAAACTCCGCGTCGACGTGTTTGTTCACGAACAGCGCTGCCCGTACCCGGAGATCGATGACATCGACGCGCGCGAGACCACCGTGCACATCCGCGCCGTCGACGGGGATAACTTGCTGGGCACGGCCCGCATCTTCCCGGCCGGCGGCTACATGCAGTTCGGCCGTTTCGCCCTCCACCCCAGCGCCCGCGGCACCGGCCTGGGCGCAGACATCATGCACGCGGCCCTGGAACTGGCCCGCCGCCAGGGGCACCCCACGGTCTTCCTCGAGGCGCAGTCCCCCCTCGTGGGTTACTACCGCGGCTTTGGGTTCGAGGTCTGCGGCGAGGAATTCATGGATGAGGGCATCCCCCATACGCCGATGATTCGGCGGGGCTAGGCGGGCTCGGACGCGGGATTGCCCACGGTGATTCGGCTGGCGGCGAGCACCGCATGATCCCGCGCCTCCTCGACGGTGGCGGCGGTTGAGGCCACCAGCCCCATGCGGCGGCCCGGGTAGGCGTTGGGCTTGCCGAAGAGGCGAACGTCCGTTTCCTCCACCGCCATGGCCTCGGCCAGGCCGGCGTAGGCTATCTCCTCCCCGCTGTCCTTGGCGTGCAGCACCACCGCCGCGCCCGGGGAGACTAACGTCACGTCGATGGGGTAGCCCAAAATGGCGCGCGCGTGCAGGTCAAACTGGCTGAAGCGCTGCGTGTAATGCGTGAGCATCGCCGTATCCGCCGGGTGCGGGGACACGGAGGAAAAGTACACGTCCTCGCCGGAGACGAACAGCTCCACGCCGTAGACGCCGCGCCCGCCCAGCGCGTTGGAGATGCGCGCCGCAACGGAGCGCGCGTTTTCGGCCGCGCGCTGATTCATGGCCATGGGCTGCCACGCCTCCACCAGGTCACCGTGCTCATGTCGGTGGCCGATGGGTTCGCTAAACCACGTGGCCAGCTTGCCGGTGGCCGGGTCGATGGAGCGCACCGCAAGGACCGTGACCTCATAATCGAAGTCAACGAAACGCTCGGCAATCACGCGCTCCTCGTCGCTGCCCACGCGGCGGACCTTGGCCCAGGCCTCCTCGATTTCCCCGGGTTCGCGGACAATCATGTGCCCCTTGCCGGAGGTGGACACGTCCGGCTTGACCACGCAGGGATAGCCCAACTCCTCTACCGCCTCGCGCAATTGCTCCGCCGACGCCGCCGGCCTGATCGCCGTGGTAGGCAACCCCAGCTCCGTGGCCGCGGCGCGCATCGCCTCACGCGTCTGCGTCAGCTCGCACGCCCGCGCGGTGGGGACCACCACGGCCGGCGAATGCTCATCCAGCTCGGCCAGCGCCTCAAAGGAGACGTTTTCTACCTCCGGGACCACGAAGTCCGGGCGGATCTCCCGGGCCAACTCGAGCACGGCGTCCTTGTCCGTAACGTCCGCGATGTGGCTAAACTGCGCCACCTGCGCCGCCGGGGAACCCTCGTAGCGCTCCACGGCGTGGACCTCCAGGCCCAGCTTGTGGAAGGCCGCGGCTAGGTCCTTGCCCAGCTCGCCGCCTCCCAAGATCATCACCTTGGTGGCGTTTGGGCTCAACGGGGTGCCAACGTTGCGTGCAAAATCCATGCGGCAATTATCGCATACAAATAGCCCAGTACCCCGCGCGGGCCGTGGGCGCGGGGCCTATTCGGGGCGGCGCCCCGCGGCCAATGGGGGCTACTCGCCCTTCATGATGTCGTGGCGGATGATGGTCTGGTCACGGCCCGGGCCCACGCCGATGTAGGAGATGCGCGTGCCGGAAAGCTCCTCCAAGCGCAGGACGTAATCCTGGGCCTTTTGCGGAAGCTCCTCGAAGGTGGTGCAGCCGGTGATGTCCTCATCCCACGCGGGCATGGTCTCAAAGATTGGCTGCGCGTGGTGGAACTCGGACTGGGTCAGCGGCATCTCATCGTAGCGCTTGCCGTCCACGTCATAGGCCACGCAAATGGGGATCTCGCCGATGCCGGTGAGCACGTCCAGCTTGGTCAGGAAGTAGTCTGTAAAGCCGTTGACCCGGGTTGCGTAGCGGGCGATCACGGAGTCATACCAACCGCAGCGGCGCTTGCGGCCGGTGTTCACGCCCACCTCGCCGCCGGTGGTCTGGAGGTATTCGCCCCACTTATCAAACAGCTCCGTGGGGAACGGGCCGGCGCCCACGCGTGTGGTGTACGCCTTGATGATGCCCAGGGATGAGGTGATCTTGGTGGGGCCGATGCCCGAGCCCACGCAGGCGCCGCCCGCGCTAGGGTTCGATGAGGTCACGAACGGGTAGGTGCCGTGGTCCACGTCCAGCATGGTGGCCTGGCCGCCTTCCATGAGCACGTGCTTGCCGGCGTCCAGGGCCTCGTTGAGGACCTGCTCCGACTCGATGACCATGGGGGCCAGGCGCTCGCGGTAGCCCAGGAAGTACTCCACCACGGTCTCGGGGTCGATGGCCTTGCGGTTGTACATCTTGACCAGCATCTGGTTCTTGACGTCAAGCGCGGACTCGATCTTCTGGCGCAGGATGGACTCATCGAAGATGTCCTGCACGCGGATGCCCACGCGGGCCACCTTGTCCGCGTACGCCGGGCCGATTCCGCGACCGGTAGTACCAATGGCGCGCTTGCCCAAGAAGCGCTCCTGCACGCGGTCCAGCACCTGGTGGTACGGCGCCACGAGGTGGGCGTTGGCGGAGATGCGCAGGCGGGACGCGTTGGCGCCGCGCGCCTCCAGGCCGTCAATCTCATCGAAGAGCGCCTCGAGGTTGATAACCACGCCGTTGCCAAGGACCGGGACCGCGTTTTCGGAAAGAATGCCGGCCGGCAGGAGCTTGAGCTCATACTTGTCGCCGCCAACCACCACGGTGTGGCCGGCGTTGTTGCCGCCGTTGGGCTTGACGACGTAATCAACGAGCCCGCCGAGGATATCCGTGGCCTTACCCTTGCCCTCATCGCCCCACTGGGCGCCCACAATGACGATTGCTGCCATGGTCTTTTAAGTCACTTCCCAAAATAATTGGTGCCAAATACGGGATAACCTTACCCTTTATTGGCTGCGCCGTGGCAATAATGTGACTTGTTCGCCACAAATGCGCGCGCCCGCGATAGGCGTGCGGCGTTGGCGGCCGGTGGCGGTAGGTTACAGTGGTGGGCATGCAGATTATCGTCGTGCGCTGCGGTGCGCCCGAAGTTGAGATTCCGGCCGGCTACCAGGTTGTGGACGTCTCGGCGGTGCCGACCCGCCAGGAGCTTCGCCCGCTCGATGAGGCGGCCGCGGCCATCCTGCCCGAGGACCCCACCCCCAGCCTGGAGGAGATATCCAAGCGGCCGGACGTGGAGCACCTGGGCGCGCCCGGGCCGGCGCCGCAGCCGGTGCCGGAGGCGCTGCGGGTCATTGTTGTGGGCACCGACGCGGCGCTGTCCGCGGTGCTCACGCGCATGATGCGCGCTGATTACATGTGGGTCGAGGTGGGCTTTGTCCCCACCGCCGCTTCCACGGCCGCGCAGAATTGGCGCATCCCCTGCGATTCGCCCGACGCCGCCTTTCAGCTCGCCCTTAACGGCACCGTCAGCCCCGTCCCCCTGATTAGGAACGATAAGGGCCTCGCGGTGGCCGGGTCCGCCACCATTTCCGAGTGGTCCAACGGCCCGCTCGCTGGGGAAATCATCGTGGATGACGAGGTGCTGATGCGCGGCGAAGCCGATTACGGCGCGCGCCTGGTGCCGATGTTGGATGCGCCCGGAATCGCCGCCGCCAAGGCCGTGGGGCCGGTGGCTACGCATGAGCAGCTGGGACTTGATGCCCCGCGCCGCGGGTTGTTTGGGTTCCTGCGCGGGCGGCCTGGGGTGGGTCAGCTGGAGCCGGCCAGCCTGGCCACGGGCCGGGCGGTCCAGGCCGGCGGCCGGGAACTGCGCGTGATTGTCGACGGAATCTCCGCCAAGCGTCCGGTCAAAGGTTCTACCTTCTACCGTCACCTGAGGGATTTGCAAATAGTGCGCCCGTAGCCTGTGGATAACCCGCACCGATTCCCACGTTGCGGGATGTGCCGCAACGTTATCCACAGCCCGCGTGTGGTGGCCTTTTGTTGGTGGGTGGTGGGTGTTTAGGGTGCGGGCATGGACACGTTAGAAGGCCTTTTTAGGCAATTATCGCGGGGTATTGAATTAATCAGCCTGGTCGAGGGCGCTAGCCCGGCAGATCTCGCCGCCTTGGGTGCCAGCGGTGAGGATGCTAAGGACTACGCCCACCTGTGGCAGGTTTATTTTGGGCCCACCGGCTCCACGCGCAAGCAGGCCGCCGCCCGGGACGCGGCGATAACCCGGGGCTTAAGCCTTGCCGATCTGCGCACCATTGAACGGTTCGTTCGCAGGATTAAAGACCGCAACAAAGCCTGGGATCTGCGCGTAGAACTTGCCTCTAGCGCCCCGGGGGAGATTGTGCGCACCGGGCGCAGGCGGGTCAAAGAACTTGTCCCGCCTAAACGCAAGCAGCCGGGTACTAGGCTGCGCAGGTCTGCTGACGGGATGTGGGATATCCGGATTACCGGCCCGTCGGAGACGATTGCCGATATCTATTCTGGCCTCGACGGGACGTTGGAGGCGTTTACGCGGGCGTATTTCACCGGCACCGGGCATAACACCGTGGTGACTAACGTGGTAGTCCAGCTTGATGAGTTAGACAAGATCATCGCCGGTGAGGGCGATGAGGTTATCTTGCAGTTAA
Organism: Corynebacterium endometrii; assembly: GCF_004795735.1. Taxonomy (NCBI): domain Bacteria; kingdom Bacillati; phylum Actinomycetota; class Actinomycetes; order Mycobacteriales; family Corynebacteriaceae; genus Corynebacterium; species Corynebacterium endometrii. The sequence goes on from NZ_CP039247.1 coordinate 2,237,182, forward strand.
CGAACGGGGCGACGATGACGGGTGCGCAGTTTTTGCAGCGTCGGTTGGCCGGTTATGCCTATTTCGGTCTTTTTCATCCCCTTGAAGGCCCGGTCAATGCCTACCGCACGCAGCGGTTGGCGAATTTTAAACAGCACGTCTTAGCGGCGATGGAAAACCCGGTGTGCGCGTGGCCGGGGTGTTTGCGTGGGGCCGATGAATGCCAGGTCCACCACATCGATGCGTATGCCGACGGCGGGGATACCAACTCGCCGAACCTGGCTAAATTATGCGGCTACCACAACGGGGTTAATGAGGACGGGGTGGACATTCCTACCCGTCGCGGCAAAATCATCCGCCGGCGCGGGGCCACCTGTTGGCTCGCGCCCCACGCCAGGGCCTGCATCCCCACCGGCATGTATGTGGTCTAACGGCCGAAGGCTAGCGCGATGATCAACATCACGGGCAAGGAAGCAAACGTGGTGATAAATACGGTGTCCCTGGCCACGGTCTGGCCCTTGTCGAAGGTAGCCGCGTAGTTATACACATTCTGCGCGGTGGGCAACGCCGCCAAAATCACGGCGGTGTAAACAAGGTCTGCGATTAGCCAATCTCGGAGACTGACGATATCCCGCAGCTCGAGTCCCTGCACGCTTCAGCGTGGTAGGAGATGGTCGTTAACGGTTTCTCCGGAGCGTTCCAGCTGCGCACTTCAATTTTTCCACCTCGGTTCAGTGCGAATTTGGGGTCGCCGTCAGCGGAATTCACGGGAATGAACTGGTCTTCGGAAAATCCCTCAACCGTTCCCGTTAACTCGGGATCCGCAGAACCCCTTTTATTGATGAACACTCTGCCTTCGTTGTCAATGAACCCATTTTCGCCTCGCTGCAGGGTGCGAGTGACAGCAAAATCTTCATGGAGTGTCATGACGTGCTCGGTTACTTGCTCAGTGTCGAGTGTGTAGTCCCCGCTTACTCGGACTTCGAAAGCGGTGAGAAAAGTTCGGTGTCCTTCCACTCGTCCCTGGAGAATCTCGAAGAGCCCATCCCCCAGATAGTTGACGTGTGGATACTTGAAATCAGGAGAATTGACCTCGTAGCCATCTGGAAACGCTATTTCCCTGCCGTTTCCCGCGGCATCTAAGAGAAACATTCTTCTGTCACTAGCTGTTGCGTTCGGCGTATATCCAATTACGATGGCATGTTTCTCACCGACCGCAAGAGAGTGGGGAACTAACGGAAGGTCGTGACTTGAAGTGGTCCCATCGTCCTTCAGGATGATCACTTGGTGGGCGAACGCGGCTGATTGTGATGAGTTGACAATGGCAATCGCCATGGAGCCTTCGGGAGAAGATCCGAAATACGTAATGGGGTCATAGTCGTGGATCTCAACGGAACCGTTGTGCAGACCGTGCTGTTGTATTGATTCGGCGAAGTAGAGGTAGCTACCTCCACGTGTCGGGAGGGCTACCGGAGTCCAGCTACCGGAGCCTTGGACGTGGTCAATCTCTTGCCCTGTTGGTGCATGGAGGTAATAGCTGTTTGAACTGTCATTCCCAAAGGGCTCAAGCACCGGGCCGTAAGAGACAATGTAATTACCTGATTCCGACCAGGCCTGGGCCGTCGAAGCGGATGGACCTCCATCTTGTGTTGGCGAGCAACCCGCCAGCAGGGCGAGAATTCCCGAAAAAGCCGCGAAGGAAAAAACAGCCTTGATTGTCGCCACCGCACGCATACCTTTGTCTACCACACTGTATTTCAGTACGGTGAAACCTGATCGTCATCTCTGACGTCGGAGGGGTTCACGCCAAGCCCACCATCGGCATCCAGGTCGATTACCCCGTTGGTGGCGACCATGTAAGCGGCCCAAGCTAAAGAAGAGCAGGTCAAGTCCTGGGTAGTGGTGTATCTGTATTTCGAATCTGGGGTTAGTTTCATGGCGGTGGTTTAGGGGCCGTCTCGGGGATGTGGGGTGAGGGTATTCATGCGGCGTTTTCCTGGTTGTTGTCGCGGTCCTCGTCGATGACCCCAGCGGCGATGATGTCTTTGGTCTGTGTCAGGCTGGCCAGTGACATATAACGCTTCTGTTGGATCCAGTCATCGTGCTGTTCGGCCAAAACCGCCCCAACAAGGCGCACAACAGCGTCTCGGTTTGGGAAGATTCCTACGACATCGCTACGCCGGCGGATCTCCCTATTGAGCCGTTCAGTGGGGTTATTCGACCAGATTTTGCTCCACACCGCTTTCGGCGCAGCGGTAAACGCCAACAGCTCGTCGAGACACTCCTCGAGGTAGCCTGCCACGTTCGGGAACTTGTGCTGGCAGAACTCCACCACATCCCTGGCCTGGATCCACACGCTGGTGGCATCGGGTTGCTGGAAGATCGTGTGAAACATTGCTGATAGGGTCGGCCACTGGGTCTTCGGTACCTTGGCTGATAGGTTCTTCGCGAAGTGGGTGCGGCACCGCTGCCAACTAGCCTGCGGCAGGCAATCACCCACGGCTGCTTGAATACCAAGATGGGCATCACTGGTGACCAGGAATACCCCGGTGAGGCCACGGGCGATGAGGTCGCGGAAGAAACCCGTCCACGACGCGGTAGATTCCGCGGTGGCAACCTGCATGCCAAGCAGTTCGCGGTAGCCGTCAGCGTTGACACCTGTGGCCAGTAGCACGCTGGCTTTGACGACTCGGCCGCCTTCCCGCACTTTCATCGTCAACGCGTCACAGGAGAGGTAGTAATACGGGCCCTGGTCCAATGGTCTGGTACGGAATTGTTCGACCATCGTGTCAAGCTCTTTGGCCATCTCGCTGACCTGTGATTTCGATAGGTTGTTGATACCGAGTGTGGCGACTAGGTCGTTCATCCTGCGGGTGGAGACCCCCTTGAGGTAGCAGGTGGCGATAACTGTGGTCAGGGCGCGTTCGGTGCGGCTGCGGCGCTCTAGCAGCCAGTCGGGGAAAAATGAGCCGGTGCGTAGCTTCGGGATTGCCACATCAATACTGCCGACGCGGGTATCTAGCTGTCGGTGACGGTAACCATTGCGGGTGTTTGTACGATCCGGCGAGACTGTTGCATAATCTGCCCCGCAGACGGTGTCTGCCTGGGCGGAGAGAATCTGGTTGATGAAGTCAGTGAGCATTTGGCGCATCAGGTCTGGGGAGGCTTGAGTCAGTAGCTCTTCGACATACGCGGTCGGATCGATATGATTGGGGTCAGCGGCCATCGCAGGGTACTTCCTTTCGAGGATAGGTAAGAGTTGATTCGAAAGGTACCCGCGATGGTCGCCTCATTGTGCACCGGCACAAGGCCTACCGCGGGCTACAGATACACCACGCTAGCGGACGCAACCAGAAGAGCAGTTAAAGCTGTCCGCTTCGATATCTTTGTTGAACGCGAAATTGTACTCGTAACCTGCGCCAGATTTTCCATATACCGGTCCGGTCTTTCCGATTGCCCAGTCAGCGGCTTTATTACGAGCTTCCTGAGAGGTGTTAACTGTGAAATACTGCGGATTTTTCAAACGGGACTTGTAGGTGCGTCGTGGATCATTATTTTCCAAGTTCTGACGCCGTCCAACACCGGCATTTGAATCGTCTTCTCCTGAAGCTTCAACCGTGTCGTTCTTGGTGAAATCACCTGCGTTTGGACCACTAACAAATATGCCGTTGTGGCCATGGTTGACCCGGGCAGTGGTTGCATCAGAATAGAAAACCGCGGCGGTAAGCCAGACGTTGTTGCCTAAGTGGCTAGCAGTGCATATAGGCGCTATTGACTGGTGATCCTTCTGCACATAGAGCTGCCAGATCCGATCGTCGGCCGCCGGCGTGGGACTGCTGGCGAAGGGGGACCATTTCGGGCTGGGATCTTGATTGTGCTTGAGCCCAGGGGCCAAAGCAAGAACGAGAAGCAATAGAGCTAACGCAGCCAGGGAATGGATGAATCTCTCGGATGTTTGCGTTCTATATTCGTAAGTAGGAAAGCCCAGGTTAATACTGGGCTTTCCTGGGTCAGGGGAGGGACTACGTCCGATCCCTCAATTTTCTTGACAGGCGAAGATACATCAGAGTGATCGTCAGAGAGTAGATCAGCAGAAAGAGCGCGATAATCATTAGCCAGGATTCTTGTGTCATGGTTTCCTACTTACAGATGGCGTTAGTTGCCCCAGTGCAGCCCAGTGCAGCGATCAGTCCGCAGACTGATGCGCATCCGAGACCGGCCCAGCCATTCACAAACCCCAGTCCAAGGCAGACTCCATAGCAACTAGCAGCTCCACCCGTCCCACAGAGTGCACCCACGCCCCATTCGCAGGCTCCCCGGGTTTGAAAAGCCGGGTCCATCGGGCTGTCCGGGGCGGTGGTAGTATTACCTTCCTTGTCGACATGGCCATGCCACAGTAACTCGCCGTCGCTCAACATCCATGATTCATATTTGCCAGTTGCTGGGTCTAATTGCCCAATTCGGTACGTCTGCACGTTGACCACTTCGGAAAGTTCGAGGTCGACGGCAATACGGTAAAACTCAAAATTCTGAGGGGTTTCCTTGGGATCCGATACCGGAGCGACAGTAACCCAGACCTTTCCTTCAGAGGCAACCGCGACGTTCGCTTTTTCCCAATCCAGAATAGTGGCGGCATCAATCGCATACATGTGTTGCTGCGAAATTGATTTCGCTTTATTGGCTTGGTCTTTACCGAGCTGCACCGGGGTGGCTGATTCCGTCGCGTCTCCACAGGCACTTTGACGACTGGGGACGGATGTATCGGTTTCGGCTGCGGCGTTGGGAGGTGGCGTGCTACTGCCTAGGGATGATGCATGAGCTACACTGTTGGCGAGCACTAGGGCAACTACAGCAAACAAGGCGAGTGCAAGTATTCCAATGCGGAGCCAACGTAGTGATTGAACTTTCATGGTTCCTACCTTCGGGGGTCCGACCTGCTTAAGGGGGCGCTGAGAGATCAGGTCCAGCAAATCTCAATTGCCCTCACAAATAACGATATAACAGGATGATTTGACAGGCAATAGAAATTTGATGTAAGCGCACTTTCGTATAATTCCTCCGAATTTCCACCGATGGGTCGGGCTGTGTCCGTTAGCGTGGTGTATCTGTATCCCACGGTCTGGAGTGCCCCAGGTTTTGTTCCGTTTGAGTAGATGAGAAAATCTGGAACATGCCGAGGAAAATTGGTCAGGATGCGAGGGTCGCGCCGTTCGTTTGGCAAAGGATCGCATCCTGGCGGAGAACCTTTCGATGCAGGCCGCGGGTCAGGCCGTTGCCCCGAAGCTAGGTGCGTCGTGGCACACCGCCCGCCAGTGGGTTCAACAGGCCCGCCGGGATGGGTTATCACTCGTGTTGAAGAAGACGTGATTGCGGAAAACGCCAGGTTACGTCGCGAAAGCCAAGAGCTGCGAGAGACCAGTGAATTGTTGAAAGCCACGTCGGCTTTTTCGCATCGGAACTCGACCACAAGGTTGGAGTTGATCCGTTTCATTGATCAATACCCGGATCGTTTCACAGTCGAGTTCATGTGTGCGACGTTGAAAAATCATCATGTAGGCGGCTTCACGCCGCCGTCCTGGACGTCGACATGGACCAACCCGGCGCCCAGGGAGGCCACCCGGTCAACCTGTCCGCGGAATACGCGGAAAGCTCTTTTTGCTCGTCACCCGCGGCCTCGGGCCGGCATGGGTGGGAATTAACCGCTTAAGCGGCAACCTGGCGAAGCTGTGCGGCTACCACAACGGGGTTAATGAGGACGGGGTGGCAATTCCTACCCGCCGCGGCAAAATCATCCGCCGGCGCGGGGCCACCTGTTGGCTGGCACCCCACGCCAGGGCCTGCATCCCCACCGGCATGTACGCGGCCAAGGGCGTCGCTTAGATATCCTGGGTTTCTTCCTCCACGGACTCCAACCGCTCCTGGCGGCGGCGCTGACGGCGGGCGAATTCCTCGGGATCGACCTTGAGGACCTCGGACGGGTAGGCCGGATGCTGGGAGGTTGGGACCAGCGCCGCCAACGCCGATTCGTAGGACAGGCCGCAGACCATCAGCAGGTCAACGACCGCCGAACGCGTCTGGGCCAGAATGGAAAACGCGGATAGCACGGTCTTATCCTCCACCGCATCGACCGTGGCCAGCGCGCCCACGGTCTTCAGGCGGGTAATCAACCCCGGGATGACCAGCGCCTGGCTTTTGCCTGCCTTGGCGCCGAAGAGCTGCGAAAGCTCGAGCGCCACGTCGGAGAGCTCGTCGATCATGTAGACCTGCAGCTCGCTGACGCGATCGCCGTCCTCCGCCAGGACCACCGCGCGCCGCGCCAGCACGCGCACCGTGCGGATGCAGTTATCCACCTGCGGCAGGATGCGCTCCATCGATTTGACTTGTCGGCGCTGGGCGCGCAGCCACGGCGAGATAAACGTGGCCTCCTTCGAGGACTGCGCCGCTGACAGCATCGCGTTGATGACCTTCTGGGAGCCGCGCACCTCGGAGCGGGCCTCGCGGATGAGGGCGGGATCATCGGTGCGGAGGCCGCGGGAGACGTCGGAAAGAACGGAGGACGCGAGGTGCAACACCTTGGAAATCTCGGACCGCCCCGCCGCCAGCGCGGACGAGGGAATCAGCGCGATAGTGCCCAACCCCACCGTGGTACCGATGATGGCGTCAATCACGCGGTCATAGGCGCCGTGGCCCTCCGGCGGCATGATGGTGGCGATCAGAATGCAGCCGATGACCACCTGATTCGCGACCAAGACCGAGCGCGAGGCGAAGGACGCGATCAGCAACCCCACCGCCACGAACAGCGAAATCTGCCACGCGCCCGAGCCCACCAGCTGCACCAACGTGGTGCCCACCGCCACGCCGGTGATCACCCCCACGGACAGCTCGAACGCGCGCGATAGGCGGTCACCGCCGGACAGGCCCAGGATGATGACCACGGTCATCGGCGCGAAGAACGGCTGGTGGTGGCCGAAGAACTGGTCCGCCACCATGTAGGCCAGGCCCGCGCCAATCGTGGACTGCACGATGAACAACAGGCGCTTGCGCACCCTATTCCAGCGAGTATGCAGGGAATTGTCCACGCCCCGGAGGACCTCGCGGGTGGTTAATCTGCGTTCAGCCATGCCCACCAGTCTAGGGCAAAAGAAAAAACGGCCACCACACCGTCAACGGGTGCAGCGGCCGCGGAAGCCTTTACGGGCTTACTTGGTTACGGAGGTACCAACGGAGTGCAGATCCTGGCATGCCTCAACAACGCGGGCGGCCATGCCCTCCTCAGCCTTCTTCAGGTAGGAGCGTGGATCGTAGGTCTTCTTGTTGCCTACCTCGCCGTCAATCTTCAGCACACCGTCGAAGTTAGAGAACATGTGGCCGGCGACCGGGCGGGTGAACGCGTACTGGGTATCGGTGTCAACGTTCATCTTGATGACGCCGTAACGCAGGGCCTCCTCGATCTTTTCCTTCTCGGAGCCGGAACCGCCGTGGAAGACGAAGTCAAACGGCTTTGCGCCCTCTTCGAGGCCAAGCTTGGCGATGGCGGCCTTCTGGCCCTCGAGCAGGACCTCCGGGCGCAGCTTCACGTTGCCTGGCTTGTACACGCCGTGAACGTTGCCGAAGGTGGCCGCCAGCAGGTAGCGGCCCTTCTCACCGGTGCCGATTGCGTCGATGGTCTTCTCAAAGTCCTCGGTGGAGGTGTACAGGTTCGCCCCGGCCTTGGCCTGAACGCCGTCCTCCTCGCCGCCAACAACGCCGATCTCGACCTCGAGGATGATGTTCGCGTTCTTAGCCTTTTCGAGCAGCTCCTGGGCGATGACCAGGTTCTCATCGATTGGAATGGCGGAGCCGTCCCACATGTGGGACTGGAACAGCGGCAGCTCGCCGCGGTCGACGCGCTCCTGGGAGATGGCGATCAGCGGGCGCACGTACTCGTCCAGAACTTCCTTCTGGCAGTGGTCGGTGTGCAGCGCGACGTTGATGCCGTAGTGCTTTGCAGCCTCATGCGCGAAGGCGGCCAGGGCGGTGGCGCCGGCAACCTTGTTCTTGACGTTCAGGCCAGAGCCGAACTCGGCGCCACCGGTGGAGAACTGGATGATGCCGTCAGACTCAGCGTCCGCGAAACCCTTCAGAGCGGCGTTGATGGTCTCCGAAGAGGTGCAGTTGATAGCTGGGTATGCGAAGCCGCCTTCCTTAGCGGCGTCCAGCATTGCGTTGTATACCTCTGGGGTTGCAATAGGCATAGAGTAACTTCCTTAATTCTCGAAAAAGGTTTCCTACCCCAGTATGCCTTCTCGGGCCGCGTTCCGCTCACTCTGAGCGCTGTGAACTTAAACTTTTTTGGCGCTATCCGCGAGATACCGGGACACGCGCGCCGCGGCCTCGAGCAGCATCCAGCCGGACAGCTGCACGGACAGGTCGCGCTCCGCCACTCGGATAACGCCCACCTTCTGCCCCAGGGTGGACGGGGTCAGGCCGTAATTGTGTGGCAGGCGGGCATCCTCGGTCCACTCCGTGCCGAAGATCGGCAGGCCGTCTACTTCGAGGCGGTGCTCCCAGACCGAATCGGCCGAGCCGAGCACAAGGCGCGCCGCGAGCTTCTTCGTGGCGCGGTTGGCGGGAGAATCGGAGGGCAGGCGCACGGCGACGTCGGCGAGATAGCGCGCCAGGATGCCCTTGAACAGGCCGCCGTCACCCTGGCCGCCGCCCGTGATGACGCCCGCCGGGGTGGCCAGGTGCGTGGCGACCGCCTGGACGAGGCTGCGGATGCGGGTGATATAAACCATCGCCGCATCGGCGCGCTCGGCGTGCTCCACGGACTCGATCGCCTGCGATTCCCCCAGGCCGGCCTCCGCGCGCAGCGCCAGAGCAATCTCTAAGCACGCGCCCAGCACGACGCCCTGGCAGTACGGGTACACCGCCTTGATGTAGCGCGGGCCGGTCATTTCCATGCGCACGCCGTCCATGACCAGGCCGTCATCGTTGATCAGGTGGTCGTAAATCCAGTCCACGATGTGGCGGGCCTTGTCCGTGTCCCCGGTGCGCGCGGCCATGATCGCTGCGGGGCCGTTAGACGGCACGTTGAGGAAGGTCTCCCCCTCCTTCTCGCGCCACGGGAGCACGCCGACTCCGGCCACGGTGCCAGCCATGATGTTGTCCTGGAGCGCCTGCTGCGGCTTGGGCTGGCTCATCTTGTTCAGCGAGGACACCCGGCCCATGGCGAGGGCGAGCCACAGCTTGTCATCGTAGTACTTATTCGCCGTGAGCGGACCCAGGTTGCGGATGCGCACGCCCCGGAGCGTGTCCGCGATGCGCCTGCGGCGCACCTTGGTGTTGCTGCGCAACGCCGCGTCCACCAGGCAGTCCACGTAGTGGGCCTGCCACCAGTAGTGCCAAGCGACGAACAGTTTGTCCTTGGCGGTGGGCGGCCAACTTACCACCGCCAGATTGGTGCGCGGCAGGTACCACAGGCTCGAAGCGTGGCGCTCATTGATGGCGGCCTCTGCCAGGTCAGCGCGGTGCGCCCATTTTTCTTCCACGGTAGCTGTATCTCTCCAGGGGTAGGGATTGTTACTCGATGTTAACGCACGTGGTTACCAGGCCGCGTCCAGGTTCGCGTGTTGGCGGATCCAGGCGTGCATCGCGATTCCGGCCGCCACCCCCGCGTTGATCGACCGGGTGGAGCCAAACTGCGCGATGGAACAGGTCATCATCGCCGCCGCCTGGGCCTCCTCCGTCACGCCGGGGCCCTCCTGGCCAAAGAGCAGCAGGCACCGCTCCGGCAGCTGCGCCGTCTCCAGCGGCACGCAGCCGGGCGTGTTATCGATCGCCACGACCGTTAGCCCCTCGGCGGCGGCCCAGGAAATTAAGTCCGTGACCGTCTCGTGGTGGCGCAGGTGCTGGTAGCGGTCCGTGACCATGGCGCCGCGGCGGTTCCAGCGGCGCCGGCCCACGATGTGCACCGTGTCCACGGCAAACGCGTTGGCGGTGCGCACCACCGTGCCGATATTCGAGTCATTCTCGAAGTTCTCGATGGCTATGTGCAGCGGGTGGCGGCGGGTATCGATGTCCGCGACAATCGCCTCGCGCGTCCAGTAGCGGTAGGCGTCCACGACGTTGCGGCGGTCGCCCTCGGCCAGCAGCTCCGGGTCGTAACGCGGGTCCTCCGGCAGGGGTTGACCCGGGTGCGTCTGCTCCCATGGGCCTAGGCCGTGGCGGCCCTCATTCCACTCGGTAGGGCCCTTGCCGGCGGGCTCGTTAGGCAAGTCCAAGGTCATCCAGCCCCAGCAGGTAGCGGTATTCAAGGCCCTCGGCGGCGATGACGTCAGCGGCGCCGGTCGCGCGGTCAACCACGGTGGCCACGCCCACGACCTCGGCGCCGGCCTCGCGCAGCGCGGCCACGGCGGTCAGCGGGGAGTTGCCCGTGGTGGTGGTGTCCTCAACCACGAGCACCTTCTTGCCCTTCACGTCGGCGCCCTCGATGCGGCGCTGCATGCCGTGCTTCTTGGCCTCCTTGCGCACCACGAACGCGTCAATGGCGCGGCCGTCCGCATGCATCACGGAGGTGGCCACCGGGTCCGCGCCCAGGGTCAGCCCGCCCACCGCAACGAAGTCCCAGTCCGCGGTCAGCTCGCGCAGCAGCTGGCCTATCAGGCGCGACGCCTCATGCTGGAGGGTGGCGCGGCGCAGGTCAACGTAGTAATCGGCCTCCTTGCCCGAGGACAGGGTCACCCTGCCGTGCACCACGGCCAGCTCCTTGACCAGCTCTGCCAGCCGGGCCTTCTTCTCTGCGTTCAGCGTCATGGGTCCTCCAAAGTTCGCGGATTTTTAAAGCCGCGTTAAGACTAGTCCTCTTCGCCCGCACTGTCATCAAAAATGGACGGCCCCCGCGAAAGATCGCGCGGCAGGCGCGCCGTGGCCCCGTCCGGGCGCGGGCGTTCCCTGCCGTCCGCGATGGCGTCCACCTCATCCGCCCCGAGGGCGCTGTGTTCCATGGCCCCGCGGACCTCGGACTGGCGGCGGGACGGCATCTGTTGCGGCACCTCAGGGCGGTGCACCGGCGGCGCGGGGGTGTGCTCCTCCACGCCCGGGTCCGGCACTAGCCGCGGGCCGGTGGGCTCCGGGGCCTCGACGGGTGGGATCTCGCGGGATGGGTCCCTCTCCTCCAGGCCCACGGGCGCAATGGCGTGGGAGCGCGGCGGGAGGACGCGGGCGGCGTCCGCGAACAGCGCCAGCGGGGCGATCGTCGCGGTCCACGCCTCCGCGCGGGCGGACTTGGTGAATTGGGCGAGCACCCATTCCGATTCGGCCCACACGGCGGTGACCTCTTCCGGCATGTTATCCAGCGCGGTTTCCACGCGCGCGTCGATGAAGCGCTCCGCCACCGCCACGTCCGTGGCAAGCACATTAAAGCCCTCCACGTCGCGCACGTGGAATAGGTCCTCGGAGGCCTCGGCGTCCATGTGGCGCCGCGCGTCGAGCACTACGTCCGACGCCGCCCCCGTCCGCATCGCCATCACCACCACCGCGCCTAAGTCCATCAGGAGCAGCTCGTGTCCGAACTCGTTGCCCGCCACGATGTCCTTCGGCACGGCGCCGCCGGCTGCGGCGCCCCTGGTGAATTCGTCTATCAGATACGGGTCTTGCTTGGCGTATTCATAGCCGCGCTCCTGCGCCCACGCTTTGCGCTCCCGGCGCGCCGCGCCCGGGATGGACGGGCGGCGGCGTTCGGGGTCGGGCTCTGGGGCCGGCTCGGGCGCGGGCGCAGCAGTAGTCGCGGTGGTTGCGGTGGTTGCAGTGGTTGCCGTGTCGGGGGCCTCGGCGGCCTTGGCGGCCGCGCGCCACAGGAGGATGCCCGCGGCGGCGGCCAGCAGCGCCAAAACGAGGAGGATGTACGCCATCGCTATACGGCGGACTCGTTGAGGCGCAGGCGGCTGCCGTGTTCCACCGGGTTGGCCGGGTTCGCCGACCACTGTGACCATCCGCCCACGAAGTGGCGCGCGGTGGATGGCAAGCCCGCCCACTCCACAGCGGCCAACAGCAGCGCGGAGTGGTTACCGGAGCCGGAGTAGACAATGGCGTTGGCCAGCTCGTCCTCGGTGATTCCCGCGTCCTTGATGACGGCGCGGATCTCCTCCTTGGATTTCCAGGTGCGGTCCTTGTTGTGCAGGAATCGCTCCGGGATGTTTAACGCGCCCGGAATGTGGCCGGCCTTAAGGTCCAGGGCCTCGGTGCGGCCGGCGAAACGGGATGGTTCCCGCGCGTCGATGAGGACTCCGGTGTGGTTCCTAACGTCCTCGATGGAGGCCACCATCTCCGCGCGGGGGTTGACCTTTTGGTCGGATTCCACCGCGATGTTGCCCGGGCCGGTCAGCGTGGGCAGGCCCTGGGCGCGCCAGTTGGCCAGGCCGCCGTCGAGGATGTGGACGTCTTCGATGCCCGCCCAGCGCAGGATCCACCAGGTACGGCCGGCAAACAGGCCGCGGCCCTCGTCATACACGATGACCTGGTGGTCGCTGCGCAGGCCCCATTGCTCGAAGGCGATCTGCAGCTTGTCCGGCTCCGGGAGTGGGTTGCGCCCCGCCGTGGAGCCGGGGATGCCGGCCAGCGCGCGGGCGGGATCGCAGTACTGCGCGTTGGGGATGTGCATGGCCCGGAACCTATTGAAACCGCCGTCAGTGCCCGCGTCCCACTGAGACGCGATGAGAGTAAAGCGGTTGCTGTGCATGATCATGTCATACAGCTCGTGCGGCGAGATCAAAATACCCATGGGACCATATTACGGTCCCGGCACCGGCGCCGCGGGGAGGCCGGGCGGCACTGGGGGTATAGGCCTTAAACCCCGGCCGCCCGGCGCGGATTGCGGGCTAGGCGGTGGTTACCTCAAGGTCGAGGGACTCGCCGTCGGCGGCCGGGGAGACGCGGACGGTATCGCCGTCCTGGATGTCACCGGCAAGGAGCTGGCGGGCCATCTTGTCGCCAATAGCCTGCTGGATCAGGCGGCGCAGCGGGCGGGCGCCGTAGGCCGGATCGTAGCCGCGCTCGCCGAGCCAGGCCTTGGCTTCGTCGGTCACGTCGAGAGTTAGGCGCTTGGCCGCCAGGCGCTCGTTGAGGCCGCGGAGCTGAATGTCCACGATGCCTGTGAGCAGCTCCGGGCTAAGCGACTCGAACATAACCACGTCATCGAGGCGGTTAATGAACTCCGGCTTGAAGGCGCGCTTGACGGCCTCCATGGTCTCCTCGCGGGTGCCGCCGGCCCCAAGGTTCGAGGTCAAGATGATGACGGTGTTGCGGAAGTCAACGGTGCGGCCCTGGCCGTCGGTCAGGCGGCCCTCGTCGAGGACCTGCAGCAGCACGTCGAAGACGTCCGGGTGGGCCTTTTCAACCTCGTCGAAGAGGACCAGGGTGTAGGGGCGGCGCCGGACGGCCTCGGTGAGCTGGCCGCCGGCGTCGTGGCCAACGTAGCCCGGAGGGGCACCGACCAGGCGGGAGACGGAGTGCTTCTCGCCGTACTCGGACATGTCGATGCGGACCATCGCGGACTCATCGTCGAAGAGGAAGTCCGCCAGCGCCTTGGCCAGCTCCGTCTTGCCCACGCCGGTGGGGCCGAGGAAGAGGAAGGAACCGGTGGGGCGGTTTGGATCCGCAATACCTGCGCGGGAGCGGCGAACCGCATCGGACACTGCGGTCACGGCCTCCTTCTGGCCCACCACGCGGCGGCCGAGGACGGCCTCCATGTTGAGCAGTTTTTCCGTCTCACCCTCGAGCATCTTGCCGGCCGGGATGCCGGTCCACGCGGAGACCACCTCGGCGATGGTGTCCGGGGAGACCTCCTCCGTGAGCATGGTGTTTTTCTGCTCATTGGCGAGCTTTTCCGCGGCGGCCAGCTCCTTTTCCAGCTCGGGGATGCGCCCGTAACGCAGCTCGGAGGTGCGGGCCAGGTCACCGTCGCGCTCGGCGATGTCCGCCTGCGTGCGCAGCTGCTCTAGCTCCTCCTTGGCCTGCTGAACCTTGTCGATGGCGGTCTTCTCATTGGTCCAGCGCGCCTTGAGCTCGCCGAGCTTCTCACGCTCATCCGCCAGCTCCTGCTGGAGCTTTTCCAGGCGATCCTTGGAGGCGGCGTCCTTTTCCTTCTTCAGCGCCAGCTCCTCGATCTCCATGCGGCGGACGGTGCGCTCCAGCTCATCGATTTCCTGCGGGGAGGAATCAATCTCCATGCGCAGGCGGGAACCGGCCTCATCCACCAGGTCAATGGCCTTGTCCGGCAGGAAGCGGTTGGTGATGTAGCGGTTGGACAGCTCCGCGGCGGCGACCAGGGCGGAATCCTGGATGCGGATGCCGTGGTGGACCTCGTAGCGCTCCTTTAGCCCGCGCAGGATGCCAATGGTGTCCTCGACGGACGGCTCTGCGGCGTATACCTGCTGGAAGCGGCGCTCGAGTGCGGCGTCCTTTTCGATGTACTTGCGGTACTCGTCCAGGGTGGTAGCGCCCACGAGGCGCAGCTCGCCGCGGGCGAGCATGGGCTTAATCATGTTGCCCGCGTCCATGGAGCCGTCACCGGTGGCGCCGGCGCCCACGATGGTGTGCAGCTCATCGATGAAGGTGATGATTTGCCCCTCGGACGCCTTGATCTCATCGAGCACGGCCTTCAGGCGCTCCTCGAACTCGCCGCGGTACTTGGCGCCCGCGACCATGGACCCCAGGTCGAGGCTGATCAGGGTCTTGCCCTTCAGGGACTCCGGAACGTCGCCGGAGACGATGCGGCGGGCCAGGCCCTCCACGATCGCGGTCTTACCAACGCCCGGCTCGCCGATGAGCACCGGGTTATTCTTGGTGCGGCGGGATAGGACCTGGACCACGCGGCGGATTTCCTGGTCGCGCCCGATCACCGGATCGATCTTGCCCTCGCGCGCTCGGGCGGTTAAGTCAGTGGAGTACTTCTCCAGCGCCTGGAACTGGTCCTCCGGGTTTTCGCTGGTGACCTTGGCGGCGCCGCGGACGGAGGTAAATGCGCCCTTGATGGCGTCATACGTGGCGCCGCGGGAGACCAGCAGCTCGGCGGCGTCAGTCTTGGAGCCGGCGATGGCGGCAAGCAGCACCTCGGTGGAGACGTACTCATCGCCCAACTCCCCCGCCAGCTCCTGGGCGCGGGTTAAGACGTTGAGCCCGTCGCGGTTGAAGTTGGGGTTGGCCATGCCGGAGCCCTCAGCCTTGGGGTAGGAATCAACCAGGGCGCGGGCCTCGCGCGCGACGGTTTCGGGGTCCACGCCGGTGGCCTTGAGCACCGGGGCGGCGATGCCGTCCTCCTGCTCCAGGATGGCGGCCAGCAGGTGGGCCGGGCGGATATCGGGGTTGCCGTTAGAGGACGCGTCCTGCAACGCCTTCTGCAGGGCCTCTTGGGTCTTAGTGGTTGGATTGAAAGACATAAGTGTTTCTCCTTGTAAGATTCATCCCCACTCTAGGTGGTCTATTGCATACAACGCACGCAAAGTTGAGCCTGTTCCACTCAAGGGAAAATTTTTTTGAGAATTTTTCTACGAAAGTTGAGTGCCCGGTAGGCAACTTTGGCGGCGTCGGCCGCGCGAGCCGGCAAGCGGGGCGCCCCGGCGCGCGCACGCGGCCAATCGGCTTGCCCTAGACTTAAAGCCATGACTTACCCCGCCCACCCAACCACCTTGACCCAACTGGGCGCGCTGATGCGTGACAACGCGGAGGCCCTGCGCTCCGCCACGCAGGACTACCTCTATAACCACGTGGTGGAGTCCCGCCAGATTTTTGCCATCCGCGCGGCCGAGGCCCACGTCGAGCTGGCCCCGGCGGTGGCGTGGGTGCTCGAGCACGCCGAGGCGGACGGCGCCCTCGCGCAGCCGGCGCTGCGGCGCCTGTATGAGCTGGGGCGCGATCACCGCCGCCACGGTTTCCCGGAGCAGATTTACGCGGTCTTCGCCGACGCCCTGCGCGCCGGCATCAAGGCGGCCGGGTGCCCGGAAGAACTCCAGGGGAGCGCGGACAGGGCGATGCGCGCGGCATGCGCGGCGATGGCGGAGGCCACCCACGCGGCGGACCTGGCTGGCGCGGCGCCGGCGCACACCGCGACGGTGGTGGCGGTGGAGCGCCCCAACCGGCACACCGCGGTGGTGCGGCTGGAGGCGGGTTTACCCTTTGACTACCACCCGGGCCAGCACATCCCGGTGACCACGCCCCACCTGCCGGGCATGTGGCGCTACCTCACGCCCGCCTCTCCCGCCGATACCGCCGGGCAGCTCACCTTCCACATCACCGACGTTGGCGAAGCGTCCTCTATGTTGGCCAAGGCCCGCCCCGGCGACCAGTGGACGCTGGGCACCCCGCGCGGGGAGTTCGTCAACTTCCCCGGCTTCAATCTGGTGTTCATCAGTTACGGGGCCGGGTGGGCGGCGGTGAGGCCGTACTTGCTATCCCTAGTGGAGGCGGCCCGCAGGGCGGGGACTTCGGCAGGCTTTAAGGCCACCGTCTACGCCGTAGCGCCCAGCCCGGGCGAGCACTACGACACATTCTTCCAGGCCAACCTGATGGAACTGGCGCCGTGGATCACCATTCATCACGTGGTGCGCCGCGAGGAGGATCCGTGGCTGCTCGGCGCGGGCGAGCGCTCCGCGGACGTTTCCTTCATTGTCTCCGAGGAGCCCATCGATGCGGTAGTGGGGCGCGAGAAGGTATCAGTGTCTAACTTCGTCCTGGTAGGCCCCTCGGACCGCGTGCGCGTGGGCCGCGACCGCCTCATCGCGGAGGGAGTCAACCCGGATTACATCGAGGCGCACCCGTGGGAACGCGGCGGGCAATGGGCCCGCGCGGACCAGCCCCCAGCGCAGACGGAATTCTAGGGCCCCACCGCCCCGCCGTCCGGATTAGTCAGGGCACCTCCAATCCCCCCGCAGGGGTATCTGTCAGACTATCGAAATTAAACCCTGACCGGCGCTTTCCCGCCACATGGGATACTTTCTCCACGCGAATAATTTGGGATTTTCCCGGAAAACCACTGTACTTACGGCGCTAATAGTGCATATTTGTACAAACAGGTAAATCCCAATAGATGAGAAGGAGAAGGAATCCATGGCTTCCTCCCGCTTCACGCGCGCGCTGGCTCCCGCCCTCGCGCTGTCAACCGGCCTGGCGCTGACCGCGTGCGCCACCACCGATTCCGAGGGTGGCGACGCAGGCGCCGCCGGTGATGCCGGCGCGGGCATCACCATCGGCACCACGGACAAGATCACCAAGCTTGACCCGGCCGGTTCCTACGATAACGGCACCTCCCAGGTGGCCCGCCAGGTCTACGGCTATCTCATGGAGTCCGAGCCTGGTTCCGCCGAGGGCACCCCGGTTCCTTCCCTGGCCGAATCCGGCGAGTTCACCGACCCGAACACCTTCACCGTCAAGCTGCGCGAGGGGCTGACCTTCGCCAACGGCAACGAGCTAACCTCTTCTGACGTCAAGTTCTCCTTCGACCGCCAGATCGCCATCAATGACCCCAACGGCCCGGCCTCCCTGCTGGGCAACCTGGAATCCGTTGAGACCCCGGATGATCTCACCGTCGAGTTCAAGCTCAAGGTCGAAAACGACCAGACCTGGGTGGGCGTCTTGAACTCCCCGGCCGGCCCAATCGTGGACGAAGAGGTCTTCCCGGCCGACTCGATCATGGAAAACCAGGCCGTGGTTGACGCCGAGCCATTCGCCGGCCAGTACACCATCACGAACTTTACCGAGAACGAGTCCATCGCCTACCAGGCCCGCGAGGGCTACCAGGGCGCGCTGGGCGAGGCCGCCACCGATGTGGTTAACGTGAAGTACTACGCCGATGCTTCCAACATGAAGCTCGACGTTCAGCAAAACAACGTGGACGTGGTCTACCGCTCGCTGACCGCAACCGACATTGAGGACCTACGCGGCAACGAGGACGTCCAGGTCATCGAGGGCCCGGGCGGCGAGATTCGCTACATGGTATTCAACCTCAATACCCAGCCGTTCGGCGCGGAGGCAGAGGGCGCCGATGAGGACAAGGCGCAGGCGGTTCGCCAGGCCGTGGCGGCGTCCATCGACCGTTCCGCGCTGGCCAAGGACGTCTACAAAGACACCTACGCGCCGCTGTACTCCCACGTTCCTGAGGCAATGGCCGGCGCCACCGAGCCGCTGCTGGGCACCCTGCTTACCGCCGACGGCGCCCCAGACGTGGACAAGGCAAAGCAGATCCTGTCCGACGCCGGCATCACCGAGGTCGTGGACCTCAAGCTGCAGTACAACCCGGATCACTACGGCCCATCCTCCGGCGACGAGTACGCGGCCATCAAGTCCCAGCTCGAGGCCACCGGCCTGTTCACCGTGGACCTGCAGTCCACCGAATGGGTCCAGTACAACCAGGACCGAGTAGAGGACGTCTACCCGGTATACCAGCTGGGCTGGTTCCCCGATTTCCCGGATGCGGACAACTACCTGACCCCATTTTTCACCCTGGGCAACTTCGTGGGCAACCACTTCGAGGATGAGGCCGTGGACGCCGAGGTCCGCGACCAGGCAACCACCGCCGACCAGGCCGAGCGCGAGCAAAAACTGGCCGACCTGCAGACCAAGATGGCCGAGATTCTCCCGACCATCCCGCTGCTGCAGGGCAAGCAGTTCGCCATTGCCGGCAAGGACGTCAAGGGCGTGACCCTGGACGGCTCCTACCTGTTCCGCTACGGCACCATCTCTAAGTAAACGGTGATTTAAGGCATGACTATCGCAACCAGTTCGACGGTTGCGGAGGACAAGCTCGAAACGGATAAGAAACGAAACAGCGGATTCGCTCGTTACGTCCTTATCCGTTTCTTGCTGATCTTCCCAACGATCTTCATTTTGGTCTCCACCGTGTTTTTCCTCATGCGCACGACCGGCGACCCCATCACGGCCGCGCTCGGCGGGCGCCTGGGCCCGGAGGAGCTGGCCCAGCGCGTGGCGGAGGCGGGCTACGACAGGCCGTTAATCGTCCAATACTTCGAGTACCTCGGCGGCGTGCTGCGCGGTGATTTTGGCACCACGTTTACGGACGGCCGCCCGGTGGTGGAGATCCTGAAGGTATACGGCGCGGCCACGGCCGAGCTCGTGTTTTACGGCATGGTCGTGGCGCTGATCATCGGTGTGCCGCTGGGCATGGTGGCGGCCTACTTCCGCGACCGCTGGCCGGATGGCATCCTGCGCATCTTCGCCATCCTCGGCTATGCCACCCCGGTGTTCTTCGTGGGCCTGCTGCTCAAGCTGGTCTTCTCCGTCCAGCTGGGCTGGCTGCCAATTGCCGGGCGCGTGTCCACCGCCGGCGAAGCCACCCTCAATTCGATTACCAACCCCACCCCCTTCTACCTGTTAGACGCGCTGCGCCTGGGCGATGTGGCGCTGATCAAGGACGTCGCCTCTCACGCTGTGCTGCCGGCCGTGGCGCTGGGCCTGCTCACCGGCGGCGTGTTCCTGCGCCTGGTGCGCACCAACCTGATCGGCACCCTGGAGCGCCAGTACGTGGAGTCCGCGCGCTCCCGCGGCGTGAAGGAACGGCGCCTGGTGACCACGCATGCGCTGCGCCCCGCGCTCATCCCGGTCATCACCGTGATGGGCATGCAGATTGCGCTGTCCCTGGGCGGCGCGGTGCTCACCGAGACGACCTTCGAGTGGAAGGGCCTGGGATTCATCCTGGTCAACTACATGGAGGCGCGAGACTACGTGGCGGTCCAGGGCATCGTGATGCTCATGGCCGTTATCGTCGCGGTGACAAACTTCATCGTGGACATTGTGGCCGCGCTCATCGACCCGCGAGTGAGGTACTAATCATGACCAATGCACTAACGCCTTCCTCGGGAACCGCGCGGTGGAAGCGCCTGCCGATTATCAAGGACGTCATCCGCTCCGCCGGGCTGCAGCGCGCGATGCTCATCACCGGCCTGATTCTGACGGCCGCGCTGCTGCTCACCGCGCTCTTCGCGCCGCTCATCGCGCCATACACGTGGGAGCAAACGGGCGACGAATCCGGCAGCTTCGGTACCCAGCAGCCGCCATCCGCGGAGCATATCTGGGGCACCACGGTCTCCGGTTTCGACGTCTTTAGCCGAGTGGTGTGGGGCACCCGCACCGCGGTGGCCGTGATGATCGCCGCCGTCATCGCGTCCATGATTCTGGGAGTGATCCTGGGCCTTGTATCCGGCTACATCGGCGGCTGGCTGGACCGCATCATGGTCATGATCGCGGACGCCATCTACGCGTTCCCGTCCCTGCTGCTGGCCATCGTGATGTCTATCGCGCTCACCGGCGGCCAATCCTCGGCCATCGGCGGCATCGCGGCCGCGGCGCTGTCCATCACCGTGGTATTCATCCCGCAGTACTTCCGCGTCATCCGCGCGGAGACCGTGCGGCTCAAGGCCGAGCCGTTCGTGGAATCCGCGCTCGTGGTGGGCGCGTCCCACTGGCGGGTCATGGGCGTACACATCTTCAAAAACGCCACCCGCACGCTGCCGCTCATCTTCACCCTTAACGCATCGGAGGCCATCCTCACGCTCGCGGGCCTGGGCTTTATTGGCTTTGGCATCGAGCCAACCTCCGCCGCTGAATGGGGCTATGACCTCAACCGCTCCATCTCGGACGTGACCTCCGGGATCTGGTGGACGGCCATCTTCCCGGGACTAGCCATCGTGCTTTCCGTCCTTGGCGTGACCCTAGTGGGCGAGTCCCTCAACGACCTTAATGATCCACGCCTGCGCATCCGCCGCAAGGCCAAGAAGGGCGAGCGTTTCCAGCAAGCGGCGCTTAACCGCATTGATACGGTCACCACCCAGGAGGCGAACAATGTCTAAGGAAGCAGCTAACCCGCGCGTGCGCATTGACAACCTCAACGTGGGCTTCGACACGGATAATGGATTCGTGCACGCCGTGCGCGGGGTCAACCTTGAGGTCCAGCCGGGCGAGATTGTCGCGCTGGTCGGCGAATCCGGATCCGGCAAGACCGTAACCGCGCGCAGCGTGTTGGGCTTGGTGGGGGACACGGCGGCGTCGGAAGGAGTGGTGCTCGTGGAGGGCAACGACGTGGTCTCCATGAACGCCTCGCAGCTGCGCGCCATGCGCGGCAACGACGTGTCCATGGTCTTTCAGGAACCGTCCTCCTCCATGAACCCCGTGTTCCCCATCTGGTGGCAGATGGCCGAGGGGCTCAAGGCGCACGACCCAAAGATTAAGAAGAAGGAAATCAAGGCCCGCTGCGTCAAGGCGCTGCGCGCCGTGGGCATTCCGGATCCAGAAAAGCGCATCAACCGCTTCCCACACGAGTTCTCCGGCGGCCAGAAACAGCGCATCATGATCGCCATGGCGCTGGAACTGGGCGCGAAGACCATCGTCGCGGACGAGCCCACCACCGCGCTCGATGTGACCGTGCAAGCCGAGATCCTGCAGCTGCTGCGCAACCTGCGCGACGAATACGGCACCTCCATTATCATCATCACGCACAACATGGGCGTGGTGGCCGATCTGGCCGATACCGTGGCCGTGATGTACCAGGGGCAGATCATCGAAAAGGCCCCCGCGCGCGAACTGTTTGCCCACCCGCGGCAGGACTACACCAAGAAGCTACTGGCCGCGGTGCCGCACCTGGGTGAAAAGTCCCTGACCAAGGGGTTTAGTGACGCGGACTTTGCCGAGTTGGAATCCCGCGAGGTCATCGTCGAGGCGCGCGGGCTGGAGATCACCTACCCAGGCCGCCTGGGGGCGCCCGCGTTCCGCGCGGTCAAGGGCGTGGATTTCACCATCCGCAAGGGCGAGGTCTACGGACTTGTGGGCGAATCCGGCTCCGGCAAGACCACGATCGGCCGGGCCATGGTGGGCCTGGAGGAGACCACCGGCGGCTCTCTAACCGTGCTGGGAACGGAGCTCAACGGCGTAAAAGCCGCGGACCTGCAGGCCCTGCGCAAGCGCGTGGGCTTCGTCTTCCAGGACCCGGCCACCTCCTTCAACCCGTATTTCACGATTGAACAGTGCATCGCCGAACCGCTGGTAATCAACCGGCCGGAGGTCTCCGCGGCGGACCGGCTCAGGCGCGTGGAGGAATTGCTCGAGGCGGTGGAGCTGCCGAAGAGTTACGCCTCGCGCTTCCCGCACGAGCTCTCCGGCGGCCAGCGCCAGCGCGTGTCCTTGGCGCGCGCCTTGGTGCTCGACCCCGAGCTGCTCATTGCCGACGAACCAACCTCCGCGCTGGACGTCTCCGTCCAGGCGGTGGTCCTGGACCTCTTCCAGCAGCTGCAGGCCGAGCTGGGATTCGCCGCGCTATTTATCAGCCACGATCTCGCCGTGATCGACATGGTCAGCCACCAGGTGGGCGTGCTCTACCACGGCGACCTGGTGGAATCCGGCTATGGTTCGCAGGTCATGAGCGCACCGCAGCAGGCCTACACCAAGAAGCTGGTGGCCTCCCTACCCGTGCCCGACCCCGCGGAACAGGCCAAGCGCCGGGAGCAACTCGCGGCGTTGCTCTAGGCGGCCTTCGGCAGCAGTGCCTTAAAGGCGCCGCACAACGGCTGGAATCCGCGAAAACGGCCCGGAGCCCGAGGCGTGAAAGTTATATGCCCTTCGCCCCGGGCTCCGGCCCGTTTTACTTCCCCGTGCTGGTGCGCCGAGCGCTACTTGAGCACGGGCAGGGATTTGCGGGTTGTGGCCACAACCTCTGGGTCGATATCGGCATAGATAATGTCATCGTCGTAGCCGGCTTCCACGAGGCGCTCGCCGTTGGGCGCCACGATGACCGAATGCCCCAGGCCTGTGGGCCCGGAGGGCTTTCCCCCCTCGGCCGCACCACCGGGACGGGACTGGCCGGCGCAGGCGATGTACGTGGTGGAATCCAACGCACGCGTAGCGGATAGCAGGCGCCACTGCGGGAGCTTGTCCGGGCCATCCGCCCAGCTGGTGGGCACAACGATTACGTCCGCACCCCGGCGCGCCAGCTCTTTAAACTGTTCGGGGAAGCGGATGTCATAACAGATGGCCACGCCCACGGTGACCTCCCCAACCCGGAAGGTCACCAGATCCTTGCCCGGGTTGACCGTGTCAGACTCCTTGTAATCAAACGCGTCATAGGTGTGGATCTTGTCGTAACCCTTATGCACGCCTGGGCCGGTAATCAACGCGGTGTTAAAGACCCGGTTGATGACCTTGCCGTCACGCTCCACCGAATCCGACGGGCGGAACATGCCCGCAACCACATACACCCCCAGTTCCTCTGCGAGCTCGTGGAGGGCGGTGGCAAAGGGCCCGTCAAGCTCCTGGGCCTGGGTATCGAGGCGGCCGGAGGCGAAGGCCTGGGAGGTGGCCTCGGGCAGCACGACGAGCGAGGCGCCCTTCCCCGCCGCCTCTCGGATGCGTGCCTGCGCCAAGGCCAGGTTCTGTTCAATGTCTGGGCCTGAGGTTATCTGGACTGCTGCAAGTTTCATGGGCCCAGAATAAGGAACTTTGGCAAAGTTATCCACAGATTTATCCGCCGTGGACGGTTTTCCTTGACGCGGCGCGTAAATGATTTGACGATGTGGGCATGACCAGAAACGAAACGCTTATCATCAATGATCAATCCTTAGACGGCGCCCGGCGGATGCTGGGCTGGCCCACGCTGCGCTGCGAGCGCCCGGAGATGCCGGATAGCCACACGGCCAGGGCCCTGCGGGAGGCCTTGGCGCGCGTCGATGCGTCCATTAGCGGCCCGGAAAATTCTAGCGAGCACCAATCATCACAGCTACACCACTTCTTCACGGAGGCCTTCGGCCTGGATACCCACCTGGGTGAGCGCTTTAATGGGGTGAATCCATGAATCAGGAACTGGGCCAGGCTATGCGCGCGGGCGGGGCGATGCTGGCCGCTACGGCCGCCGGCGTCGATGCGCGGCGCGCCGAGCGACTGCGGGGGATCGAGGCCATTGCTAGCAGCGGGGCGCGCGGCGGGGCGGTGACCGTGGCGCTGGGCAACTTGGGCGCGTACGCGGACCAGCTCGCCCAGCCCAGCGAAACCCTGCGCGCGGTGGCGCAGACGCTATCCCAATACGGCCTGCTGCGCCAGCGGGTAGACGATCTTCTCCGGCTGGCGAGGCAGTTCCATTCCAAGGAGGCGTTGCGCGGGCCTGTCTTAATACTGACCGCGATTGGCCAGGTCATTGATTTCATGTGCGCCCGGGAAATCGATGCCTTATGCACCCCGGCGCTGGGCGATCCCCCGGCACGGCTGGAGGACTTTGAGGGTATGACCACTGCGGCCATCCACCAACTGCACATGCTCACCGCCGCCCCGGAAGTGGTGGCGCTGATGGAACGCAACCCCGATGCACGCATCCTTGAGGCCTCCGAAGGCAGGCTGGTCGCAGTGGTCGCCCCGCCGGGAGTGGAGGCGGACTCCGCGTTGACGCGGCCGGCCAGCGTAACCACGTTCGTCAACGGCGTGGGCTCCTCCGACCCGGCGGGCTGGAACGGCTCGTTGGAACGCGCCCGAACGATGGCCGCGGCCACCGGCGGGCCGGTGGTGGCATGGATGGGATACAACGCTCCCCCTACCCTTGCCCATGGCGTGGCCTCAGGCCCGGCCGCCGCGGCGGGGAAAGAACTTGGGCGCTTCCAACGCTCGCTGACCCGGCGTTACCCCTCTGCCCGGCACGTCGTGGTGGGGTACTCCTACGGCTCCCTGGTAGCGGGGAAGGCCGCCTCGCGAGGTGGCCTGCGCGCGGATGAATTAGTCCTCGTGGGGAGCCCGGGAGTTGGAGTGGATAACGCGTCTGAACTCGACGTTCGGGGCCCCGGCGGGCCGGGCCGGGTCCATGCGGTCACCGCGTTAGATGATCCCATTGCGTTGACCACGTCCACGGTGGACGGGCTCCACGGGGCGGACCCGGCGGGCTTGGGCTTCAAAGCGAAACCGTGGCCCACCCGCCTGCGCGGGGACCACGGTTCTTACTTCACCAACCCGGAGTTCCTAAGCCACCTGGGTGACTTGGCCCGGGGCCGGGGTTGAAGCCTAAGGGGCCTAGAACAGGCCGGCCTGCTCGTTGGAGTAGGACACCAGCATGTTCTTGGTCTCCTGGTAATGGCTCAGCATCATCAGGTGATTCTCGCGGCCGATGCCTGACTCCTTGTAGCCGCCGAACGCCGCGTGGGCAGGGTAATCATGGTAGTGGTTCACCCACACGCGGCCGGCCTGAATCTCGCGGCCCGCGCGGTAGCAGATGTTTTGCTGGCGGGACCAGACGCCGGCGCCCAGGCCGAAATTGGTGTCATTCGCAATCTGGATCGCCTCCTCAAAGTCCTTGAAAGTGGTCACGGACAGGACCGGGCCAAAGATCTCCTCGCGGAAGATCTTCATATCATTGGTGCCCTTGAAGACGGTCGGCTCGATGTAGTAGCCGCCCTCGAGGCCCTCGATCTTGTTGACGTGGCCGCCGGTAAGGACCTCGGCACCCTCCTTGGGGCCCAGCTCCAGGTACTCAGAGATCTTGTCCATCTGCTCCTGGGAGGCCTGGGCGCCCATCATGGTCTCGGTGTCCAGCGGATGGCCAATCTTGATCTTCTTCACACGCTCGATAGCCATCTCGATGAACTTGTCCGCGATGTCCTCATGCACCAGCGCGCGGGATGGGCAGGTGCACACCTCACCCTGGTTGAGGGCGAACATCACGAACCCCTCAACGCACTTCTGCAGGTACTCATCATCCTCATCCATGATGTCCTTGAAGAAGATGGACGGGGACTTACCGCCCAGCTCCAGGGTGACGGGGATGACCTTGTCAGCGGCGGCCTTGTTGATGATCTTGCCCACCGGGGTGGAACCGGTAAACGCAATCTTGGCGATCCGATCGGAGCCGGACAGCGCAGCGCCCGCCTCCTCGCCCAGGCCGTTGACGATGTTGAGCACGCCCGCGGGGATGAGGTCACCGATAATTTCCATCAGCAGCAGAATGGACGCTGGCGTCTGCTCCGCCGGCTTGAGGACAATGCAGTTGCCGGCGGCCAGCGCCGGCGCAATCTTCCACGCGGCCATGAGCAATGGGAAGTTCCAAGGAATAATCTGCCCCACCACGCCCAGCGGCTCGTGGAAGTGGTACGCCACGGTGTCATGGTCAATCTGGGACAGGGAGCCTTCCTGGGCGCGGATAGCACCGGCAAAATAACGGAAGTGATCCACTGCGAGCGGGATATCCGCGGCGAGGGTCTCACGCACAGCCTTGCCGTTCTCCCAGGTCTCAGCCACGGCGATCTTCTCGAGGTTCTCCTCGATGCGGTCCGCAATCCGGTGGAGGATAAGTGCGCGCTCGGCCGGGGAGGTGCGGGACCACTCTGGGAAGGCCTTCTCCGCCGCGTCGATGGCAGCATTGATGTCCGCCTCTGTACCGCGGGCGACCTGGCAGAATACCTCGCCGGTGACCGGGGTGATGTTATCGAGGTACTCCCCGCCCGCCGGCGGCACCCACTCGCCGCCGATGTAGTTGTCATAGCGCTCGCGATAATCAACAATCGCGCCTTCGGTGTTGGGGTTCGCGTACAAGGTCATATCAAGGCCCTTTCTCCGGCTCGGTCGTGACATGCAACCGCCCAGCAAGGCTGTTAGGTCACATATTCTTAATTCAGTGACGCATGCCACGCCACAATCTTTGACCATAGTAATTAGTTTTGCGGGCTCGCGCTAGAAAACTATTTGAGGCCCATCGCGCCGAACGTCAGGGGGCTGGCAACGGGGAATTCCTTACAGTTAGACGGGAATTTCCTGCGGGGATAGCTAAATTCGGGCGGCCAGGTAAAAGCGGTGGGCGCGGGATACTTAGATACGACAAACGCCCCAAGCCAGCGCTATAAATTGCCGGCTAGGGGCGTTAAACCGCTAGGACTACTGTTCGCGGCGGCCGCGCCGCGGTTTCCACATCACCACGGAGGTAGATCGCGGTACGTGGACCAGCTCGCCGCCTCGGGCGCGCTGGTCGCGTTGTTGCTGCCGGACCTTTTCCGCCCGGAGCTGGGCGACCTCCTCGACCAGGGCGTCGCGCTCGGCCTCGAGCGCGTCAACCTGATCCGTCAGCTCGATGATTGCTTTGATGCCGGCCAGGTTCACGCCCTCATCCTGGGAAAGGGCCTGAATCTTGCGCAGCATGGAGATGTCCCGGTCAGAGTAGCGGCGGCCGCCACCCTGGGTGCGCATGGGGGAAACAAGCCCCATCCGGTCATACGTGCGCAGCGTCTGCGCGTGCATCCCGGACAGCTCAGCGGCCACGGAAATCACGTACATCGTGGAAGACGGTTCCCCATGGTGTTGGCTATTTCGCTTGCTCATATGCTCACCTCCTAACTGGATGCGTTACCGGCCCAGCCCGCGCGTGGGTTAAATCCGGAATCCTTTTCCGCCTGCGCGTACGAACGCAGCGCGGAGGAAGCCGCGGCATCCAGGTTCTTTGGCACCGTCACCTGGACCGTGACCAACAGGTCGCCGGCGGTGCCACCCCGCTTGGGCACACCGCGGCCGCGCACGCGCAACGTGCGCCCGTCAGGGGTGCCCGCGGGGACCTTGACGCGGACGGGATTATCTAGGGTAGGAACAGTGATGGTATCCCCCAGTGCCAGCTCGGCAAAGGAGACCGGGACGGTCACCAGCAGGTCATCGCCTTCGCGGTCGAAGACCGGGTCGGCCTTGACGGAAACCTTGACGAAAAGATCGCCGGACGGGGTCCCGTTCGGACCGGCCTCGCCCTGGCCGGCGAGGCGCACCTTCTGGCCATCGATCACGCCCGCGGGGATGCGCACCGTAATGGAGCGGGTGCGGTGAACGGTACCGCGGCCGGAGCAGGACTTGCACGGGTTCGGGATGGTGCTGCCGGTCCCGCCGCACGTGGTGCACGGCGCGGAGAACCCAAACGCGCCGCGGTTTTCGCTAGTAAAACCTGTGCCGTTGCAATCCTTGCAGCTTTGGGTCTTACCGGTTTCCGAGCCGGAACCATGGCAATCAGTGCACGGCGCCTGGCCGGATAGCTGAATCGGGATGGTTGTTCCCTTGGCCGCTTCGCGGAAATCTAGTTCGATTTCCGTTTCCACGTCCGCCCCCCGCGACGGCTTAGCTGTGTGGCCAGCACTACCGCCGCGGTTGAAAACGCCGCCGAAGATATCCCCAAAACCACCGCCCGCAGACGGTCCTCCAGATCGTTGTCCGAAGAGGTCTGAGAGGTCGAAGTCCTGCGCCCCGCCCGACGAGCGAAACCCGCCGGGAAATCCGGCGCCTCCTCCCCGGCCGAAGATGCCTCCGCCTGCGACCATGGATTTGAAGTCATCATATTCCTTGCGCTCGGCTGGATCGCCGACCACGTCGTAAGCTTCCGCCGCGCGCTTAAAACGCTCTTCTGCAGCGGCATCACCAGGGTTTTTATCGGGGTGATTTTCACGCGCAAGCTTGCGGTACGCGCGCTTGATGTCTTCCTGGGACGCTGACTTAGAAACCCCAAGGTCAGCGTAGTAATCCTTATCCGCCCATTCTGGCTTAGCGCTCACAGGTCATCCCTCCTTTCCGAGGAAGAGTAATTGTCGAAATATTGGTTTTAGTCTTATGAAAAATGGCGCCGGGTAAAGCAGTGCTACCGGGCGCCATCGAGAAATTATTCGGCCTGAGCCTCGTCCCCCTGTGGGCTATCACCCTCAGGGGCGGAACCGTCTGCCGGGGCGGGCGTTGGTGCGTCGGCGATGATTACCATCGCGGTGCGCACTACGCGCTCGCCCACGCGGTAGCCGCGGCGAAGGACGGTGCCCAACACCTGCTCACCGCCGGAGGAAAGGTCCTGCACGGCCTCATGGATCTCCGGGTCAAACGCCTCGCCCTCTTCACCAAAAGGCTTGAGCCCTTCTGCGTCGAGCGCGGCGGCGAGCTTGTCGGAGATTGCCTTGAGCGGCCCTTCGTTCAGATCGCCGTGCTGGCGAGCCAAATCAAGATCGTCAAGAATTGGGAGGAACTTGCCCAGCACGGAGGCCTTTGCGCCGTCAATGACGCCCTGGCGCTCGCGCTCGGTGCGGCGTCGGTAGTTAGCGTATTCGGCGCCTAGGCGCTGAAGGTCCTCCGTACGCTCCGCGAGCAGCGCCTCGGTTGCATCCACTTCGCCGTCACCATCGCGGTCCGGCTCGGCTTCAGCGTCCGCGGCTACTGCGTCATCCGCGGCTTCCTTCTCGGCGAGCTCCTCGTCGATATCGGCGAGGGCTTCTTCCAAGTCGGCGTCAAGGGTTGGGTCAAGATCGTCGGCCGAAGCCTCAGGCCGCTGCGCCGCCTGGGCCTCCTCTGCCGCCGCTTCAGCACGGTCAGCCGAGGTAGCCTCTGGGTCGGTGTGCTCCGGGTCGCCTGGGTTATCTGGCATTCCGTTGTGCTGAGTCATCTTTTACTTCTCATCCTTGTTCTCGTTAGCGGAATCGGCGTCGGCGTCTTCATCGACAACCTCTGCGTCCACCACGTTTGGATCCTGGGAGCCCTGGGCTGCAGCTGCATCCGCGGCGCCAGCCTCAGCGGCCTGAGCCTCGTAGATTTCCTTGCCCATATCCTGGGATACGGTGGACAGCTTTTCTACTGCGGACTTGATTGCCTCGATGTCATCACCCTTGAGGGCCTCGTCAACGGCGTCGGCAGCTTCGGTGACCTTGGTCTTGGTGTCTTCAGAAACCTTGTCGCCGTTCTCATCGAGGAACTTGCGGGTCTGGTAAGCGGTGGTCTCCGCGGTGTTGCGGGTCTCCTGCTCCTCACGACGCTTCTTGTCCTCTTCGGCATGCTGCTCGGCGTCCTTGACCATGCGGTCAATTTCTTCCTGGGACAGGCCGGAACCGTCCTGAATCTTGATGGTGTTTTCCTTGCCGGTGCCCTTGTCCTTAGCGGTTACGTGGACAATGCCGTTGGCGTCAATGTCGAAGGTGACCTCAATCTGAGGAACGCCGCGTGGGGCTGGGGCAATGCCGCCCAGCTCGAAGGAGCCCAGCAGCTTGTTGGCGGAGGCAATCTCACGCTCGCCCTGGAAGACCTGGATCTGCACGGAAGGCTGGTTATCCTCGGCGGTGGTGAAGGTCTCAGACTTCTTCGCAGGGATGGTGGTGTTGCGCTCAATCAGCTTGGTCATAACGCCACCCTTGGTCTCAATGCCCAGGGACAGTGGGGTCACGTCCAGCAGCAGGACGTCCTTAACCTCGCCGCGCAGAACGCCGGCCTGCAACGCCGCGCCTACCGCAACTACCTCATCAGGGTTAACGCCCTTGTTTGGCTCGCGGCCGGTCAGCTCCTTGACCAGCTCGGACACGGCCGGCATACGGGTGGAACCACCAACCAGAACAACGTGGTCAACCTCGCCGACGGACATGCCGGCATCCTTGATGACCTGGTTGAACGGCTCCTTGGTGCGGTCCAGCAGGTCCTGGGTGATGCGCTGGAACTCGGTGCGGGAGAGGGTCTCATCCAAGAACAGTGGGTTCTTCTCGGAGTCAACGGTGATGTAAGGCAGGTTGATGTTTGCCTGCTGGGAAGCGGACAGCTCAATCTTTGCCTTCTCGGCGGCCTCACGCAGGCGCTGCAGGGCCATCTTGTCCTTGGTCAGGTCGATGCCGTTAGCGGACTTGAACTTGTCTACCAGCCAGTCAACGATGCGCTGATCCCAGTCGTCACCACCGAGCTGGTTGTCACCGGCGGTTGCCACGACCTCTACAACGCCGTCACCAATCTCCAGCAGGGAGACGTCAAAGGTGCCGCCGCCAAGGTCGAATACCAGGATGGTCTGCTCCTGCTCGCCCTTTTCCAGGCCGTAGGCCAGCGCCGCCGCGGTTGGCTCGTTAACGATACGCAGGACGTTCAGGCCCGCGATCTGGCCGGCTTCCTTGGTTGCCTGGCGCTGGGAGTCCTCGAAGTAAGCAGGAACGGTAATGACCGCATCGGTAACCTCATCGCCCAGGTAAGCTTCAGCGTCACGCTTCAGCTTCATCAGGGTACGAGCGGAGATTTCCTGTGGGGTGTACTTCTTGTCATCAATGTCGATGGTCCAGTCAGTACCAATGTGGCGCTTGACGGAACGGATGGTGCGGTCAACGTTGGTGACAGCCTGGTTCTTGGCGGACTGGCCAACGAGAATCTCACCATTCTTCGCGAATGCCACCACGGAAGGGGTAGTGCGGGAGCCCTCAGAGTTGGCGATAACGGTTGGCTCGCCGCCCTCGAGAACGGAAATAGCGGAGTTAGTAGTACCGAGGTCAATACCTACTGCGCGTCCCATAATGATGTCTCCTTGTGAAAAGTTGGATTTTGTTGAATTTCTTGGAAGTTGATTTATGGTGACTCAACTTCTGCCGAGTACGGATGCCACTCTAACAGAAGTCCACGCGGGCTTGCCATCAAACCTGAGCGGCGGTCACTCAACTCTTATAACGGCGCCGTGGGCAAAGTTGTTCCCGCTTCGCTCAACTTTTCACCCCACACTGTATAAAATGCCAGGTCAAAGCGCTAAAAAAATTATTTAAAAAGTTGCACCGAGCCGGCTTTTACCCTCTTTGCGCCCTCCGTAGACATCCGCGAGCGCCGGCGTCGATTCGCGGACGGCAAGTTTACGAAAACAGTTTTGCGGAGGGGCTTCTCCAACTGCCCACTTGCGGCTACAATCGGAGAGACCTTCACCACCTTGACGTTTCAATGTGCGGACAGACACAAACCCCGGCGGACATGCCACAGGCCAAGCCTTAGGTCGGGAATCTCGATGATGGTTGGATTCGGTTAGTAGGAAAGGGCGGTGAGCCCATGAATAGCGAGTTGGCGCGCAAGCGCAAGGAGGGCGACCGCCCGCCCGTCGGTCGGCACGCCTGAGGCGCACTCACGCCTCCGCGCAAGCCGATCGAGGCCTACGCCCCGCTTGCGCAGTGTTACATCGCCATGCCCGCGCCCCTTCCCCTTTTAATTCTTGTGATTCGTCGCGGCATGCACCGGCCCAATTTTGCACGCAGGGTTGTCATTTTCCATCCCCGGGAAATCCCCCGGATGCTTTAAACCCCTAATGCACCGACCTTGAAAAGAGGTTTTGCTATGTCTTCCCAGGCTTCCAATCACCCATCCGCATCCACCCCCGTACCCGAATCCCCCGACGTTGAGGCCGTCATTGAGGCCGCCGTTGAGCGCGCCAAGAACTGGCTCGCCGCCTCCGAGGGCGAAAGCGATAAGGCCACGGAGCAGCTCGCGGATCTGCTGCGCGATAAAGACGGGGTGAAGTTCACCATGGACTTCGTGGACCGCGTGATGCGCCCAGAGGACAACAGGGTTGCCGCGGAGGCGCTCAACGCCATCAATCGGAAATTCGACCCGGCCTTCCTGGGCAAGATCAACGGCCTGATGATCGGCGCGGGCGCATTCTTTGGCCCCATCCTGCCCAACCTGGTGATGCCCATCGCCCGCCTGCGCATGCGTCAAATGGTGGGCCACTTAGTCCTCGACGCAGAGTCCGACGCCTTGAATGCCACGCTGGACAGGGCCGCCGAATCCGGCGAGCAGCTCAACCTGAACCTGCTGGGCGAGGCCGTCTTGGGCGAGGAGGAGGCCACCTCCCGCGCAAACCGCACCCTTTCGCTCATCAAGAATCCCCGCGTTACCTACGTGTCCGTGAAGGCCTCCTCCATGGTGGCGCAGCTCAACGAATGGGACATTGAGGGCTCGCTGATCCGCCTGAAGGAACGCCTGCGCCCGCTCTACGACGAGGCGGTATCCCGCACCCCGCACGTCTTCATCAACCTGGACATGGAGGAATACCACGATCTACACCTGACCATCCGCCTGTTCAAGGAGCTCCTCTCCGAGGAGAAGTACAAGAAACTCGAGGCCGGCATTGTGCTGCAGGCCTACCTGCCGGACACGTTCGACGCGCTGGTGGAGCTGGCCGAGTTCGCCAAGCAGCGCGTGGCCGGGGGCGGCGCCAAGGTGAAGATTCGCCTGGTCAAGGGCGCCAACCTTTCCATGGAGCACGTGCAGTCCGAACTCCACGGCTGGGCCGCGGCGCCGTACACCACCAAGGAGGAGGTGGATGCCAACTACTTCCGGCTGCTGGATTACATCCTGCGCCCCGAGTTTGCCGATTCCGTGCGCATCGGCGTGGCCTCCCATAACTTGTACACCGCGGCCCTGGCCTATGAGCTGGGCGCAAGGCGCGGGGTGACGGACATGATGGACTCTGAGATGCTCCAGGGCATGTCTCCCGCTCAGCAGGCCGCCGTCCGCGAAGTATTTGGGGGACGCCAAATTTTGTATACCCCAGTGGTCCATGCCGAGGACTTCGATGTGGCCGTGTCCTACCTGGTGCGCCGCCTCGAGGAGAACTCAGCACCACAGAACTTCCTATACGCCCTCTTTGCCCCGGGCGAGGAGCCGCTCGCGGACCAGGAGCAGCGCTTCCGCACCGCCGTCCGCGAACGCTGGAGCACTTTCGCCGGCGCCCGGCGCACCCAAAACTGCATCGAGGAGCGGGGTGGCGGCCGCCAGGCACCGCGTCTGGGCCGCTTCACCAACGAGCCGGACACCGACCCGGCGCTCGAGGCTAACCGCGAGTGGGCGCTAGAGGTGCTGGCCACCGATCCGGGCGAACACGGCATCGAGGAAATCACCGAGATTGATGCGGTCAACGCCTCCATCGCCTCCGCCTTAGCTCAGGCCGATGAGTGGGCGGCGCGTTCCGGCGAGGAGCGGGCGGCCGTCCTTGAGACCATCGGGGACAAGCTCGCCGACGCGCGCGGCCGCCTCATCCAGGTCATGGCCTATGAGGCCAACAAGACCATCACGCAGTCCGACCCGGAAGTCTCCGAGGCCATCGACTTTGCCGCCTACTACGCGCAATCCGCCCGCGCGCTCGACGAGGCCCGCAGCATCTTCACCCCCAACCGCTTAACCGTCGTGACCCCGCCGTGGAACTTCCCGGTGGCCATCCCCGCGGGCGGCGTGCTGGCCGCACTGGCTGCCGGTTCCTCCATCATCATCAAGCCCGCACCGCAGGTGGTCCACTGCGCCAAGGCGCTGATGGAGGCCGTGCATGCCGCGTTCGACGAGCATGGCGTCTCCCGCGACCTGGCCCAGCTGGTACTCACCGATGAGGGTGACGCCGGCAAGGCACTTATTTCTTCCCCGGAGGTTGATTCCGTAATCCTTACCGGCGCCTCGGAGACCGGTCAGCTCTTCCGCTCCTGGCGCCCAGATATGAGCCTGATGGCGGAGACCTCCGGCAAGAATGCGCTGATCATCACCCCGGCGGCGGATCCCGATCTGGCTATCGCGGATTTGTATAACTCCGCGTTTGGCCACTCCGGCCAGAAGTGCTCCGCTTCGTCATTGGTCATCCTGGTGGGCGCCGCCGGCTCGTCCGAGCGCCTGCGCAACCAGCTCCTAGACGCCGTGCGGACCCTGAAACCCGGGCCGGGCTATGACATCACCACCACCATGAACGGCCTGGCGGAGCCGCCGAGCGAGAAGCTGCTGCGCGGCCTCACCCAGCTCGAGCCGGGTGAGGAGTGGCTCATCAAGCCGGAAAAGCTCAACGAGGAGGGCACCCTGTGGTCCCCAGGCATCCGCGATAACGTCAAGCCGGGTTCCTGGTTCCACCTCAACGAGTGCTTCGGCCCGGTCCTGGGCATCATGCACGCCGAGACCTTGGAGGAGGCCATCGAGTGGCAAAACTCCACCGGCTACGGCCTGACCGGCGGCATCCACTCCCTCGACGATGAGGAAATCGCTTACTGGATTGACAACGTTGAGGTGGGCAACGCCTACGTCAACCGCGGCATTACCGGCGCGATTGTCCAGCGGCAGTCCTTCGGCGGCTGGAAGAAATCGGTGATTGGTTCCGGCGCCAAGGCCGGCGGCCCCAACTACGTGGCGCAATTTGGCGCGTGGACTGACCGCCCCCTGCGCCCGGTGGACGTGGACATCAGCGCCGCGGCCAAGTCCGTGCTGGACGCGGCGGAGAACCACATCTCCCACGAGGACCTGGTATGGCTGTGGCGCGCGGCCGAGTTAGACCAGAAGGCGTGGCAGGATGAGTTTGGCCGCACCCATGACCGCTCCGGCCTGAGGTGCGAGGCCAACATCTTCCGCTACCGCACGCTGCTGCAGCCCCTGTTTATCCGCATCACCCAGGGCTACAGCCTCCGCGAGGTATTCCGCCTCCTGTTGGCGCAGGCCATCACCGGCACCGCGGTGACCCTGAGCGCGCCCGCAGACATCGCGGCGCGGCTTAACGAGGCGGGCATCCCGGCCCTGTCCCAGGACGCGTCTGCGGCGGCGGCGGACATCGCCCGCAATCAATCCTCGCGCGTCCGCGCGGTTGGGGAGGTTGAGCCGGAGCTCTACCCGGCCGCGGTGGAGTCCAACTCCGTTATTCTTGACGGTCCCGTCCTCGCCGACGGCCGCCGCGAGCTGCTCCCCTTCCTCCTGGAGCAGGCGGTGTCCGTTACCATGCACCGTTTCGGCATCATCCGCGAGGTCGGCGGAATCCAGCGCTAATCCTGCCCGCCCCAAAGATAACCAGCGGCTCATAGGTTCACATATTTCCCAATCCATGGCAGTATTGGGAAATTGTGAACACTGAAAAAGATGAAGACTTAAACGCGGCGGGCCTCCCGTCCGCGTCAGAGGACTCCCTCAAGGACAAGCTCGACCGGAAAAAGGACGAGACTGCCGAGGAAAAGAGGGAACGCAAGGATGAGGAGCGCGGCGCTCCGCTAGACCCGCGCAAGGATTCGCCGTTGGCGAGTGCCGATGAGCGCGGCGTCGGACGCAATGCTGCGGCAGACCTGGAGCATGAGGACAAGGGCCATGTGATCAAGCATGACTTCAAGGCCGTGACCTCCGTGTCGTGGCGTTTCATCCTCATCGCGGCCGCGCTAGCGATCGCCTTTTTCCTGCTGCGCTTCGTGTGGGTCGGCCTCCTGCCGGTGCTCCTGGCGTTGCTGCTGACCACGGTCCTTTTCCCCGTCGCGGCTAAGCTGCGCACCTGGAAGTTCCCGCCGGCGCTCGCCTCCGCGACGGTGCTGGTGGGCTCCTTCGCGATTATCATCGGCATATTCTCCGCCATCGCGCCCACCGTCCGTGACCAGTCCAAGCAGCTGGCCTCCCAGGCCCAGAGCGGCATCAACGAGGTGGTAAAGCTCATCCAGGATTCCGGGCTCAACGTGGACGCCGAGCGCGTTCAGACCGTCATTAACGATGTGACGGAGTGGGTCAAGGGCCAGGCTTCCAACATCGCTACGGGCGTGATGAGCGGTCTCAACATCGCCTCCTCCATAGCGCTGGCCCTGGCGATTACCCTCGTGGTCACCTTCTTCATGCTCAAGGACGGCGATACGTTCTTGCCATGGATGCGCAAGTACACGGGCCCGTCCGTGGGTTGGCATGCAACCGAGCTCTTTAGCCGCATCTGGAAGACCCTGGCCGGCTTCATCCAGGCCCAGGCTATTGTCTCCTTCGTCGATGCCGTGCTCATTGGCGCGGGCCTGCTCATCCTGGGCGTGCCGCTGGCCTTCGTGCTGGCTATCATCACGTTCTTCGCCGGCTTCATCCCGATTGTTGGCGCGATTTCCGCGGGCGTCCTGTCCGTTATCATCGCGCTGGTCTCCAACGGCCTGACCAACGCGCTGCTGGTGCTGGCGCTCATCCTCATTGTCCAGCAGATCGAGGGCAACGTGCTCTCCCCATTGCTGCAGTCCAAGGCGATGGGCCTTCACGCGGCGATTGTGCTGCTGTCCGTGACCGTGGGCTCCACCCTGGCCGGCATTGTGGGCGCGTTCCTCGCCGTGCCGGTGGCCGCGACCATCGCCGTGGTCCTGCGCTACCACGCAGAGACCGTATCCGTCCGCTCCGGCGAGATCCGGCCGGACGAGTTAGAGCTGGCCACGTCAGGTTCAGACGATCCGGATTCCCCGCGCACCCAGGTCAAGCTGGTGTTTGAGGATCTCTACCGCAGCCATCAGCGTAGCGACTCCCGCCGCGCGACCCACGGCGCTTTCTAAGGTTCTCAGCCCCGTGCGCGCGGCGCATTAAAGCCGCGTATGACGCCTCCCAGGCCCCCTGCCCCGCGATGTGCGCGGCCGCAGGGGGCCTGCCGCTGTTTTCATGCCCGGCTGATAAGACACCAAGGCGTAACCGGGCCGGGGGCTAGATAAAGCCCAGTTCCTCTACGGCCGCCGCCAATTCGCGCGCCCCGCGGTCCACCACGCCGGCCCATTGGCCGACGGACGTCTCATTGGCCGGATCGGAGACCTGCTTGAGCAAGGTCACCGGCACGCCGAAGCGTTGGCATGCGGCCGCCACCGCGTAGCCCTCCATGTCACACAGGCCGCTGGCCTGCGCCAAGCGCTCACGGGTTGCCGAATCGGAGACAAACATATCCCCGGTGGCAAGGCCCTGGACCGGGAACCGGCCAGAGGTTTCTAACTCTAAGAACTCGGGAAGCAAGTAGCGGCGAATGTCGGAGAGCACCTCGAGATGAAAATCGTGCTTGGTGACGCGGTCGATTTCAAAGACGCCGTCCAGGCCGTCGCGCAGAGCGCCGCAGGTGCCGATATTGACCACTCGTTCCGGCAGCCGCTCCGCCCGCGCAAGCGCCTCGGTGACGGCCAGGGCGGCCGGCAGCGTGCCGATTCCGGTGATTAGGACATTGGCCTCATCGGGCAGGTGTGCGGCCTCGCCGTCAACGGCGGCAACAAAAAGTATTGAGCTCATGGGCCCCTACTTTAGCCCGCGGCCAGCCGCATCTTGTTGCGGGAGTAGGCCTTAAACCCGTGGACGCCAAGATTGATACCGATGAGCAGCACGGCGCCGCGAACAAGCCACAGCACCTCTTCGGGGGCGTCTAGGGCGCCCAGGACCGTAGGCACGTTGAGCAGCACCAACAAGGTGCCCACAAAGCTGCCCAAGATGACCGGGTTGAGCCGGGTCACTGACCACGCCGCGATGGGCGCGGCGATCACCCCGCCGATGAGCAGCGCCGCGACGGTCAGGAGGTTAGACACCAGGTCTTCCCACATGCCGAAGGCAAACCCGAAGGTAGCCGCGGCGGCGATGGAAAACTCCGCGGTGCACACGGTACCCACCACCCGCCGGGGTTCGATGCGCCCGGCGGAAAGCAGCGTAGAGGTGGTAATTGGGCCCCACCCACCGCCGCCGGTGGAGTCCACAAAGCCGCCGATGAATCCCAACGCCCCCAGGAAACCGGTCCCGTGGTTGCGCTGGGAGTAGGTGCGCTGCACCCGCCCGCGGGAGAACCGCCACATGAGGTTGATGCCAATGCATAGGAGGATCGCGGCGGTAATAGGCCGGGCGGCATCCATATGCAGGTTCGCCAGCAGCGTGGCGCCGAGGAATGCCGCCACGGAACCCGGAACCGCCAGCGCCAGCGCCACCTTCCAATCCACGTTGCCAAAGCGCCAGTGGGTGGCGCCGGAGGCCAAGGTGGTTCCCAGCTGCGCGGCATGGACCGCCGCGGAGGCCTGGGCGGGCCCCAGTCCGGCCAGCGTGATGAGCAAGGTGGTGGACGTAGCGCCAAACCCCATGCCCAATCCGCCGTCCACTAGCTGGGCGGCGAACCCGGCCAGGGCGATCAGCAACAGTATGAGCATGGGGTATAAACCTCTTCGGCTTAGCCGTTAACGCAGGCGGTGGCCCACAAAACCGGCGGCCAGGGTGTTGCCCGTGGCCTGGTCGATGAGCAGGAAGTTGCCCACGGCGCCGCGCGCGGCGTAGTCCTCGACCGGCAGCTCCTGAGCCGCCTGGATGGTCACATGGGCAATCTCGTTGAGCTCCACCTGCTCCGGGGAATCCTGGTCAGCCACGCCATCGAGATCCAGGATGCGCTCGAGCTGGCCCACGCGGGCCTTGACCTGGGAGGAACCGTAGCGCAGCTGCACCATCGCCCCCGGGCGCAGGGCCTTGTCAGTCAGCGCCACGATGGTTGCGTCGAATTCGCGCACCGCCTCCGGGCGGGCGCCGCCGGCAATCATATCACCGCGGGTCAGATCGATCTCATCCGCCAGGCGAAGGACCACGGACTCGCCCGCGGTGGCGCTTTGGGCCTCGCCGTCGGTGGTGTCAATGTGGGTGACGGTGCTGGTGCGCCCCTCGGCGAGGTACACGGTGTCCCCCACGGAGACGCCGCCCGCTTGGACGCGGCCCGCGTAACCGCGGTAATCGCTGGAGTGCTCGCGGATGACGTACTGCACCGGGAAGCGGAAGTCTAGATCCGCGGCGCGGCCGCCGGCGACCGGGATGCTTTCCAGGATCTCCAGCACGGTTGGGCCCTCATACCAGCCCATGTTCGTGGACTTTTCCACTACGTTGTCACCCTTGAGCGCGGAAATGGGCACCACGAAGGTATCGGTAATGCCCAGGCGGGTGGCCACCTCGTGGAAGTCAGACTCGATGCCGCGGAAGGTCTCCTCATCGTAGTCCACCAGATCAATCTTGTTCACGCCGAGGATGACGTGGCGCACGCCCAGCAGGGCGGCAACGTTCAAGTGCCGGCGGGTCTGCTCAACCACGCCGTGGCGGGCGTCGATCAGCAGCACCACGACCTGGGAGGTGGACATGCCGGTCACCGTGTTGCGGGTGTACTGCACGTGGCCCGGGCAGTCCGCGAGGATGAACGTGCGCTTGTCGGTGGCGAAGTAGCGGTATGCCACGTCGATGGTGATGCCCTGCTCGCGCTCCGCGCGCAGGCCGTCCACCAGCAGGGAAAGGTCGAGGCCGTCAAAGCCACGGTCCTTGGAGGAACGCTCCATGGACTCCATCTGGTCCGCCAGCACGGACTTGGTATCATGCAACAGGCGGCCCACGAAGGTGGACTTGCCGTCATCGACGGAACCGGCGGTGCACAGGCGCAGGGTTTCGCGGGTCTTGAGCTGTTCTACAGGCTGATTCATCAGAAGTAGCCCTCCTTCTTGCGGTCCTCCATGGCGGACTCTGACAGTTTGTCGTCCGCGCGGGTAGCGCCGCGCTCGGACAGGGTGGAAATGGAGATTTCGGCCAGCACCTCGTCTGGCGTGGTGGCGGTGGACTCCACGGCGCCGGTGCAGGACATGTCGCCGACGGTGCGGTAGCGCACGGTCTTGGTCTCCAGCGTCTCCCCCTCGGCCGGGCCTCCCCACTCACCGGGGGCGAGCCACATGCCGTTGCGCTTGAACAGCTCGCGCTGATGCGAGTAGTAGATGGAGGGCAGCTTAAGCTCGCGTGCCCCGATGTATTCCCAAATGTCAGACTCGGTCCAGTTGGAAATCGGGAAGACGCGGACGTTCTCACCGGCCATCTTGTTGCCGTTATAGAGGTTCCACAGCTCCGGGCGCTGGCGGCGTGGGTCCCAGCCGCCGAAGGAGTCGCGGATGGAGAAGATGCGCTCCTTCGCGCGGGCGCGCTCCTCATCGCGGCGGGCTCCGCCAAGCACGGCGTCATACTGCCGCTCGGCGATGGTCTCCACTAGCGGGACGGACTGCAACGGGTTGCGGGTGCCGTCCGGCCGCTCCACCAGGTCGCCGCGGTCGATCCAATCCTGCACGTGCGCCACGTGGAGGCGCGCTCCCGTTTCGGCAACCAGGTTGTCGCGGAACTCGATGACCTCTGGGAAATTGTGCCCGGTGTCCACGTGGATGAGTTCGAAGGGCACGGTGGCCGGGGCAAACGCCCGGCGGGCCAGTTCGAATACGACCACGGAGTCCTTGCCTCCGGAAAAGAGCAGGCCAACCTTGTCGAACTGGCCTGCCACCTCGCGCAGGATGTGGATCGATTCGTTTTCTAAGTCTTTAAGGTGTGGTGAAAGAGTCATTATTCGTGCAACCCGCATTCTGTCTTGCCGTCGGCGAACACGCGGCCGGCGCGTGGATCTTCGCCCTCTTCAGTGGGGAACGTCAGTGGCGCGCAGCCAATGGACCGGTAGCCCTTAAGCGTCAGTGGGTGGATGACCAGGTCGTGTTCCGCGATGTAGCGGTCAGTGTCTTCTAAGGTCCAGGTGATAATCGGGGAGATCTTCAACCGCCCCGTGCGGTCCAGGCTGAGCGCCGGCGCTTGGGAGCGGTGCTCCGAATCGGAGCGGCGCAGGCCGGTAACCCAACCCACGTATTCGTCCATGGCCATGTTCAGCGGCTCTACCTTGCGCATGCGGTTGTACGCGGCAAGGTTGGTGTCATACAGGCGCGGGCCGTAGACCTCATCCTGCTCCTGGGGGCTGAGCAGCGGCTTGATGGTCCGCAGCTTCAGGTCTGGGTAACGCTCATCCACCGCCTTCGCCGTGTCGAGGGTCTCCTGGAAGTGGTAGCCGGTGTCAATGAAGAGCAGGTCCGCATCGAGCTTTACGCGATGGGCCAGCTCGGCGAGCACGGTGTTTTCCATGGACATGGTCACGCCCACGCGCCCGGGCGCGTGCTCAGCGGTCCATTCCATAATGTCCTCGGCAGTGGCGTCATAAAGCTTGTCCGCCCATTGCTCCACCAGCCGGGCGTTGGTGGCCGCGATGTCTTCCGGA
The DNA here is from genome assembly GCF_004795735.1 of Corynebacterium endometrii. Taxonomy (NCBI): domain Bacteria; kingdom Bacillati; phylum Actinomycetota; class Actinomycetes; order Mycobacteriales; family Corynebacteriaceae; genus Corynebacterium; species Corynebacterium endometrii. The sequence goes on from NZ_CP039247.1 coordinate 2,278,682, forward strand.
AGCGGGGCGGTATCCCGCGTGCCCTCCGGGCTTTGGGCCGGGTCGCGGAAGTTCTTTCCCGCCCCCAGCAGATTTACGTTGTTAGTCACAGTGCACTCCTTGTTTGTTAACGCCCTCACTCTAAGTGCCCACACCGCAAAATGCAGTAATCACTTTCGGCTATTCGGTCCTTTGACCGCTCACGGGCGGTGTAAACCACGAATAAAATTAGTTGAAAATGAACAGAGTGGACTAGTTTTCTAGATAGCTCAGTCTATTAGCCCATCACACTACAAGGAGGAGAGATGCACAAAAAGGCACGTCGAGTGGCCATTATTGGGGCCGAACCCGCCGCCCTTCGCACCGCTGAACGTTTGGTTCGTGCGGGCATGTGCGTCGATTTAATCACCTCCCAGACTGCACCGCTTGGTCTACTTTCGCGGTTCGCGGGACTCTCGGGCGTCGCCGAATGCGCGGGACGCTGCCCCGCGGGCACCACCCCGCTGCTGCGCCTGATTGGCAATGTCACCGTCGGCGACGGCCCCGGCGCGGACATCACCATCCGCGAATTCCACGCCCTGGCCGCCGACGCAGACCGCGACCTGGTCATCTTGGAGCTCAAGGCCCGCGGCGTGCCGGTAACCACGTGGGAGGGCGTGTGCGCCCAGTCGCTCAGCGGCGTGGAGCCGGCCGATTGGGATGAGATCGCCGTAGCCGCGCGCCGCGTCCCCATCTGCGTCTAGCGCCCCGGCCTCGGCGCGGGACGCGCCCCACGGGCCGCTGTTGTCCCCGTGGTGTGCAACGGGACTAGAGTTTGGGTAGTTTCTGCCCACCACCGCGAGAAGGCGCCCGTGAAACTTTTCTCCATATTATTGACCCGCTCGAAGCCCTACCTTGGCTTCGTGCTCGCCGTTGTCCTCCTGCAGGCAGCCACCACCGCGGCCACGCTGTATCTACCCTCCCTCAACGCCCGCATCATCGATAACGGGGTCGCCAAGGGGGATGTCCCCTACATTTGGGATACCGGTGCGGTCATGCTCGGGGTGGCTTTCATTCAGGTACTAACTGCGGTTGCGGCCGTGTGGTTCGGTTCCCGCACGGCCATGGGGGTTGGGCGCGACCTGCGCCGCCAGGTCTTCCGGCATGTCTCCGCCTTTTCCTCCGAGGACATGGCCCGCTTCGGCGCCGCCACGTTGATTACCCGCGCCACCAATGACGTTCAGCAGGTTCAGATGGTCTACCTCATGATCCTGAATTTCATGGTCACCGCCCCCATCATGTGCATCGGCGGCATCATCATGGCCATGCGTGAGGACGCCGGGATGTCCTGGCTGGTCTGGGTTTCCGTGGCCGTCCTGCTGGGCGTGATTGCCGCCATCATCATGCGGCTTATGCCGCTATTCACGGCGATGCAGGACAAGCTGGACTCCATTAACGCAACGGTGCGTGAGCAGATCACGGGCGTCCGCGTGGTCCGCGCCTTCGGCCGCGAAGAGCATGAGACCCAGCGTTTCACGGAGGCCAACGCGGAAATCACTCACGTTTCTTTGCGCATCGGCCAGCTTTTTGTCCTGATGTCCCCACTAATCGCCATCGTCCTGCACGGGGCCACGGGCGCGGTGTTATGGTTCGGCGGCATCCGCGTGGATGAGGGCCTGGTTGAGGTGGGCGCGTTGACCGCGTTCCTCCAGTACCTTTTGCAGATCCTCGTGGCCGTCATGATGGGAACATTCATGGCCATGATGCTCCCCCGCGCCATCATTTGCGCGCGCCGCATCACGGACGTTCTGGAGCACCAGCCGTCCATTACCGGGGCGGACGGCTCAACCCACGGCACTACCCCGGTCCGGGGCACGGTCGAATTTAAGGATGTTTCCTTCACCTACGCCGGCGCGGAGCACCCCGTGCTCGAAGGCGTAACTTTCACCGCCCGGCCGGGCCAGACCACCGCAATCATCGGTTCCACGGGTTCCGGCAAATCAACGCTGTTGGGACTCATCCCGCGCCTGCACGCCGCCACCACCGGCACCGTGACCATCGACGGGGTCAACGTGGCTGAGCTCTCCCGCGACGCCCTGGTGGAACGCGTCTCCATGGTCCCGCAGAAGCCGTATCTTTTCGCCGGCACCGTGGCCTCAAACTTGCGCATGGGCAACCCCTCCGCGTCCGACGCCGCCCTATGGGACGCCCTCCACACCGCCCAGGCCACATTCGTCGAGGATCTCAACGAACCCATCTCGCAGGGCGGCACCAACGTATCCGGCGGCCAGCGGCAACGACTGTCCATCGCGCGCATGCTGGTGGCCAACCCAAAGGTGTACCTGTTTGATGATTCCTTCTCCGCGCTTGACGTCACCACGGACGCCAAGGTGCGCGAGGCGCTAGTACCCCGCCTTACCGATGCAACCACCATCATTGTGGCCCAGCGCGTTGCCTCGATTATGGACGCGGATCAGATCCTTGTCCTCGAGGAGGGCCGCATCGTGGGCCGCGGCACGCATGAGGAGCTCCTGCGCGTTAACGAAACCTACCGTGAAATCGTTGAATCCCAGCTGGAGGTGGCGTAAATGAGCACGCATCCCAACGATGAGGACGTAACCCGGCCCGAGGGGGATTCCGGCCACGGCGAGGCGCCCCGCCAGGCGAAGAATTTCTGGCCGTCGGCCAAGCGCCTGGCTTCCCTGCTCGCCCCGCATAAGGGACCGCTGATTCTGGTTGCCGCGATGAACATCATCTGCGTAATAATGGCCGTCTACGCGCCGAAGGTAACCGGCAAGGCAATGGATGTCATCTTCGCCGGCGTGATTTCCAAGCAGTTGCCTGAGGGCCTGACCAAGGAACAGGTCACCGAAGGCCTGCGGGCACAAGGCCAAGAGCAATTCGCGGACATGGCCGGCGCGATGGATTTAACCCCGGGCATGGGAATCGATTTTGAACGCCTGCGCAGCCTCATCCTCTTGGTCATTGGCCTCTACGCGGCGGCCGCGCTATTCCAGTGGTTGCAAGGCCGCATCCTCAACTCCCTGGTGATGGCGACCGTCTATAGGCTGCGCCAGGACATCGAGGCCAAGATTAACCGCCTGCCGCTCAATTACTTTGACACCCACCAACGCGGCGATCTGCTCTCCCGCACCACCAATGATGTAGACAACGTGCAGCAGGCATTGCAGCAGGCGCTGTCCCAGCTGTTTTATAACGCGCTGTTGCTCATCGGCATCATCATCATGATGTTCACGGTGTCCTGGCAGCTGGCCCTGTTGGCGCTGGTGGCGCTCCCGCTCACCGCGGTCATCCTGGCGATCATTGGCCCGCGCTCCCAGAAGCAATTCGCCGCCCAGTGGAAATCCACCGGTGAGCTCAACGGCCAGGTGGAGGAATCCTTTTCCGGCCACGATATCGTGACCGTCTTCGGCCGCGGCGAAGCGATGAATGCAGCCTTCGATGAGCGCAACGAGCAGCTCTACTCGTCCGCGACTAAGGCCCAATTCCTCGCCGGAATGATGATGCCCATCATGCAGTTCGTCTCCTACCTATCGTATGTGGCCATCGCGGTCTTCGGCGGGATCAAGGTGGCCAATGGCCACATCACCCTGGGGGATGCCACGGCGTTTATCCAGTACTCCCGCGAATTCAATCAACCGCTGGGCCAGCTCGCCGGCATGATGCAGATGGTCCAGTCCGGCGTGGCCTCCGCCGAGCGCATCTTCGAGTTCCTCGACGCCGAAGACCAAAAGCCGGATACCGCCGCCACCGAGCTGCCCGGCCGCGCCAAGGGCCTGGTGGAATTCCACGACGTGGACTTCGCCTACGGCGACGATGAGCCCCTTATCACCAACCTGAGTCTGCGGGTCGAACCGGGCCAGACCGCCGCCATCGTGGGCCCCACCGGCGCCGGCAAGACCACGCTGGTCAACCTGATCATGCGTTTTTATGAGCTCGACGGTGGCCGCATTACCTTGGATGGCAGGAATATCGCGGAGCTGTCCCGCGAGCAGCTGCGCTCCCAGGTGGGCATGGTCCTTCAAGATGCGGTTTTGTTCAAGGGCACAATCATGGACAACATCCGCTACGGGCGCCTCGACGCCACCGATGAGGAAGTCATCGCCGCGGCGAAGGCCACCTACGTGGACCGTTTCGTGCATTCGCTGCCCGAGGGCTACCAGACCCTCATCGACCAAGACGGCGGCTCCATCTCCGCGGGTGAGCGTCAGCTCATCACCATTGCGCGCGCGTTTTTGTCCCAGCCGGCGCTGTTAATCCTCGATGAGGCAACCTCATCCGTGGACACCCGCACCGAAGTCCTGGTTCAGCACGCCATGAACGCGCTGCGCTCCGACCGCACATCTTTTGTCATCGCCCACCGCCTGTCCACCATTCGTGACGCGGATCTGATTCTGGTCATGGAGGATGGCAGCATCGTGGAGCAGGGCACCCACGCCGAATTGCTTGACGCCCGCGGCGCCTACTGGCGCCTCTACCAGTCACAATTCGCCAAGGGCTAGCCTCATCCATCCGGCGGGGTGTCCCACCCGCGCCGCCCACCCCACCCAGCTCCTGGAACTAAGTCGCCGCCAGCTGGAATTCTCCACACACCTACGCTTAAAGTGAACGGAGCACGAACCGAGCACACAAATAAAGAGGCGCGCGTTGACTACCACCACCATGATTCTTGGCATCTTGGGTGTTTTACTGTCCCTACCCGCTTGGTTCATATTCATCCGCGGCGCGGTCAAGGTTTACCGTTTCATCCGCTCCGGCCAGCCGCTGCCCGCGGGCTCCCGCACCGATAGGCCCGGCGCGCGCTTTCTCCAGGTGCTCAAGGAAGTCTTTGGGCACACGCACTTCAAGGGCCGCCCGCTGGTAAATGCCGCCCACTGGTTGGTCATGGTGGGCTTTATCTTTGGCTCCATCGTGTGGTTCGAAGCCTACATCCAGGCCTTCCGCCCCGATGCCGGCTGGCCCTGGATCTCCAAGACCACCGCCTATCGCCTGGCCGAGGAGCTGCTCGCCATCGGCACGGTCCTGGGCATCTGCGTGCTCATCGCCGTGCGCCTCAACGCGGGCACCCGCGAGCGCCTGTCACGCTTCTACAATTCCAACCAGCTTTCCGCCGTCCTTATCGAGGCCATTGTCCTCATCGAGGGCCTTGGCATGCTCTTCGTCAAGGCCGGAAAGATCGCCACCTATGGCGGCGGGACGTGGGCTGACCCAATCTCTGGCCTCATCGCCCAGGCGCTGCCGTCCTCCCCGGTCATGATCAGCGCCTTTGCCTTGGTCAAGCTCCTGACCGGCATGTTCTTCCTAGTCCTCGTGGGCCGCAACCTCTCCTGGGGCGTGGCCTGGCACCGCTTCACCGCGTTTTTCAATATCTTCTTCCAGCGCAACGCCGATGGCACCAAGGCCCTGGGCGCCCTGAAACCGATGTCTTCCCAGGGCAAGGCCCTGACCATGGACAACTTCGAGGATGAGGACCGTCCCGGCGTGGGCACCCTCCAGGATGCTTCCTGGAAGATGCTGCTGGATTCCACCGTCTGCACCGAATGCGGCCGCTGCCAGGACCTGTGCCCCGCGTGGAACACCAATAAACCTCTGAGCCCAAAGAAGGTCATGCTTGATATCAAGCAAGCGGCGCTCCATGCTGACCTCACGCCGGACAACTCCCATGCCGGAGTCGATGTCCTTTCCATGGCACAGTCCATGTCTGACGTCATTACCGATGATGTCCTTTGGTCCTGCACCAACTGCGGCGCCTGCGTGGACCAGTGCCCGGTAGACATCGAACACATCGATCACCTCGCGGACCTCCGACGTTTCCGCGTGCTTCACGACTCGGAATTCCCCTCTGAACTCACGGGGTTATTTAAGAATCTCGAAACCAAGGGCAACCCGTGGGGCCGTAACTCCTCCGAGCGCAAGAGCTGGATTGAGGAGGCCCGCGCTGATGGCATTGAAGTGCCAATCGTCAGCGAAGAGGTATCCGCCGGTCGTGACCTTGATTTCGAGTACCTGTACTGGGTCGGCTGCGCCGGCGCCTACGATGATGCCGGCCGCGCCACGACCCGCGCCACCGTCGATCTCCTGCACACCGCGGGCGTGAAGTTTGCCGTCCTGGCTACCGGCGAGACCTGCACGGGCGATCCAGCCCGCCGCGCGGGCAACGAATTCTTGTTCCAGATGCTGGCCGCAGAAAACATCGCCACCCTCAATGAGGCCTTCGAAGGCGTCCCCCAGGAACAGCGCAAGATTATAACCACCTGCCCTCATTGCTTTAACACCATCCGCAACGAATACCCAGATTTCGATGGGCACTTTGAGGTCTTCCACCACACCCAGCTGCTCAACCGCCTGGTCCGCGATGGCCTGCTGACCCCGGTTCCGCGTGGACCGGAAAACCGCAAGCCGGTTACCTACCACGATCCTTGCTTCCTGGGCCGCCACAACAAGGTTTATGACCCACCGCGTGAACTCATTGAAGCCACCGGCGCGCACCTAGCCGAGATGGACAAATCTCGCGAGGAAGCCTTCTGCTGTGGTGCCGGCGGTGCCCGCATGTTCCAGGAGGAAAAACTGGGCCAGCGCATCAACGAATTCCGCACGGAGCAGGCGCTGCAGACCGGCGCCGAGGAAATTGTTACCGGCTGCCCGTTCTGCAACGTCATGATGACCGGCGGCGTGAAGTCCCTGGCTTCCAAGGCGGCTAGCAACGCAGAGAACGCAGAAAGCAAACCCCAGGCACAGGTCCAGGACGTGGCCTCCCGCCTGCGCGCTTCCATCTCCGATTCCTCCGGGGCCCTCCCCGCACCCCGCCCCAAGTCCTTCTTGGGTACGCCGGTTGTCCGCGCGTCCAAGCCGCGACCTGAGCCGCTGCCAGAGCCGCAATCGGCGGTCCAGGCTAAGGCGCCGACCCCAGCCCCGGCCCAACCACAGCCACAGGCAGCTGCCACGCCAGCGCCTAAGCAGGCAACTGCACCGGCTCCCGCTGCCCCAGGGGCTCCGCAACCACCTAAGGCAGCAACACCGCCTAAGTCTCCAGCAGCTCCGGCGGCACCCGCAGCGCCAGCTTCAAAGGCACCCGCTCCAGCGGCACCAGCAGCGCCAGCGGCACCGGCACCCACGGCACCTACTGCTCCCGCAGCACCCGCAGTGCCCACGGCACCCACTGCTCCGGCAACGGGAGCCACTCAGACACCAAGCGCAGCCCCAGCAGCACCTAGCGTGCCGGAACCGCCGAGGTCCGCTGCACCAAAGGCAGCAACTCCACCGGCACCCACGGCACCTACTGCTCCCGCAGCACCAACAGCACCGGCAACGCCAGCAGCGCCAGCCCCAAAGGCGCCGGCTCCAGCGGCACCTTCTGCTCCAGCTGCTCCCGCAGCACCTACTGTGCCGGAACCACCGAGGTCCACTGCACCACAAGCAACAACTCCACCGGCACCACCTACACCGCCAGCGCCACCGGCACCCACGGCACCTACTGCTCCCGCAGCGCCCGCAGCGCCAGCAGCTCCGGCAGCTCCGGCAACGGGAGCCCCTCAGCCACCAAGCGCAGCACCCGCAGCACCTAGTGCGCCGGAACCACCGAGGTCCACTGCGCCACAAGCAGCAACTCCACCGGCACCACCTGCACCGCCAGCGCCACCGGCTAAGTAGTTTCTGGGAAAAAGTGCGTGGTCATTTTCCGCGGATCTGGAATCCTGTGACTAGTCTTTGGTCATGCACTTGAACTCCACGCCGCTGGTGCTCGCGGCAGCCGAATCCCAGCACACCGATTCCTTGGTGTCATTCGCCATCATCATGACAGTGGCGCTCCTAGCGCCGCTAATTAGCTACATGTTCCGATGGAAGCTGCCAGCGGTGGCATTGTTGCTGATTATCGGCATGATCATCGGCCCCTCCGTCCTGGATATCGCGCAGGAGGACGCCGGCATCAGCCTTATTAAGGAATTAGGCATGGGTGCCCTTTTCCTTCTTGCAGGTTTTGAAATTGAGCTTTCCTCGCTCAAGAGCAAAGAGGCCCGCACGGCCATGTCGACGTGGGTGCTGTGCGCCATTGCCAGCGTGATAGGCGCCTACTTCCTCCTCAACGATGGCCTCCCCCTTGCCTTCGTTCTCGCCATCGCAGTGACCTCCACGGCGCTGGGAACCATCGTTCCGATGCTCAAGCAAAACGGACTGATGGACACTCGGGTGGGCCAGTCGGTCATGATTCACGGCGCCGTCGGTGAGGTTATGCCCATCGCCGCCATGGCGCTGCTGCTATCCTCCCGCGCTACCTGGGAAACAGGCCTTATCCTCCTTGCCTTCCTTGGCATAACGGTGTTGCTGGCGCTGCTGCCGGGGGTCGTCGGCAAGTTGATGCCCTTGGTGAAAGAGGCATTCCTGGAGGGGGCGGCCTCCACAAACCAGACAATCATGCGTTTGATCCTGCTGGTGCTGGCCATCCTCATGGCAGTGGCAGCGGTATTCGAGCTCGACATTGTGCTGGGCGCCTTCGCCGCCGGCATCATTTTCAACCAGATCGTGCCGGACGAGTTCCACGAACGCCTTGAGCACCGCCTAGACGTGGTGTGTTATTCCTTCCTTATTCCGGTCTTCTTTGTGGTCTCCGGCATGGCGCTGGACTGGAACGTCATCAAGGACGAGCCGCTACTGGTGCTGGCCGTGCCGCTGCTGATTCTTTTTACCCGCGGGCTGCCGGTATTCCTGCGCGAAAATGTGGGACACACCGGCTCCGATATTGAGACGGTGCGCGAGCGCCTGCAGGTATCCCTGTATTCGGCCACCGGCCTGCCGATTATCGTGGCGGTCATGGCCCTGGCGCAAGGCTCCGAGATTGTGACCAATGAACAAGCATCCATCTTCATCGCCGGCGGCGCATTGACCGTGCTCATCTTCCCTTTGATTGCGGGCTTTTTGGGGGACAATTCCGAAGTTGAAGAGGCCCCGGAACCTAAAAAGGAATTGAAGGACCTCTAGGTATTAAGATTGTTGCCATGAATAATCCGCACGGCAATGCCTTCCGTTTGTCTGACTCTGAGCGCAATGACGCCATGAATCAATTGGCGCGCGCCGTGGGGGAAGGACGCCTCACCATCGAGGAATTCGAAGAGCGCTCCGATGACATCATGGCGGCCACGACCCGCCGCGAGCTGGTTCCTATCTTCGCGGATATCCCGGCGCAAGCATCCACGGAAGTAAAAATCTACAGCCAGGGAGACATTGACCGTGCCCGCCAGGCCGGCGCCAAACCACGCCTTGCAACGGCACTGGCCACGACGTTTGTTGCGGGCCCAGCCTCCATATTCATGACGGCCGTGGCGGTTGACATGGGTTCCGTCACGCTCGGCGTAGGAGCGCTGGCGCTGGCGGTTCTGGTGCCTGTTACCTGGATTATGCTTTACGTGGCCAAGATCGGACCCGCGCACTGGTACACGCCAAGCCCGCGACAGATTGAACGCCAGCGTATGCGTGAACTTCAGGCCGCTAACGCAGAGGAGGCCGCGCAGCGCAAGGCGCTTCAGGCGCAGCTGTGGGCGGAACGCCGTCAACAGGCCAACGAGCTCACCGGCGAGGCCATGGATCTGGCCAAGCGCCAGCTGAGCAAATGGAACGGCAAAAAGTAACCGGCGGGTTAGGTGTGTATTACTCCCGTTGGGATTCGCCTCAGTGGTGCGTTGGCTCTTTGGCAGGCCCCTACGGGCTAAAAGACTGGTTGCAAAAGACTGACACCACGGTCAGAGGCCTGTGGAATTCGGGGAATCCCGGCGTTTTTCTTGATGTTGGTCGTTTGTGACCAGTCTTTTGAGATTTTCCAGCCCCTGGCCGCCTGGCCCCCAGCCGCCGAATCGCAGCACTAAACCGGCGCAACACAGGTGGTTTTGTTGTGGGGTAGCCCGGGATAATTTTCGCGGGGGCTACCACTGGGGCGGGCAAAGGTGGCACAATATTCGCCATGACACGCTCAGGATATAAACGCACTTTTGACGAAGCAGACAAACTCAAGGGCGTTGCCTATGACATCCGCGGTGAGGTTTCCGCCCTCGCGGAGCGCATGGAGCTCGATGGTCACTCCATCTTGAAGCTCAACACGGGCAACCCGGCGATCTTCGGCTTCGACGCGCCCGATGTAATCATGCGGGATATGATCGCGGCGCTCCCAACCTCCCAGGGATATTCCACGTCAAAGGGCATTATTCCTGCACGCCGTGCGATTGTGACGCGTTACGAGCTCGAGGATTTCCCGCACTTCGATATCGATGATGTCTTCCTCGGCAACGGCGTTTCGGAGCTCATCTCCATGACCACCCAGGCCCTGCTCAACAACGGCGACGAGGTGCTCATCCCCGCCCCGGATTACCCACTGTGGACTGCGGCCACCTCGCTTGCCGGCGGCACCCCGGTGCACTACATGTGCGATGAAGAGCAGAACTGGATGCCGGACCTGGAGGATATCGAATCCAAGATCACGGACAAGACCAAGGCGATTGTTGTTATTAACCCTAATAACCCAACCGGCGCGGTCTACACGCGTGAGGTGCTGGAGGGCATTGTAAAGATCGCGCGCGAGCACGGCCTGCTCATCTTGGCAGATGAAATCTACGATCGCATTCTTTACGACGACGCCAAGCACGTCTCCATCGCCTCCCTCTGCCCGGACCTGCTGTGCATCACGTACAACGGCCTGTCCAAGGCCTACCGCGTGGCCGGTTACCGAGCGGGCTGGATGGTACTCACGGGCCCCAAGGGCCACGCCAAGGGTTTCGTTGAGGGCCTGGAACTGTTGGCCGGCACCCGCCTGTGCCCCAACGTTCCGGCGCAGCACGCGATCCAGGTGGCTTTAGGCGGGCGACAGTCCATCTTCGAGTTGACCTCGGACGGCGGACGCCTGCACAAGCAGCGCAATATCACCTGGAAGAAGCTCAATGAGATCCCGGGCGTGAGCTGCGTGAAGCCAATGGGCGCGCTGTACGCGTTCCCACGCTTGGATCCGGAGGTTTATGAGATTCACGATGATTCCAAGCTGATGCTGGACGTGCTCAAGGCGACCAAGATACTGATGGTCCAGGGCACGGGCTTTAACTATCCAACCCCAGACCACTTCCGCGTGGTCACACTCCCGTGGGCCTCCCAGCTGGAAAACGCCATGGAACGCCTCGGCGACTTCCTGGTGGGGTATAAGCAGTAACCCCAAGATTTAAGCCCGCCTCCTCCTGGAGACGGGCTATTTTTTGGGCTTCAGATACGTGACTAACGGAAATTAAGGTAAGACTTCGACGGGGTTGGGCCGCGTTGCCCCTGGTACTTAGATCCCAATGCGCCGGTGCCGTATGGGCTTTCCGCCGGGGAGGTCATAGCAAACAGGGCCAGCTGGCCTACCTTCATGCCCGGATACAGCTTGATTGGCAGGTTCGCGGTGTTGGACAGCTCCAGAGTGATGTGGCCGGAGAATCCGGGGTCAATAAATCCGGCCGTGGAATGGGTCAAAAGGCCCAGGCGCCCCAGTGAGGACTTGCCCTCCAAACGCCCAGCCAAGTGGTTGGGCAACGTGAACTTCTCCAGGGTTGCGCCCAGGACGAACTCCCCGGGATGCAATACGAACGCGTCATCCTCGTCCACCTCGACCAGGCTGGTGAGATCAGGCATCTCTTCCTTTGGATCGATGTGGGTATAGCGCGAGTTGTTAAACACGCGGAAGAACTTGTCCAGGCACACGTCAATGGAGGACGGCTGAACCATCTCCGGCACATAGGGCTCGATGATGAGCTGCTGGGAGTCGATTGCTGAACGGATATCACGATCTGAAAGAAGCACGTCTGTCATACTACTAGCCCAGCTCAATACCCGCGAAAGGGTTCAGGGACAACCCCGGCCTTTCACCTATCTCCCTTCCGGGATTAAGCATATGGATCTGCCGCCGAGCCACCATCGCGAACAGGATCCCAGACGTCCTCAATCGAGTCGCTAGAGCTGCTTTCGTCAACATCATCATCCGGAAAATCATCATCCGCCGACGTTGAGACGTCTGCGTCGCTTACCGTTTCGGTTTCGGTCACGGTGGACTCCACAACCGAGGTCTCAGTGACCGTTTCGGTCACCGTGGTTTCGACCGGCTCACTCGAGCCACTGTCACCACAGGCCGCGAGCGTGGATACCGCCAGAAATCCGGCCGCCGAAGCGGCTACCAGCTTGTTCGGTCCTTTACTACGCATCGAAATCCTCGCATCCTTAAAGTAGGCAACTAACTATCCGTCACCCATTTTTAATGCCCGCCAACCAGATTTCTCATACTTTGGGGGCCGGCCCCCACTTCCAGGCCAGCAAACGAATCAACATCGCCACGCCGGAGCCCTTAACTCCGTCTAACAGGGCGTCTACCTCAAGTTTCGAATTCTACGCCCAAGATAGAGTATGATTAACCCTTAGCCAGTCCGTGGCGGTTGCGCCGCATGGACTCATCGAACGGCTAAATGCCGGCGTAGTTTAGTGGTAGAACATCAGCTTCCCAAGCTGAGAGTGCGGGTTCGATTCCCGTCGCCGGCTCCACTGAAATAATTCCCTGCCGCTACCAGCGAATCTAGGTAGCGGCAGGGAATTTTGCCGTTTAGGGTGCCGCAGGTCGCGGGGTTAGCCCCGCGACGCTGAGGTCCCAGCGGCGCCTAATGCAACAATCCCGTTCGATCGTGGCGTGCGCGGGGGTCTCGGCACGATGATCGAACGGGATTGTTGCGTTTTAGCCCGCCGCCCTGCGGGCTAGTCGAATTTAACGCCCGCCACCAACTCTTCGGGGGTGTCCTTGTCAACGCGTTCCCCGTCGACCCAGACCTGCGGGATGGAGGTAACGCCGGCCTCGGCGGCACCGGCGGTGGCGCCGTCTACCCATTCGTCGTACTCGCCGCCGGCCAGGGCGGCGCCGTCGGCGGCGGTGAGCTCAATCCCCGCGTCCTCCAGCGCCTCAATCAGCTCCGAATCGCTGAGGGTGGTAGTGGACGCCTCCGGGCGGGCGTTAAAGAGGGCCGCCTGGGCGTCGCCCAACTTGTCCGGATATTTGGAGGCTACCAAGTTAAGCGCCGCGGCGGCCCGGCCGGAGAAGTCATGCGTGGTGCGTGGGCCCAGGTAGTTGACCGGGATGATTTCCACGGAGGCGCCCTGTTCAATCCAGCGGTCAATGGAGCCGTCCTCGCTGAGCACCTTGTGCAGGTTGACGCAGTGCGGGCAGTTGAAGTCCTCGTAAATCTGAACGCTGTGCGCGGCCTCGGGGTCGCCGACAACGATTCCGGTGTCCGTCACGGTCACCGCGTGGTTACCAATCGCGGAAGAGGCATCGGCGGCAGCCGAGGCCGATGAGGTGGTGGACGACGCTGAGCCGGAAGGCTCGGCGGACTTCGTAACCGATGCCGAGGTTTCAGAGGCAGAGGAGCTCTCCCCCGGCGCGCACGCCTCCTCCGAGCCGTCCCCTCCGGCCTCATCGCCGGGGCCGCACACGCCGGCGGCGCCCTCGGAGGTGGTGGTTGTCTCGGCGACCTCAACGGTGCTCTCCGGCGCGGCGGGCTGACGGGAGTCCGGGTTGGAACAACCTGCCGCCAGGAGGGCGGCGGAGATCAAAGCGCCGGTGGTCATCACGAGCTTTGGCGAACGCATGGGCTTTACTCACTTCTCTGCGGCGAGGCAGGCTAGGAAGACGGGCTATTGGCCAATGGTAGCAACAAGCCGCCCGCTACCTGGCCATTTGTGATAAAGACCAAGGAGGGGCGGCACACTTTTGGGGTTAAAGCAGGCGCTTAGACGAGGGCCGATTCATCAGATTCTGAGCGCTCAGCGGCACGGACCAATAAGGCGTATGCGCCATCAAGGGCCATGAGCTCCTCATGGGTGCCGCGTTCGGCGATGCGGCCGCCATCGAGGACCACAATCTGGTCCGCGTCGCGCACGGTGGACAGGCGGTGGGCAATGACCAGGCGGGTGGCCTGGGATTCGATCACGGCCTCCTGGATTGCGCGCTCCGTCTCGTTGTCTAGGGCGGAGGTGGCCTCGTCCAGGATTAGGATCTGCGGATCGCGCAGCAGGGTGCGTGCCAGGGACAGGCGCTGCTGTTCGCCGCCGGAGAAGCGGTAGCCACGGGAACCAACCACGGTGTCTAGCCCCTCTGGCAGCGCCCTTACTACGCCGTCCACGTTGGCGGTGCGCAGGGCGGCCCAGATCTGGGCGTCGGACGCATCGGGGCGGGCGAAGAGCATGTTCTCACGGACCGTGGCGTGCAGCAGGTAGGTCTCCTGGGAGACCACGCCCATCCGCTCGGCGCGGTCCGCGGAAGAGATATCCCGCAGGTCCACCCCGCCAATCTCAACTACGCCGGAGGTTGGGTCCGCCAGGCGCGCCATGAGGGATGCCACTGTGGATTTACCGGAGCCGGTGTGGCCCACCAAAGCGGTGGTGGTGCCGGCGGGGATGGTGAAGCTGATGCCGGTAAGGGCGGTATCGGAAGAACCGGAGTAGCGGTAGCTGACGTTGCGGAAGCGGACGTCATTGGTGGCCGGGACCTTGGGCTGCTCAGGCTCAACTACCTCGGGCTCAAGGTCAAGGTATTCAAAGATGCGGCTGAACAAAGCCATGGAGGCCACCCATTGGGCACCCACGTTGAGCAGGCCGGTGACCGGGCGGAAAATTTGGGTCTGCAGGGTGGAAAATGCAATCAGCGTACCGATGGTCATCCCGTTGCTTGTTGCCGGCAATCCGGCAACAAGGTATACCAACGCCGGAATGACCCCGAAGATGACCTGCATGGAAGCCATGCGCCAGCGGCCCGCCAGCTGGGATTCCAACTCCAGGCCCACCAGGGATTCGGATACGGAGTTGAAACTATCGAACACGCGATCCTGGGCGCCCAGGGTCTTGGCCAGGCGCACCCCGGAGACGGACATGTTCTCAGTGATGGTCTGCTGCATCTCGGCCTGGGCTCGTTGATTCTTTTCGGTGATCTTGCGGCGCAGCAGCGCGGTCTGGCGGGTCAGCCAGATGGCCGGCGGCAGGACCACTAAGGACAGCAGGGACAGGGTTGGGCTCAGCGCCACCATCGCGACGATCGTGGCGATCGTCATAGTGACGTTCGTGGCAATAGACGTTGCGGTGGTGGTGACCACGGAGCGCATCGCGGAAATGTCATTGGTCAGGCGGGATTGCACCTCCCCGCCGCGGTTCTTGGTGAAAAACTCCAACGACTGGCGCTGCAGGTTGCCAAACACGGCGACCCGCAGTTCATGCATGATTCCCTGGCCCACGCGCGTGGACAGGTAGGTCTGAATCACGCCGATTGCCTGCGTCAGCACCGTCAGGCCAATCATGCCGCCCACCAGCCAGAGCAAGAGCTCCACGTTTTGGTTGGGAATGGCCTCATCCACGGTCCGGCGGACCAGGAACGGCTGGACCACGGTCAGGCCTGAGGTGGCCACGATGAGGACAACGATAAACAGCAGGGCCGCCTTGTGAGCGGCGAAGAGGCGGGCGATGCGGGAAAATTTAACCGGGGACGCGTCGAGCTGTTCGAGATCCTCGGGGCGCTTGACCGCGGCCGCAGGAGCGTGTGGCGTTCTCATGAGCGCCTCCCTTCGTGTCAAAAAGAATTATGTAGTTACTTCACAATGTAATCAACCTCATTAAGGGTGATATTATTCCCACGTGAGCACAAGAGACGTTGATCTGGGCGATATGGTCTCCCAAATCTCCCGCCAGATTAAGCGCAGCAGCAGGCAATTACCGCTGGCACCGCACCAAATGCGGGCCCTGCGGATCATCGCTGAGGGGGACGTGCGCCCGGCCCGCCTGGCCGAGCAGCTGAAGATCACCCCACGCGCCGTCACGGACGTCGTGGACGCGCTCACCGCGGAAGGTTTGGTGGCCACCGCCCCCGATCCGGCGGACCGGCGCGCCAAGATTGTGACCGCCACGGACGCCGGGATAAGCCACCTTGAGGCCACCCGGCAGGCGCGCGCGCGAATATCCCAGCGAATGTTCGGTGCGCTCAGCCCGGCGGAGCAAGAAGAGCTTTATACGCTGCTATCGCGCGTGCTGGAGGACAGCCCTTAAGACACGGCCCTTAAAGCGAATCCCGCGCAAGAAGCGTAGGCTGGGCGGTCCGCAAGCCCGCCGGTTTGTGGGACGCAATTTTAAGGAGTGATTTTCACTTATGTCCAGCAACCTACAAGGCAAACTCATCGCAGTTCTCTCCGTGGACGGCTTCGAAGACTCTGAGCTGACCTCCCCGCTCCAGGCAGTCAAGGACGCCGGGGCTGAGGTGCGCGTTGTCTCTAAGGAGACCGGCACCATCTCCGGCAAGAATGACACCCAAGTCACCGTAGACTCCACCTTCGCCGATGAGCGCGAGACCACCTTTGACGGCATCATCCTGCCCGGCGGCACCGGCAATGCCGACCAGATCCGCCTGGACGCGGACGCGGTGGCCATCGTGAAGGCGCACGTGGAGGCCGGCCGCCCACTCGGCGCCATCTGCCACGCGGCATGGATCCTCACCGACGCGGACGTCATCTCCGGGCGCACGCTGACCTCCTACCCATCCCTGAAGACCGACCTAACCAACGCCGGCGCTTCCTGGGTTGATGAGGAATGCGTCTGCGATAGCGGCCTGGTCACCTCCCGCACGCCGGACGATCTGCCGGCGTTTAACGCAAAGATCGTCGAGGAGTTCGCCGAGGGCGAGCACTAGGAACAAAAGCGGCGCCTGGGCGAAGCCGATGCCCCCGCGCCGTGCCCCCAGTGCGGTTCCGGATCCCCCTGGGAGATGGACCCGTTGCCGGCGCGCCCGGCGACTTACCCGTGGGCGGTGTCATCAGTGACCCCGTGGGCAACATTCTTGCCGACGGCGCCGATGTCACCGTAACCAAAAACCTCAAGGTAAAGCGCGCCCCCGCCGCGGGGCCGCAACCGCCCCTTAGCCCTCCACGCGGGCGTCGACGTGGCGCTTTGCCGGGAGTTCCTCCCCGCCGGCCCGCTCAGCGCGCTGCTGCGCTTTGAAGAATTGGCGGACCAACGGCATGGTGACAGCAACGCCCGCGATGGTCACCACGGCCCCCAGGAAGATCGCGGGGGCCTCCCACGTCTCCATGGTCCCGGCGGTAAGTGCGAGTGTGACGGCCCCGATGGGCACGCCCAGCTGACCGCCCGTCGCCACCGCCAGGGGGAAAGGCAGGCGGAGGAATCCGCTGGCGCCATGGACCAGCAGGCCCGCCAGGCCAAGCCCGAGCCCCAGGCCGATGGCCTTGGGGTGCTCGGCCAGCTGGCGCAGATCGATGGACGCGCCCAGCCAGACAAAGAACAGCGGGCCAAACAGGCCCTCGGTCAGCGCGAAGGTCTGGCGCTTGAGGCGCTTCGGCTGGCCCGCATAGGAAGCGGCGATGCCCAGCGCAAACCCGGCCAGCATCACGGATACGTTCATCGCCACCGCGATGGCCGCCAGCGAAAAGAGCACGACCAGCAGGATGCGGATCTCCAGGGCAAAACCATTCTTCTTGGAGACCTTGCGCACCTGGCGCATGTTGAAACGGTCCATGAAGATTCCGTAGGCCACGGCCACGAGGATGACGATCACCGCCCCTAGGGCGGCCCGCGCCGCGCGGGAAGGCTCAATGGCCAGCGGCAGCAAGACGATCGCCACGGCGTCGGCAATGGCGATCTGGACTAGGAACTCCACGCCCTGCCGGCCGGCGATAGGCGTGTTGCCCATGGAGGGAATCACCAGAGAGGCGGAGGAGGAGGCAAGGATAACCGCGTAGAGCAGGCCGTTATCTGACCCGAAGAGGTGGGCCAACCCAAGGCCCGCCGGTACGGATAGGGCCCCCACGAACGCCGCGCGCAGCGCACCGTTGCGCAGGGCGGGGCCCAGCAGTTCGGGGCCCAGCGGCACGTGCGCGCCGGCGGCGAACATGACTAGCGCAAAGCCAACCTCGGCCATGAAGGTGAAGGTTTCATCGGAGGCGTCGAAGATTTGCAGGCCCGTTTGGCCAACGATGATGCCCACGATGAGCTCGCCGACCACCATGGGCACGGGGAACTTGCGGTTCAAGTTCAGCAGCGGGCCAATCAGGGCCACCAAGCACAGCAGTGCCAGCAGGGAAAAGGACATGTGTTCAGTTCTTCTGTAGACAGGTTACGGCGCTTAAAATCGCGCGGAGAGACAACCAAATTTACCATAAGGTTGCCCCCAGTTAACTTACTGTTTACTTAGAACCTTCGCCGTGGGGCGCCACTGGCCTTTATGAACAGGTCACGATCGGCTGCGGGTCGTAGACCGTCGTGATGGTTTCACGTGAAATCTCGGAGCCGTAGAGATCGGAAATCACGCGGGTATCGGAGGTGGTGAAACCGGGGATTCCGGAGGTAGGGATGCAATCATCACCAGACAACTTCTGGGTCTGTGGCTGAGTCTGGGCCCAGCGTCCGCCGGAGATGGATTCCACGTTTACGGTCTTCACGCCCAACAGGCGCACGGTCACGGAGTTGCCGCTAACGAAGGACTCAATCATGACCGGGTACTGGGAGGAATTGCGGAACTGCAGGTCAATGGCACCCTCATAGACGGTGGCCTCGCGGCCCGCCGGGTAGCGGGAGATGTAATAGGAATGCGGGGTGTGCGCCACGTCCTCCATGCCCGCGAAGTAGGACGCGTTGTACAACGTGGTGGCGAACTGGGAGATGCCGCCGCCTACCGCTTCACCCGCGCGGCCGTCGATGATGATGCCGGACTCAACGAATCCCTGCGCCGTGCCACGCGGGCCGGTGTAACCATTGAGAGAGAAAACATCCCCCGGGGCCACGATGGCGCCGTTGACCATCTGCGCGGTCAGCGCAATGTTGGTGCCCGAAGGGCCCGAGAAACCGGAGGTAGTAAACTCACCCACCACCTCGTTAAAGGTGGCATTCTCTGCGTCCGCGGAGGTAAACGTTGCGGGCTCGTCCTTGTAGACCGCCTCCCACTCGCGTTCGGACTCGCCCACGACGCGCCGATAGAAATCGGCCATCGTGGCCTCCCAATCGATGACCTCACCGTCCACGTGCGGGGTGATGGACTTGACGCCGCTCGCGAAGGAAATTTGGGCATTGACCTTTTCCTTCTCGGTCACCGAGAGGATTTCCGCGAACTTCTCCCGGGCCAGTGCCTCGTCGACGTTAAGCGCCAAGCGGTCCCCCTCGGCATCCACCCGCAGGAAGGAGGAAATCTGTTCCGGGCCCAATTCGGCGACCACGTCATCGCGGCCGAATAGCTTCAGCGGGCCATCCACCGCCGCGGCGGCTTCACCCTCCGCCATGGCCTTGACCTGCTCCTCGCCGATCCGCGGCTGTTCCTCGGTAACCTCCAGCGTGATTCCCTCGGGATCAAGCCACGTGGTCTTTATGGCTTCCTCCACCTCGGCGGGATCCACCTTCTGGCCAACGATTGGCTCCGTGACCTTAACCTGGCCACCCTCAAAGCCCACCGCGCCGTCCTTGGGCTCGGCGTTGAGCTCGTTCTCGATGCGCTGCAACACGGGCAGCAACGCCGCGCGGTCCACCTGGGTATCCACCGGATACTCGGTGGTCGGCTTGAAGAATGAGTACACGCGGGCGAACGGGTTCAAGGACGCGTCCGGGATGCCCTCCACGGCCTGTTTAACATCCAGGCGCAAGCCGGCCTGATTGGGGATAAACTGGGTGGATTTCTCACCGGCGGTGACAGTTACCCGCTCGGATTCCGCACCGCCCAGCTCTTGCTGCAGCTTCGCCACCGCATCGGGGCGTTCCATGGTGGAGATGTCCACCCCGCCCACGGACACCGCTCGCGGGATCTTTCCCTGGTTTGTGGCTACATCGAAGGCGTAGGCCACGCCTGCGATCACGAAAAGACCAACCAATACACCAAGGGTGATGGCCCATCCCTTAACACCGGGCTTGCGAGTTGCGTGATTCACAACGGATTACTCTAGCGCCGGATTCGCTTAATTCCTAGTCCCAAGCGTGTCCGCTGCGCAGGACCGGAACGCTTATTGGGGCTTATTGGGCATGGAGCTGCTCCGCCACGCGCATGACCGCCGCATCGAAGCGGTGCCGGTTGATGCGCCCCTCCGTCACGGCGGCGTCTACCCGGTCAATGACGTAATTGATGTCCATTTCCGCGGACCACAGCGCCACGTCCGCACCCGCGGCGATGGCGGCAACCACCGCGTCCGCCGGGGCGTAGATATCCGTGATCGCCTTCATGCCCGTCAAATCATCCGTGTACACCAGGCCATCGAAGCCGTGGACGTTGCGCAACAGGCCGTAGGCGTGGCTGTTCAGGGAGGACGGGGTGACGCCATCGCCCAGGCCCGGGACCACCATGTGGCCCACCATCATCGCGGAGCGCGGTTCGGCCGCCGTGGCCTCGGCAAATGGCACCGCGTCAAAACCCATCACCTCCCCGAGCGGCGGGGTCACGGCTGGACCCAGGTGCGTGTCCCCGGAGGCGCGGCCATGGCCCGGGTAGTGCTTGAATACGGAATCCACGCCCGCATCCTCCAGGCCGGCCGCAAACTGCACACCCAAGGCGGCCGCCTCGTGCGGGTCGGTGGAAAAGGCCCGGTCCCCCACCACGTCCAGCCCCTGGCCGTCAATGTCCAGCACGGGCGCGAAATCCACGCTCACGCCGCGAGAAAGCAGCGCTTGGCCAATCTGGAATCCGTAGCGGCGCACGGCCTCAGGCCCCTCAGTCCCCATCTGGCGCGGGGTGGGAAATGCGCCGAAGACCTTGGTGAAACGCTGGACCCGGCCGCCCTCGAAGTCGATGGAAATATCGAACGGGCGGCCCACCATCTGGCGCAGTGCGTGCAGGTCGCGGCCCGGCTCGGTCAGCAAGGCGGGATCCGCCCAGCTCGGGATGAAAATTCCGCCCACACCCGCGTTGAGCTTATAGAGCGCGTCTTCAAAGTTGACCACCGGCGCCATCAGCAGGCTTGCCGCCCTCTCACGCTGGGTGGCCGGCAGCGGCACCGGCGGCGGGGTTGAGGTCTCGGGGGTTGGCGTCCGCGGGCTAGTCGCCGGCTCACTGGGCGCGGCCGCGGCCCCCTCGCCCGAGCCCTCCCGGGCCCCTTGCCCCACCGCCGTTTCCGGCGCGGCGCCCCCTGCGGCGTTGTCCCCCGCGCCATCCGCACACGCCGAAAGCCCCAGCGCTAGGCAAGCGGCCGGAATCAGGAGCATCGAGTGCGGGAATTTCACGCTCTTTAGTTTGCCCGATTTAGGCCGGTATCCCCAATCCAATCCCCGATTCGGCCGAAGACTCGTGGCACAATGGGGCGCATGAATAACGGTATGACAATGCTTATCGCCTACGACGGTTCCGAGCAGGCCGCCATCGCCATGGAACACGCCGCCCGCCTGCTGCGACCAGATACCGTTGAGATTCTCACCGCCTGGGAGCCCGCAGCCCGCCAGGCGGCCCGGGCGGTGTCCCGCTCCGGTTTGCACCAAGCCGCCATGGCCCCGGAGACCCCCGAGGATGATCCGGCCTATGAGGAGGCCCTAAACACCTGCCACGAGGGGGTGGCCGTGGCCGAGGGGCTGGGGCTTGCGGGCAGGGCGCACCTGGTGGAGTGCTCCACCACCATGGCCGCCGCCATCGTCGATGCCGCCGACGAGCTTAACGTGGACGTCATCGTCACCGGCACCCGCGCCCTGACCGGTTTCAAGGCACTGTGGTCATCCTCCATGGCCGATCAAATCATCCGCAACGCCGGCCGCCCGGTATTCGTGGTCCCGCCGGAGCACGATGATGAGGATGAGGAAACCGGAGACTTCCGCGGTTAACTACCGCGGAATCCCCCATACACCTGCTAGGATGACGCACCATGGCTCTTGAAAGCGATTCCCTGACTAAGCGCTCGCTTGGCCCTGCCATCGGCAGCGCCGTGGTGGGCATTGCGCTGGGCGTCATGACCGTAGTTGGGATTGCGCAATTTTCCGGTTCGGACACGGTCCCGTCCGGCAACGCCGTGCCCGCCGACCAGGCGGTCCTCGGCGGCCCTGAGTACGGTTCCCGCAACTAACCTGTGGCAACGCCCCCTCAACGCCGGACCGGGCGCGCCCACCTTCTGGGGTGGGCGCTCGGCTGCATCGTCGCCTTCACCCAGCCCTGGGGGCTCACGTCCGCCGATACCAAGCATGACCTGGTGGCGAACCCATCGCACTTCCTGGCCCAGGCCGCCGGCGTCTACAGCACCAATTTCACCATGGGCCAGCTGCAGAACCAGGCCTATGGCTACCTCTTTCCGCAGGGCCCGTTCTTCCTGGCCACCGAGGCCCTGCCCGATTGGATTGCCCAACGCCTGTGGTGGACCATCGTCCTGGGCGTGGGCTTTTCCGGCTTCTACCTCCTAGCCCGGCGCGCGGGTGTGCGCTCGAGGCTGTGGGCGGGCATCGGCGCGGTGGCATACATGCTCAGCCCGCGCGCGCTGACCACGCTCACGGCCATTTCATCCGAGACGTGGCCGGTGATGCTGGCGCCGTGGGTGGTAGTCCCGTTCCTCTCCGCGCCAAGCGGCGCCGGGAGGCACCCGGAGGTCCGCGTCGGACTAGCCGCGGCGGTACCGGTGGCGCTGATGGGCGCGGTCAATGCTACGGCCACGCTGGCGGCGTGTGTCCCGGCGCTGATCGTTGCGCTGTGCCGCAGGCGCTGGGCTGCCGCCGCCACGTGGCTGGCGGCGTGCGCGGTGGTCAGCGCCTGGTGGATCGGCCCGCTTTTGATCCTGGGCCGCTACGCCGCGCCTTTTACCGAGTTCATCGAATCGGCGTTTGTGACCACGCGCTGGCTAAACCTCCCGGAGATCCTGCGCGGGACCACCAGCTGGACGCCGTTTGTGGACACGGAGCGCCAGGCCGGGACGCTGCTGGCCACCGAGCCCGTGTTCATCATGGCGACCATCGCCGTGGCGGCGGTGGGCGTGGCCGGGCTCGCGCGGTGCCGCCGGGAATGGTCCATCATGGTGGCGGTGGGGATTGCCATCCTGGCCTGCCACTATGGTTGGTATTTAGCGGCGCTGGACGGCGCGTTGGCGCCGCTGCGCAACCTGCACAAATTTGATTCGTTGGTCCGCCTGCCGCTGTGCCTTGGCGTGGCGGTCGCCGGCCAGAGGCTGGGCCTTCCAGCGGGCAAGGCGCACTGGCTTAGGCCCACGCCCCGGCATGCGGCCGGGATGCTGGTCCTTATGGTGATCGCGGGTTCCATCGCGCCCGCGCTCAGCTCCCGGCTGTTGCCCCAGGGCGCCTATGAACGGGTGCCGGAGTATTGGCAGCGGGCCGCGGATTACGTCAATGAACACGCCGCCGGAACCCGCACGCTCATCTACCCGCCGGCGGCCTCCGCCCGGCAGGACTGGGGGTGGACCCGTGATGAACCGGCGCAGCCGCTGCTTGATGTGCCGTGGGCGGTGCGCGATGCCATTCCGTTAATCCCGCCTGAGACCATCAGGGGGCTCGATGGGCTGATGGCGGGCCTGAAGCACTCCCAATCCCAGGAAGCCGCGGCGCAGGCGCTGGCGCGTTACGGGATTGGGGCGGTAATCCTGCGCGATGACTTAGAGCCTAACCCCATCCGCACGCTCACGCCCAAGGATCTGCCCGGCACGGTTCGGGATTTCGGCGAGGTCAGCGTGGTGCTCATCGATACCCGCCCCACCATGCGCACCACCACCGATCCGGTCACCGTGGCCGGTGGCGGCGAGTCCCTGGCCATGATGGACGCGGTGGGCCTCGGCACGGGCCCGGCGCGGCTGGCCGGGACCCCGCAGGAGCGCGCCGCCGCCGAGGTGGTTACCGATACGCCGCTGCTGGTGGACCGCAATTACGGCACGCTGACCGGCCCCGTCTCGGGGCCCTTGGCCCCGCGGGACCCGTCCACGGTGAACAACCGCCTGCGGGATTACCCCTCCGCCGGCCGGGTCATTGCAGTAGAGGCCACGGGAGGCCAGGTCGCCGCGTCTTCCTCGGAATCGGACGCCTCCTCGTTCGGCGGCGCGGACCCGGCGCGGTCAGTCACCGCGGCCGTGGACGGTTATGGCCACACCGCGTGGTGGCCAACCCCCGGGCAGTTTGGCTGGATTGAGCTGCGGGCTAAAAAGGGTGAAAGCTTCCAGTCGCCGGAACTGACCATCGAGGCCACGGGGGATACCACCGTCCTCGTCGAGGCGGGTGACGCCTCCGTTGAACGGGAGGTATCCGGTGATGGCCCCACCACCATCAGGGTCCCGGGCGGCCGGGTGGATGCCGTGCGGGTCAGCCTGAAGGAAAGGGTGGGGATCGCGGAGCTTTCGCTGGCCGGCCACCCCATCCGGCGCACCATTGCCGTGCCGGACCACGGAGGTAATCCGCAGCGCTACTTCTTCCAGCGCATGGCGGTGGACACGGCGGTTATCATCCGCTCCTTTAGCGCGGCCGGCACCTTTATCATCGACGCGGAGCGTGACGTGGTCATTGACGGTGAGAGCTACTTACCGGGCGACGTGGTTACCCTCGGCGCCGGCCGGCACGAACTGCGCAGCCGAGGCTGGTGGGTCAGCCTTAGCCGCCCCGGCTATCAACCGGCCCAGCATGAGGACGTTAATCCGGCCGGGATAGGACCCGCCCCGCAGCAACGCATCCTGGCTACCGGCCTGTCCTTCAACGAGGGCCTGCGCGCGGAACTCGGCGGCCTGGAACTGGACCCGGTGCCCATCGATGCGGATATGCAAGGCTTCATCCTGCCCGCTGGGGCCTCCGGCGCGCTGAGCATCACCCACGAGGCAAACGGGCTCTACCGCGGCATGCTGGCAGGGGGCGGCGCGCTGGGGATCGCCGCGCTCCTTGCGGCCGGGTGGATCGGCCGGCGCGTCTGGGGCGCCCCGACGCCTAGCCCTAGCGACCCGGGACCCTCGGCCGCCGCCACGGCGGTTGCCATGCTGGGGGCGCTGGCCCTGGTGGGCTGGCCGGCGCTAGCTGCGGGCGCGGCCGGGCTCCTCATCGTCCGGTTCACCACGCTTAGCCGCCCGCTCCTTTCCGCGGGGCTCATCCTGGGAGCCGGCGCCATGCTGGCCCGCGCCCCGTGGCCCACCGGTAACTACGCCGGTGATTCCATTGCCCTGACGCTGCTGTGCGCGGCGGCCCTGGGCGCCTTGGTGACCCCGCGCAGCCAGCGCGCCGCCGGCGCCTCCACCAACGTGTAGCTCGCCGCGGCCACGGGGACCGTGAGCCCCACGGTGAGCGCGAGGATAACCACGAAGTTCACCCAGCCGCCGGCAAACAGGCTCACGCCCGTCAGCGGGAACGCCACGGAGATCAGCGCCATGTGCCACAGGAAGATGGAATAAGACCAGCGGCCCAGCGCCTGCGCGGGCTCGGAATCAAGCACCGCGTCCAGGCGCGTGCCGCCCGGGGCCACTGCGAAGGGCACCACCACGCACGCGGCGAAGATGGTGCCGATGAGGACGCGGCGGGAGAACTCGGACGGCGAGGGGTGCTCCAGGCCCACCGGGCCGAAAAACTCGCGGCTGGCCAGCCACATGCAGGCCGCCGCGAGCGCCAGCCACGCCCAGCGTACGCGCAGCAGGCGCTGCCAACCGGCGCTGACGTGGCCCTCCCACTCGGCCGCGAGCATGCCCACCGCAAACCACGCCGCGTACGCCGGCGGCCAGATTTGGTAATTGACCCCCTCACCGGATTCCCCGTAGGCCTGGACGAACGGCAGCCACGCCCAGCCAAGGCTGATGACCGCTACCCCGCCGATGGCGGCCACGCGCAGCCCGCGCCGGCGCCCGCGCAGCGCCCAGCTAATCAGGGGCAAGGCCAGGTAAAAGGCGATTTCCACGCACAGGGACCACAGGTGCGTGAGCCCCGGCGCCAGCGCGCCCGGCGCGTAAAGCTGCGTGGCGGTGAGATTGGACGCTACCTGAAGGGGGGTGACGGAGGCGGCCTCGGGCAGCAGCAGCAAGACCGCGAGCACGCACACCAGGTACGCCGGGGCCAGGCGCGCCACCCTGTTGCGGAAATACTCGCGGGCGCCGTGGCGGTGGCGGCGCCGGTAGAGCAGGAACGCGGACAGGGCAAAAAACACCGCCACGAAGTAATCGAAACGGTCCGCAAGCGCCCATCCCGTGCCCACTTGGAAGGAGACATGGGTGACGATGATTCCCAAGGCCGCAACGGCGCGGATACCGTCGAGCGCCGGAATGTGCTGCGCTACTATTGAACGAGGCCCACGAGGGGACCAGCCTGACGCCGGCCTAGCGGTGTGATGCACGGCGCCTCCTTGAGCGAGTTATTCCTAAGCATTTTTGGGCACAGCACTAGCTGGAACTAGACGACACTAGATACTGAACGGATCCTATCCCGCATG
This sequence comes from Corynebacterium endometrii, assembly GCF_004795735.1. NCBI lineage: Bacteria > Bacillati > Actinomycetota > Actinomycetes > Mycobacteriales > Corynebacteriaceae > Corynebacterium > Corynebacterium endometrii. Next base: position 2,305,044 of record NZ_CP039247.1, read on the forward strand.
CGCGCTTTCTTCACTTCCCGTGACCCGCTCCGCTGGGTCATTATTGGCGCAATCATCAGCCTACTCATCGGCGCGGTGCTGCCGCCCTTGTTTGAAAACCGCAGCCGCCCGCTGGCGCTGGATATTCGCAACGCCACTGCCACCGCCCACGCGGATGCCCGGATGCTGGACGTGGCCAACGCCGCCGGCGGCGAGGAGGCGGCGCGCCCAGGAAACCCTGAGCGCCCGGGGTGCTCCACCGCACCGGCGCCGCTGCGCTGCTACCAGGTAACCGCCACGGCGCAGCTGCGGCATGAGTACGCCACCTCCCCCGACGCCGAGGATGACTCCCTGGCCAACCTTGACTCCACCATGCGGGTGGTTGTCGGCGGCCAGGATGTAGCGCGGATAGAGGAGCATTCCCTGCTCAACCGGGAATCCACTTACCCCGCCCGGGGCGAGAACAACAGCCAGTCCGTGGCTGTGGGGGATCTGGACCCGCAGGCGGCCGGGGAGGGGTCTGCCCGCGAGGGCCTGCGCTTCTTCTTCCCGTCCGCGACGGAGCAGCGATCATATCCCTACTATGACCCCATGACCGGCAGCGCGGATCCCATCGATTTTGTCCGCACGGAAAAGGTAGACGGCGTCCCGGCGTACGTCTTTTACCAGAAGGTCTCCGGCATCAACCTGGCGGAAACCGTGGGCCTTGCCCTGGAACTCGGCGAGGGCGGCGGGAACCCCGCCCTGCGGCAATCGCCGGGCGGCCCGCGAGCGGCCGCCCCGGCACGAATCTTCTATTCCGATAAGGAGCTGGCGGAATTCGGCTACCGGCGCGATGAGATAGTCGCCGTGGATCCCTGGTACGCCGTGGATCGCACCTTCTGGGTGGAGCCAACCACCGGCATCGTGCTCAACGTGGAGGAAAAGGTCTACAGCTACTTGGCCGCGGACAAGGAGCAAGCAGAGACCATGGCGCAGCGGCCGTGGTCTGAGGAGCGCACCCTTTTCGCCTCCACCTTCAATTGGGATGAGGAGTCCCGGGATAAGGCCCTGGCCGAGGTGGGCAACACGGTGACGGGCACCAAGGTGATGAGCGTTTTGAGCTGGTTGGGCAAAGGCGTGGCAATAGTGCTGCTGGCCACCGCCGGCTGGATGCTGGTGCGCCGCCGCAACGCGTCGACGGACGGACTGACCGCCGAGGCGGTCGCCGCGGACGCCCGCCCGGAGTCCGTGCGCTAAGGCCCGTGGTCTCCCGAAGCGCCGCCCGCGACCCGTTCAGCCCCGGCCAGCTCGCCGCGCTGAGCGCCTGGGGCGTGATTGCCGTTGCCGCCATCCTGTGGCCCTTCGCCGCCGGCGGGGAATTCATCTGGCGGGACATGGTGGTCATCGATCACCCCGGCCTGCACGCCTCCAACTTTGGGGGCGGGGATTTGCCCGCCCGCAATGCTCCGCAGGATGGCCTGTTGGCGCTCTTTGGCATCCTGGCGCCGGCGCCCATCCTGGTCCGGGTTATGCTGCTGTCCTCCGCCGCCGCGGCGGTGGCCGGCACCATCTGGCTCGCCCATCGCACCCCACGCCCGGGCCTGGTGGGCACCGCCGCGGCCATCGCTTTTGCCGTGGGCAATCCGTTCGTCATAGAGCGCTTCCTGCAGGGCCAATGGTCCCTGGTCATCGCGGCGTGGCTGCTGCCGCTTATCGCCGCCGCCGGGCTGTCCGGCCGCCGCATGTGGACCTGGCTGGCCATGTTCGGCGCGTCATTGACCCCCACCGGCGCGCTGCTTGGCGCCCTGGTGGCCGTGGTGTGTTTGCGGGGCCAGCGCCTGGTTACCGCCGGGATTGGCCTGCTGTATTGCCTGCCGTGGGCGCTGCCCGGGGTGATTGAAACCTTCCGTGGGGCGGCCACCATGAACGCCCCCGCCGCGGCCGCAGCCTTTGCCCCGCGCGGCGAGGCCTACGCCGGCACGCTGGGTTCCATGCTGGGCCTGGGCGGCATTTGGAATGCCGAGGCCGTGCCGGAATCGCGCACCGTGGGCTTTGCCCTTTTCGGAATCGCGGTGGCGGCGCTGGCGGCGCTGGGTTGCGCCGCGCTGAACAGGGCCACGCTGGTGCCGCTGGGCGCGCTGGCCGCCGTGGGTTTTGCCGTGGCGTGCGCCGCCTGGTTGGCCCCTGGGGCCATGGCCTGGGCCTTGGAGAATATCCCCGGCGCGGGCCTTGCCCGCGATAGCCACAAGTTGCTGATGCTGGCCATCCCGCTCTACCTCGCGGGGCTCAGCAGCGTCCGCGGCAACCGGGCGGTGGCCGCGATGCTCTGCGTCTTTCTCAGCACGCCCGACGCCCCCACCGCGCTTTCCCCCCTCACCGCCACCTCATCCGGCGTCAATGATCGCCTGGTGGCGGAAATTGACGGCCGCGATGCGCTGTTCGTGGATCGCGGCAGCCTCGTCACCGTGGACGGGCGCGTCGCGGTGGACCCGTACACCAAGGCCACCCCGGTGGTGGATTCCGGCGCGCTGGCCGTGGACGGCGCGGTGGTAGATGAGCCGTCCCCGCGCTGGGTGGCGGCCATGGAGGCCCGCCGGGCCGGCGACATGGGGCGCCTTGAGGAGTTGGGCGTGGGCGTCGTAGTCGAGGGCGGCGTGATCGTTGCCGAGACCAACGCCCCGGCCCGGCGCGCCCCCTGGGCGCTGACGGTGCTGTGGATGTTTAGCCCGCTGGCCGCGCTGGCGGTGTCCCTGCTCCTCGACGAGCGCGCGCCCCGGCGCCGCCGCGCCCGCCCCCGCGCAAGGGCACGCGTGCGGGGGCGGAAGAAGGGGAGAAAGCGCCGCTAGCTTTTATCCCCCTGGGCCAAACGGCGCAGCAAGCCCTCGAAGCGGCGGCCGGTATCCGCCCAGCTAAACTGCGCGGCGAACTCGCGCGCCCCGGCGCCCAGCTCGTCGCGGCGATCCCGGTCCGCCACGAGGCGCTGGACCGCACCGATGAACGCCTCCTTGGTCTCCACCAGCACGCCCGTGCGCCCGTCGAGCACGGAATCGCGCAGGCCAAAGCCATAGCCCACCGTGGGCACGCCATGCTGGCCCGCCTCAACCACCGCCAGGCCCCAGCCCTCCTTGTGGGAGGGCATCAAGTGCACGTCCGCGCGCGCTAAGAGGGAATGCTTGTAATCCTCCGTGACCTGGCCCCTAAAACGCACGCGCTCTTCCACGCCGGTCTCCCGCGCGTATTCGCGCAGCTGGGATTCCCACCAGCCGCTGCCAATGACGTCCAGCACGGCGCCCGGGATTTGCGCCACGGTGTCCATGGCGTGCTCAATCTGCTTGTGCGGCACCAGGCGGGAGAGGGTCACCAGGTGAATATCGGCCTCGCGCGCCAGCACGGGCACGTGTTCTGGGATGGGATCCAGCCCGTTTTCGATGATCTCGATCCGGCCGCCATCCACGCCCAGGTCCTTCAGGTCGCGGCGCGAGGCTTCAGAGACCGTCACGTACTGCGCGTTGGCGTACACCCTTGGTGCCACCTTGGACTCTAGCCACCAGCCAAAACGCCCCAGCGCCGGCCCGGCCACCTTCCATTGGTCCCTGTGGCAATGGTGGGTCAGCAGCACCACCGGTGAGCGCGCGACCAGCCGGGCGAAAAACGGGATGCCATTTTGGGTATCCACCACCGCGTCCACGCCGCGCCATCGGCCCAGCAGCAGCGCCCACAGCGCCCGCGGATACACGGAATACTTGCCGCCCGCGCGGGAATAGGCCACGCCGTTGCGCTTATCGCGCGCGGCTGCGTTCATGTGCCGCGAGGTGCGGAAGATAACCTCATGGCCCTGGGCGGCTAGGTATTCACCCACGCGCTCTAGGTAACGCTCCGAGCCCCCGCCCTGCGGGTGGGTGGAATCGCGCCAGCACAATAGAAGAATTTTCATACGGCCTACTAGCCTAGCGTGTATGGAACACACCAAGGCCATGGCCACGCTGGCCCGCTCCGTGAGGCTGCTGCGCAGTTTCAAGCACGAACAGCCACGCCCGAACATTTTCTACGGCGGCCTGGCGGAGGATACCGCGGCGCTTATCTCCGCCCTCGCGTCCGACGCCGCCGTCCCCCTCCACCGCATCCTCGACGTCGGCGGCGGCCCGGGCTATTTCGCCGAGGCCTTCGCCAGGCGCGGCGTGGACTACTTCGGGGTCGAGCCCGACGTGGGCGAAATGGCCGCCGCGGGTATCACCGTGGCCAACGCCGTCCGCGGTGACGGCACCCGCCTGCCGTTTCGCGACGCGAGCTTCGACGTAACCTACTCGTCCAACGTTGCAGAGCACATCCCCAACCCGTGGGACATGGGCGCGGAGATGCTGCGCGTGACGCGCCCCGGCGGCCTGGTGGTCATGAGCTACACCGTGTGGCTGGGGCCCTTCGGCGGCCATGAGACGGGGCTGTGGGAGCACTACGTGGGCGGGGAGTTTGCCCGCGACCGCTACACAAAGCGGCACGGCCGGGCCCCGAAGAATGTCTTCGGAGAGTCCCTGTTTGATCTCTCCTGCCGCGAGGGCCTCGACTGGGCCCGGGCCATGGGGGCCGCCGGGCACAGCATCGTCGCCACGTTCCCCCGCTACCACCCGTCGTGGGCCTGGTGGATAGTCAAGGTCCCCGGGCTGCGCGAGTTGTTCACCTCCAACCTGGTGGTCGTCCTGCGCAAGGGCTAGGCCGGGCCCTAAAAGAACAGCGCCCCCTATCCTTCCCCCACGGCTTGGGGAGGATAGGGGGCGCAATCGCAAGCGGGACTAAAGGGCGTTGTTTACGCGCTCCTTGAGCGCTGCGAACTCGTCCTTAATCTCGGAAGGCACGCGCTCGCCCAGGAACTCAAGGTAGGCCTCGTTGTCATCGAGATCCTTAGCCCAATCAACGGCGGGAGCGGTCAGGGCCTCCTTCAGATCCTCGTCGGCGATATCCAGGCCGGTGGTGTCAATGTCAGCTACCTTCGCGGTGTAGCCCACGACGGTCTCATCGGCGCCGACCCTGCCCTCGAGGCGGTCGATGATCCACTTGATGACGCGGGAGTTATCGCCGAAGCCCGGCCACAGGTAGCGGCCGTCTTCGCCGCGGCGGAACCAGTTAACCAGGAAGATGCCCGGCATCCGGTCGCCGCCCTTTTCGCCCATGTCGATCCAGTGCTGCAGGTAATCGCCGGCGTTGTAACCGATGAACGGCAGCATGGCCATCGGGTCGTGGCGCAGGGAGCCGACCTTAGCCTCAACGGAGGCGGCGGTCTGGCCGGAGGAGAGCAGGGAGCCAATCATCGCGCCGTGGTTCCAGGAGTGGGCCTGGGTGACCAGCGGAACGGTGTCCGGGCGACGGCCGCCGAAGAGGATCGCGTCGATCTTGACGCCCTTCCAATCGTCGTACTCGGGAGCCGCGGTAGGGCACTGAGCGATTGGCACGCAGTAACGGGAGTTAGGATGCGCCGCCTTATCGGAGGAGTCAGGGGTCCAGTCCTTGCCCAGCCAGTCGATGAGGTGTTCGGGCTTGTCGCCGTCCATGCCTTCCCACCACACGTCACCGTCATCGGTCAACGCGACGTTGGTGAAGATGGTGTTTCCGGCCTCCATGGTCTTCATGGCGATTGGGTTGGACTCATAGTTGGTGCCCGGCGCAACGCCGAAGAAGCCGTTTTCTGGGTTTACCGCGTACAGGCCGTCCTCACGCAGGTGCATCCACGCAATGTCATCGCCAACAACCTCGGCGCTCCAGCCCTCGATGGTTGGGGTCATCATCGCCAGGTTGGTCTTGCCGCACGCGGACGGGAACGCGGCGGCGACGTGGTACTTCTTGCCCTCTGGGTTGGTCAGCTTCAGGATGAGCATGTGCTCAGCCATCCAGCCCTCCTCCTGGGCCATCTTGGAGGCGATGCGCAGCGCGTAGCACTTCTTGGCCAAAATTGCGTTGCCGCCGTAGCCGGAGCCGTAGGACCAGATCTCCTTGGTCTCAGGGAACTGGGTGATGTACTTGGTCTCGTTGCACGGCCACAGCACATCCTCCTGGCCCTCCTCCAGCGGGTAGCCCACGGAGTGCAGGGCGGGCACGAACTCTCCGTCGGCGCCGATCTTGTCCAGGGCCTCCTTGCCCATGCGGGTCATCACGCGCATGGACAGGACTACGTACTCGGAGTCGGTGAGCTGGACGCCCAGCTTCGGCTCGGGATCGTTAATAGGACCCATGCAGAATGGGACCACATACATGGTGCGGCCCTTCATGGAACCGCGGAACGCCTCCGTCATCTCCTTCTTCATCTCAACTGGATCGGCCCAGTTATTGGTTGGGCCGGCATCCTCTTGCTTCTCGGTACAGATGAAGGTGCGGGACTCTACGCGGGCAACGTCGGACGGGTTGGAACGCGCCAAGTAGGAGTTTGGACGCTTTTCCTCATTGAGCTTAATCAGCACGCCCTTCTCAACCAGCTCAGCGGCGAGGCGATCTGCTTCTTCCTGCGAACCGTCGGCGAATACCACCTGGTTCGGCTGGAAAAGCTCAACCGCGTCATTAATCCAGTTAATCAGCTTTTCGTTGTTGGTCGGCAACTCGCCGACGAGGCCTTTGATTTCGGCGGTCATGTACGTCTCCTACTTGAGTCCTACTCGAGATTTCATCATTGGTCATCAGGGCACAAAAGTGCCCTCACGTAACGCTCCTCTTTAAGGGTAACGCCGTTTTTCACGGATTTTGGGCCATTGACCAGTACAGTGGTTATACCCAGTGGCCGAATACCAATTTCACCACTGTATACGGCGAAAATTGTGACGTTTGTTAATGTCTCCAGCACCCCATTTTGGGGGCGCAAACCTGTGCATATTGGAATTAAACCCCTGCCCGTACGGTCACCGCCCGCCCCACTGGTTATACCCGGAAGCGCCGCCGGGTGATATTCGCGGGGCGTGCAGGGCTCCGACCCGCCGCGCCCGGGCCAAATCACATAAGCCACATCCGTCACGCATGTTACGGAGTGTCGCTTGGTACCAGCGGGCAAATAGTGGACAATATCCCCTGATGAATACTTCTGATAGATCCCAAATCGGCGAGATGCCACACGGCCGACCGCCACAAACCGAATTCAATGACGGACTTGACTACCCGCGCCTGGGCCAGGTGACCTTCCGCCGCGGCACGCTCACCGAGAACCAGCAGGCCCTCTTCGATGAGCACTGGCCACGCATGGGCACCCTGCTAGAGGACCGCGTCATCGATATAGATGAGTGGTTTGGCCGCTCCGGGGCCAAGACCATCGTGGAAATCGGCTCGGGCACCGGCACGTCCACCGCGGCCATGGCGCCGCTAGAGGCTGACACCAACATTATCGCGGTCGAGCTCTATAAGCCCGGCCTGGCCAAGCTCTTGGGCTCCGCCGTGCGCGGGGGCATTGACAATATCCGCATGGTACGCGGTGACGGCATCGAGGTTTTGGCCCGCATGTTTGAGCCGGAATCCCTCGACGGCATCCGCGTGTTCTTCCCGGACCCGTGGCCGAAGGCGCGCCACCACAAGCGCCGCATCATCCAGTCCGGGCCCCTCAACCTGTTCGCCTCCCGCCTCAAGAAGGGCGGGGTGCTGCACGTGGCCACGGATCACGCCGGTTACACGGAGTGGATCAACGAACTGGTCAACGTCGAGCCGAGCCTTGAGTTCAAGGGCTGGCCGTGGCCGGAGTGCCCGCAGCTGACAGACCGCCAGGTCATCACCAAGTTTGAGGGCAAGGGCCTGGACAAGGATCACGTCATCACCGAATACCTGTGGGAGAAGATATAAATGGCCTCCCAGAAGAAGTATCTCTTGGTATGGGACGCGCCCAACATGGACATGGGGCTGGGCGCCATCCTGGGCGGGCGCCCCACCGCGGCGCACCGCCCGCGCTTCGATGCGATTGGCCGTTGGCTAGTCCACGAGGCGCTGGCCGCCGATGCCGAGCCCGAGGCGGCCGTGTTCACCAACGTCACCCCCGGTGGCGCCGAGGTCATCCGCCCATGGGTTGAGGCCATCCGCAACGTGGGCTTTTCCGTCTTCGCGAAGCCAAAACTGCGCGAGGAAGATGACGTGGACCCGGACATGCTGGACCACATCGACCTGCGCCGCGATGAACTCGCCGGCCTGGTGGTGGCGTCCGCCGACGGCCAGAACTTCCAGGACACCATCGAGCCGATCGCCGAATCCGGCGTGCCGGTTACCGTGCTGGGCTTCCACGAACACGTCTCCTGGGCGGTATCCTCGCCGTCGCTCGAGTTCGTGGACCTGGAGGACGTCCCTGGGGTCTTCCGTGAGCCACTTCCGCGCATCAGCCTGGACGCGCTGCCGGAAGGCGGCGCCTGGCTGCAGCCGTTCCGCCCGCTTACCGCACTGCTCGACGGCCGCTAAGGAGGAAACTTGTTCTACAAATGGGGCCAGTTTTCCTACGCCCATCGCAAAGTAATCCCGCTCATTATCGTGGCGGCCATTTTGGTGATCTTTGGGCTCTTTGGCACCAAGCTGGGTGACCGCATGAGCCAGGAGGGCTGGGAGGATCCCAACGCCCAGTCCACCACCGCGGCGAAGATCGAGCTGGAGAAATTCGGCCGCGATAACAACGGTGACGTGATCGTCCTGGTGGATGACCCGGACCAGAACTTCGAGGCCGCCCAGGCATACCTGACCGGCCTGCAGGAGCAGTTCCCGGATCAGATCAGCCACGTCAACTCCTACTTCGACAAGCGCAACCCCAACCTGATTAACCGGGACGCCAACGTGGCCTTCGCCGCGATTGGGCTTAAGGGCGATGCCGAGCAGACGCTGAAGGATTACCGCACCATCGAACCGGCGCTCTACGACACGGACCTGCCGGTCCAGATTGGCGGCGCCACCGCCGTCGCCGACGCGCTGGATGACGGCATGTCCAATGACATCGCCTTCGCGGAAAAGGCGGCCCTGCCGATCGTGGGCCTGCTTCTGCTCGTCGTCTTTGGTTCCGTGGTAGCGGCGTTCATGCCGCTTATCGTGGGTGGCCTGTCCATCCTGGGCTCGCTGGGCATCCTCGCCATCCTGGCGGACTTCCAGCAGGTTAACGTCTTCGCCCAGGCCGTGGTCACCCTGCTGGGGCTTGGCCTGGCCATCGATTACGGCCTGTTTATGGTCTCCCGCTTCCGCGAGGAGATGGACAAGGGCCGCGGCACGAAGGAGGCCGTGGCTATCACCACCGCCACCGCCGGCCAGACCGTGGTCTTTTCCGCGGCGATGGTCGCGGTAGCCCTGTCCGGCCTGTTCCTCTTCCCGCAGGCCTTCCTAAAGTCCGTGGCTTACGGGTCCATTTCCGCTGTGGGCCTAGCGGCGCTGCTGTCCGTGACGGTGCTGCCTTCGCTGTTTGGCCTGCTGGGCAAGAACATCGACAAGTTGGCCGTGCGCAAGACTTCCCGCACCGCCCGCCGCATTGAAGATACCTTCTGGTACAAGATCCCCGCCTGGGCCATGAAGCACGCCAAGCTCATGACCGTGGCTATCTGTGGTCTTTTGCTGGCGCTGACCCTGCCCATCGTGGGCATTAGTTACGGCGGCATCAATGAAACCTACCTGCCGCCAAGCCAGGAAACCCGCGTGGCGCAGGATCGCTTCAACGAACACTTCCCATCCTTCCGCACTGAGCCCGTCAAGCTCGTCGTGGATAACGCCACGAATGAGCAGCTGGTTGACGTCTACATGCAGGTTCGCGGCATCCAGGGCCTGACCGAGCCCATGGCTCCGTCCACCGCCACCGTTGACGGCACCACGGTGCTTGCCGCGGGCATCCAGGATCGCGATGATTACTCCCGCATCGTCCACGAGCTGGAGAATCTGGATGCCCCCGAGGGCGTGAACCTGTACGTGGGCGGAACCCCGGCCATGGAGGTTGAGTCCCTGGACGCGCTGTTTGAGACGTTGCCGTGGATGGCCCTCTACATCGTCGTGGCGACGTTTATTCTGATGGCCCTGGTCTTTGGTTCCGTGGTGCTGCCGGCCAAGGCCATTATCATGACCATCCTGACGCTCGGGGCCACCTTGGGCATCCTCACCGCGATGTTCGTCGGCGGTGTGGGCGCGGGCCTGCTGGACTTCACCCCGGGCCCGTTGATGAGCCCAATTTTGGTTCTCATCATCGCCATCATCTACGGCCTGTCCACGGATTATGAGGTCTTCTTGGTCTCCCGCATGGTTGAGGCCCGCAAGAAGGGCGCTTCTACCGACGCCGCCATCTCCTACGGCACCGCCCACACCGGCGGCATCATCACCGCGGCCGCCCTCATCATGATCGTGGTCGCCGGGGCGTTTGGTTTTTCGGACATCGTGATGATGAAGTACATCGCGTTCGGCATGATCTTCGCGCTGTTCATCGATGCCACGATCGTGCGCATGCTGCTGGTTCCGGCCGTCATGCACCTGCTGCGCGAGGACAACTGGTGGGCGCCGAAGTTCGTTCACCGCGCCTACGAGGCGATGGGCCACGGCAAGGAACCGGTAGCCGAACCCGCCGTTGCGGCTGCCCCAGCGGCCGCCGAGGCAAGCCCGATCTTCGACCACGAGGAAGAGGGCATCACCTTCCGCGAAGACCGCGTCTTAGAAGCCCAGCCCGAGCCGGCGGAACCGGATCCCACGGGCTTCGGCCAGCATGACTTCGTCGCCTACGACGAGGAAGAAGAGGAGGAAGAAGAGGGCGCCGTCCGCGGCGGCACCACCACCAACGCCAACTCCGATCTGGTGCCCTTCGCCGAGCTCATGAAGCGCCTCAAGGCCGAGGAAGCCTCCGGCGACGCACCGGAAGCCGGTCCGGATTCCTCCCGCTAGGCGCCGCCTCGATGAATCCTTCCTTTTCTAAGGGCCTGCGCTGGGTAGCCTCCCTGCTCATCCTGCTCATCTTGGGCTGGGTGTTCAGGGACGAGCTTGATTTCATCGGCGACGGCCTCCGCCGCCTCCGCAGCGCCGATCCCGTGGCCATCCTGGTGGTGATCATCGCGGCCGTGCTCGCGGTGTTCGCCATGGCCGAGGTCATGCGCCTGCTCATCCGCGCCGGCGGCGTGCCCGTTACTTTCAAGGAAACGGCGGCCATCACCTTCGCCTCCAACTCCTGGGCGACCACGCTGCCCGCGGGCACGGCATTTTCTGCAATCCTGACGTTTTGGGTGCAGCGCAGCTGGGGGGCGTCGGTCGTGTTGTGCGGCTGGTTCCTGGTGCTAAGCTCCGTGGTCTCCACGGTGTGGCTGGCCATCATTGGGCTGGGCGGGGTCATCTTCCTCAACGCGGACATGGCGCTGTGGTCGCTGGTGGCCACGCTCGCAGCGATGGTGCTCGTCTCCTGGGCCGTATTCTGGGCCGCCAACCACCCCGCCACCCTCGAATCCTGGCTCGGCCGCCAGCGGCTAATCAAGGGCAAGGCCCTAGACAACCTGTTAGCCCAGGTGCGCAACCTGCACGAGGTCCACCTGCCCGCCGGGCAGTTTGCCAGGGTTTCGCTGTTCTCGCTGCTCAACCGCCTGCTGGACATGTTTTCCCTGTGGGCCTGCGTGTGGGCCGTGACCGGCAACGTGCCGGGGCTTAGCTCCCTCGAGGACCAGACCACCCTGGCCGGCGTGGCCCTGGCCTACCTGACCGCCAAGCTCGCCGGTTCCGCGCAGGTCACCCCGGCCGGCCTGGGCACGGTGGAGGCCGCGATCATCGCCACCCTCGTGGCCACCGGCATGACCGCCGTGGACGCCACCGGCGCGGCCATCATTTACAGGCTCATCACATTTGCGCTCATCACTATCATCGGATGGGTAATCTATTTCTGGCACTACGCGCGCAAGGGCGTTAACTACGCCTCCCTCAGCGCGAAAGAATCCCAACCTTCATAGGAGTATCCATGCGCCCCGCAATCCTGCTGGACATCGTCGCCGTATTCGTCTTTGCGTTCCTCGCCCGCGTGGCCCACGGCGGTCTAGACATCGGCGCCATCCTTGGAACGTTCTGGCCTTGGGCCGTGGGCGTGCTGGTGGGCTGGGCTATCATCCTGGGCGCCAAGGTTGCCGGCAAGTGGCGGCAGGGAACCATCGCGTGGTTGAGCTCACTCATCGTGGGCATGATCATCTGGTCGCTAATGGAGGGCCGCATTGGCCACATTTCCTTCATCATCGTCGCCACCATCATGTCCGCCGTGTGCATCTACGGCTGGCGCTTGTTCGACCGGGCAAACAAGGCTACCCGCACCTCGGCCTAAACGCATCCCCCATTCCACCTTTCCTGGGGAAACGTGGCGAATCTGTGGATAACCCGCGCGGGCCGTAGCGGAGGTTATCCACAGGCCTTCTAAGCCTGGGCGGTTTTCGTTGCCCCGACGGGGCGGGCCCTTTAGCGTGACGGCCATGAAATACCTCACATCGCTCAACGCCGCGCTCGCCGCGGGCATCGACCTAGTCGGGGAGGTCACGGGCTTGTCCAAAACGGATCTCCTCAAGGCCGGCACCGCGCCCAAGATGGCCCGGGACCTGCTGGCGCTAAACGTGGTCTACTTCGGCAAGACCCGCTTTAGCCGCTTCCAACGCGAGGCGCGCTCCACGACCCATGACCTGCTAACCTTGCTCGCGATAGAGCGGCACTGCAAGAAATTGAAGAAATCGAAGGACGCGTGGGCCCTGCGCGTCGAGCTGGCCCACACGCCGGCCGGGGAGATAGGGCGGGTGGCTCGCCAACGCATTGACGAATTGCAGCCGCGCAAGGCCGAGGAACCTTCCGTCAAGATTCGGCGCGGCCCGCAGGACTGGAAGATTACCGTCACGGGTTCTTCCCATGACATTTCGCGGATCTGGGAGGGCCAGGACGGTTCTTTGGATACCTTCGTTAAAACCCATTTTTCTGATAATTCCGCCCCCACCACCACGGTGAATGTCATCGTGACGCTAGACGAAATGGATGAGATTGTAGAAAAAGGCGGCGAGGAAGTCATCCTGCGCTGCACGAATGGCTCAACCATGACGGGCGCGGAACTGGTCAACGCGACCCTGGCGGACCGGGGCTACGTTGCCCTGGTCCACCCCGTGGAGGGCGCCATCAATTTATACCGGACTGCGCGCTTCGCGAATCCAAAGCAGCGTCGCCTGGCGGAAATCATGAACTCGACGTGCAGCTGGGAGGGATGCAATAAACCCGCCAGCGAATGCCAGATGCACCACGTCGTGTCATTCAACAACGGCGGCGAGACAAATCAGGACAACATCGTGCCCGCGTGCGGCTATCACAACGGGGTTAATGAGGATGATCCGGGTTTCGCGCCCCGCGGACGAATGGCCAAGCACAGGGGCGTTGGAGGGTGGCTGCCGCCAGGTGAGACGAACCCAGCGAATATGGTCTTCAACCGCGGGGCGTATAAGCATCCGGCCGCGTAAACCGGCGGGTGCGAAAAAGCGGCGCAACCGTGAAAATCACGATCACGCCGCCTGAGGGGTTGCCTGGCCTACTGATCGGCGGCAGAAGGCTGGCACATATCGGCGGGGACTACCCACTTGTCGAACTCTTCCTCGGTGAGGAACTCGAGCTCGAGAGCGGATTCCTTCAGGGACAGGCCCTTCTTGTGAGCGTTCTTGGCGATCTTGGAGGCCTTGTCGTAGCCAATGTGGCGGTTGAGCGCCGTTACCTGCATCAGGTTGATGTCCAGGTTGTGCTGGATCTTCTCCAGGTTAGGCTCGATGCCGTACGCGCAGTTCTCATCGAAGGACACGCAGGTGTCACCCAGCAGCTGGATGGACTCCAGGATTGCCCACGCCATGACCGGCTTGTACACGTTGAGCTGGAAGTTGCCCTGGGAGCCAGCGAAACCAACGGTGGCGTTGTTACCGAATACCTTGGTTGCAACCATGGTCATAGCCTCACACTGGGTGGGGTTAACCTTACCCGGCATGATGGAGGAGCCCGGCTCGTTTTCAGGGATGATGAGCTCGCCGATGCCGTTACGTGGGCCGGAGGCGTACCAGCGAACGTCGTTGGCGATCTTCATCAGCGCGTCACCCAGAACGGTCAGAGCGCCGGAGACAAGAACCAGAGCGTCGTGCGCGCCGAGCGCGGCGAACAGGTTATCCGCCTGCTTGAACTCGATGCCGGTTTCCTCGGAGATCTTCTTAGCGCACAGCTCGCCGAACTCTGGGTGGGCGTTCAGGCCGGTGCCCACGGCGGTGCCGCCGATGGCCAGTTCGCGGGCGCGGGAGTCGGCGTACTCGATGCCCTCTAGGGCGAAATCGATCTGGGCTACCCACGACTCGAATACCTGGGACAGGCGAACCGGGGTTGCGTCCTGCAGGTGGGTGCGGCCAACCATGATGACATCGTGGTACTGCTCGGCCTTCTTGGCGAAGGTATCGCGCAGCTGGCGCACGCGCGGGTACATGTTCTGCAGCTCCTGCACAACCGCGATGTGCATTGCGGTTGGGAAGGTGTCATTGGAGGACTGGCCGCGGTTGACGTGGTCATTAGGGTGAACCGGGGTCTTGGAGCCCTTCTCCCCGCCGGCGATCTCGATGGCGCGGTTGGAGATAACCTCATTGACGTTCATGTTGGACTGGGTGCCGGAACCGGTCTGGAAGACAACCAGCGGGAAGTGCTCATCCAACTCGCCGGCGATAACCTGGTCTCCGGCCTGCTTAATGAGGTCAGCGATGTCCTGTGGCAGCTCGCCCAGCTCCGCGTTGGCCAGGGCCGCGGCCTTCTTGAGGGTGCCCAACGCCTTGATCATCGGGCGGCCCCACACAAAGGTCTCGCGGCCGATGTTGAAGTTATGCAGGGAACGCTCAGTCTGTGCGCCCCAGTAGCGGTCATCGGCGACCTGAACTTCGCCCATGGAGTCAGTTTCGATACGAGTATTAGTCACGTTTAGTCCTTCACTTGGTTCACGTTGACAGTTAGGTTTCGCCAAACAGTGTACCGGCATACCAACTGGTCATCATGCGATTCAAACGTCCACGCTGGTCATAACCACCCCCGAATAAGGGTTAGGGGCGTCAGGCCTCGAAAATGCAGCGGGCTTTGCCCAGACGCATTCGCCCGGGGAGGCCTAAGGGGCGCGTTAAACCCCGGGATCGCGAAACCGCAGCCCCAATGAAGGGTGCTGCGGTTAGGCTCGGGTCTGCTTAGCGAATTGCGGCGATGGCTTGGTTAACCAAATCGACAATCCAAAAGATGGTCTCGAGGGACAGGTCGAGAACGCTAGAGAGCATGTTTTCTCCTTCAAACGTAGAAATCTTTCACAAGCTATTGAGCATATCGCTCGGGACTGGGCCTAACGTTACGCAGCCTCGTATAAAACCACACGCCCGGTGCAACCACGGCGATAAGCAGGAGCACGACCAGCACTGGCGCGAAGATGGCCGCGCCGGTCAGGGAGGCCGCCACGATGTCCTCAGCGGTGGAGGCCACGGGGGCACCAACGCCCACCGTGCTGGTGTTAATGATCGGGCGCGAACCGGCCTTAAGCAGGTGCATGGCCAGCGCGATGATAAAGCCCACGGCCAACAAACCCCAGGTTTTTGGTTCGGCGAAGATGGAGGAATCCCCCACCGTTTCCACCCCAAACGCCGAGGCAAACATCAAGCCACCGGAGGTGGGGCGGACAAGGGTCTGGATAGCATCGTTGACGGAATCCACCGCCGGAATCTTATCGGCCACGATCTCCACGGCCAGCAGCACGCCAAGGATGACCAGCAGGATGGGGTCAGCAAGCCACGCCCAGCCGTCCGGCAGGTTGACGAAATCCGTGTACCGGGCCAGAAGGCCGTACGCGAGCAGCGGGATATAGGCATTAAGCCCAGCCGAAGATGCCAGGCCTAAAGCGGATGAAAATTCCATGGCCTAACCATACAGTGCCTAAAGGCTATTTACAGAGGCGAGATGTTGTGCTTCTTAGGCAGATCCCGCACGTCTTTAGTCTCTAGCTGACGCAGCGCGCGTCGCAGGGCCAAGCGGGACTCGTTAGGCTCAATCATCGCGTCCAGGTAGCCACGCTCGGCGGCGACGTACGGGGAGGTCATGGTCTCATCGTAGAAATCCATGAACATCTTTTTGGTCATCGCGCGGGCCTCTGGTGTCTCGGCGGCGTCCAGCTGCTTGCCCGCGATCATGACCACCGCGGCCGCGGATCCCATCACGGCGATCTGCGCGGTTGGCCACGCAAAGTTAATATCACCCGTCAGGTTCTTAGAACCCATCACCGCGTACGCGCCGCCGTAGGCCTTGCGCACGATGAGCGAGATCTTCGGCACGGTCGCTTCCACCACGGCAAACGCGAACTTGGCGCCTCGGTGGATTAGGCCCGCCTTCTCCTGGTCCACGCCCGGTAGGTAGCCCGGGGTATCCACGACGAAGATAAGCGGGATGTTGTATGCGTCGCAGATGCGGATAAATCGGGCGCCTTTATCGGCGGCGTCGGCGTCGATGCAGCCCGCCAGGTGCATAGGGTTATTGGCTACGAAACCCACGGTCTTGCCGTCAATCCGGCCGAACGCGGTGATCATGTTGGGAGCGTAGTTTTCCTGCAGCTCGATGAGCTCATCATCGTCACCCAGCTGTGCCAGTAGCTCCAGCATGTCGTAGCCAGCGTTGGAATCATCCGGCATGAACTCGTTGAGCTCTTCCGCCTCGGAGACCTCTTCGTCCGTAGGCGCCTCGAAGACCGGCGCCGGGTCGAAGCAGGTCAGCGGCAGGTGGTCCAGCAGGTCACGGACGAGATCGAAGGCCTCATCCTCGGAGCCAACCAACGCTGAGACGTTGCCGTTGAGCTCCTGCTGACGCGCGGAGCCCAGCTCCGCGGAGGTCACGTCCTCGCCGGTGACCTCCCGGATGACGTTGGGGCCGGTGACGTACATTTCCGCCTCGCCGTCCACGGCGATGACGAAGTCCGTGGTAACCGGCGCGTAGACCGCGCCGCCCGCGCACTTGCCCAGCATGATGGAAATCTGCGGGCTGCGGCCGGACAGCGGCAGCTGCCGGCGGGAAATCTCGGAGTAGATCGCCAGGGACGTCACGGCGTCCTGGATGCGCGCGCCGCCGGAATCCTGAATGCCGATGACCGGGCAGCCAATCTTGATGGCCATTTCCATCACGTTGACCACCTTCTGGCCAAAGGACACGCCCACGGAACCGCCGTAGACGGTCTTGTCATGCGCGTAGATGCAGACCGGGCGGCCGCTGATGCGCCCGTAGCCGGTGACCACGCCGTCCGAGTAGATTGCGTCCTTGTCGCCGGGGGTCTTGGCCAGCGCACCGGTTTCCACGAAGGAACCCTCATCAAGCAGTTCGTTGATGCGCTGGCGCGGCGTGGTGCGGCCGGCTTCATCACGGCGTGCGCGGGAGCGCTCGCTGCCCGGGTCCTGCGCCTTGTCCAGGCGTTCGCGCAGGTCAGCTAGTTTCTCGGCCGTAGTCGCGCGCTTAGTCACCAATCTTCTCCTCGATCCATTCGGTTATGTGCTTGCCCACGATGCCAATGGCCGGTTCGTCCGGAACGGCCAAGTGGTCACCCTGCAGCTGCACAATTTCCAGATCTTCCACGATAGCGCCCCAGCCGCCGTCCGGATCAATCTCCGCGTAGCGAGGCTCTAGCTCAATCGCGCCGTCATGCATGCGCTCCGCGCGGAACAGCAAGACGGGCAGGCCCAGGCCGGCCCAGCGCTCGAAGGAGAGCTTGCCCAGGATTTGGTTGTCCACGAAGGAGGCACGCTGGTGCTCCAGCACGCCCGCGGAGAGGCCATGCTCGGAGGCATCCGTGGTGGCCAGGAAGGTGGCCAGCATGTCCATGAGGGCGTCCTCGCCGGCGGTTTCCAGCAACTCGTAGGGGACGGGGAAGTCAAGGCCGTAGGTTTTCTTGGCGAACGCCGCGTAGCGCTCCCAGCGGGCCTTGGTTTCCTCCAGCGTGTCCGGCGCCGGGTCGGATGGCTGCGTGGTGTCCAGCAGCGCGATGAACGCCACCTCTACCGAGTCCTCCCCGCTTAACGCGCGAGCTTTTAGCTCGTGCGCCACCTCGTAGGCCAGGGCGCCGCCGAAGGACCAACCGCCCAGGACTACCTTGCGGCCGCGGGCGTAGGTGATGATGTCATCCACATACGCCTTGGCGCGCTCCTCCAGCTGGCCCTCGATGCGCTCAACGCCGTAGACCGCCACGTTTTCCGGGAGGCGGCGCATCAGCGGTTGGTAGACCACGGTGGTGCCGCCGGCGGGGTGGAACATGAACACGGCGGGGCCGTCCGCCTCGCGCAGGACGCGGATGTTGCCCTCAACCTCGGTTTCTAGGCCCTCGCGGACCAGGTCAGCCAGGGGCTCCAAGGTCTCCGCGCCCTTGACCTGCTCGGCGGATACCTCGATGCCGGCGCGCTCGGTGAGGCGCTCGGCGATCTGGGCCGCGGTCTCATCCGAGATTTCCGGCAGCGGGCTGGTTACCCCGCGCGCCGCCTTGCCCGTGAACGTGGCCCAGGTGCCAAAGACCATGCGCTCCGAGGCATCGCGCGGGGCCACTCCGACGCCGGTTCCCTCGCCTGCCGGCTCCACCCCGCCGGAGACGGCATCGACGGCTGGGGCCTCCGCCACGGGCTCCGGGTCGCTGGTGACGGGGTTGCCCGCCTGGACTCCCGCGACGGCCTCCTCGACCATGGTGATGACGTCCGCCAGGGACGCATCGCGCAGGGCTTGGACCTGAAGCGGCGGGATTTGGAAGTCATTTTCCACGCGGTTTTTAATGCGCATACCCATCAGGGAATCCAGGCCCAGGTCGATAAGCGGGAGTTCCCTCGGCAGGTCGGAGGCGTCATAGCCCATGGACTCGGACACGATGAGGGACAGGCGCTCTTCCACGGTCTCCTCTTCGGGGTTCCACCGCACCGCCTCTACGCCATCGTCGACAAAGGACGCGGGCCGCTTAGACTCGTTGACCTCGGCCACGCCAGGCAGCGACGCCGGCGCCCCGCCCAGGTCGAGGGTGGAGGCAAAGCCCTCGGCGACGAGGGTGGACACGCCGCCCTCGACGGAATAGACCGCCACGGACAGGCCACCCAGGGACTTCTTGACCAGCGTGGTGACCTCGCCGGCGGCGGGAAGGTGCCCGGGCTCCTCGGTGACCACTACCTGCGCCTCCGGATTGACGGCGGCCGCGGCGGACTCGATGAGGGCCAGCGCGGACGGCGCCTGGTCGGCATTCGTCGAGAAGGCGACGGTGGCATCCGGGAGGGTGACGCGGGCGCCGGGCAGGCCGGTAACGCCGCCGGATGGGCGGGCCGAGGTCCAGTAACGCTGGCGCTTGAACGCGGTGCCGGGCACGTCAAGCTGCTTTCCTGCGGCGCCGGCGGGCGCCGTGCCGAAGACGGCGGTGTAATCCACGGGCTGGCCGCCGACGTAGAGCTTGGCCAGAAGATCCAGGATGGACTCGGTGGGATCTACCTTGCGCTTGAGCACGTAGAGCAGCTGGGCATCGGCCTTACCCACGCTAAACGCGGTGTTCATCATGCCCATGAGCGCAACCGGATTAGGGGAGATTTCCACCAGCTGGGTGTGGCCGGCCGCGAACGCCTGCTCGGTGGCGTCCTGGAAGTAGACGGCCTGGCGGGTCATCCGCAGCCAGTACTCATCCGTGTGCACGGTAGCGCCCGGGCGGTGGACCGTGGCGCGGTCCACGGAGCTAAACAGCGGCGTGTGGATTGGGTGGGCGTCAATCCCGGCGATTTCCGCGTGGAGCTCGCCCATGAATGGCTCCACCGCCGAGGTGTGGCCGGCGCCCTTCACGTTAAGCGCGCGGGCGAACTTGCCCTCACCCTCGAGCTTGGCCACCAGATCCAAGACCTCTTGGCGCGGGCCGCCCACAGTGGTCATGCCGGGGCCGGCGTAAACGGCGGGCTCGATGTTGCCCTCGAGCGCGAGGATGTCATCCGCGGTCATCTCGACCACGGCCATGGCGCCCTGGGTCTCCTCGGTCAGGGAGGCCTCACCCTCGCCCATGAGGCGGGCGCGGTGGCAGGCGATGAGCATGGCGTCATCGGCGGTCAGGCCGCCACAGGCGTACGCCGCGCCGATTTCACCCATGGACATGCCCATCACGCCCGCCGGGCGCACGCCGAAGCTGGCCAGCAGGTCCGTCAGCGCAATCTGGATCGCGGTGATGGCCACCTGGGCGGTCTCGGTGTTGTAGGTCTGCTCATCGTCGTTGACGATGTCCAGGACCGACCAGCCGGACTCGAAGTCCACAATCTGGTCCAGCTCTTCCAGCCGGGCCCTAAACGCTGGGGATAGCTCGATTAAGTCCTTGGCCATCTTGCGGTGCTGGGAGCCAAAGCCGGAGTACACAAACACGGGTCCGGTGGGGTTTGGCGCGTCGGCCGCGGCGACGCCGATGGACACCTTGCCCTCGGCGACCTGGCGCAGGCGCTTGACGGCCTCCTCGGTATTCGAAGCCGTGATGACGGCGCGCGAGCGGCCGTGGTTGCGGCCGGCCAATGTGCGGGCTACGGCCAGCAAGTCAGGGTTGTGCTGCTCCAGGTAATCCGCCAGGTCCGCGGCCGCCTGCCTGCGGCGCGACGGCAGGAGTCCGGAGACGGGGAGGGCCACGGGGCCGTCGGTGGCCACCTGCGGCTGGCTTACCGCCGGGGTGCCGGTGTATTCCTCCAGCACGATGTGGGCATTCGTGCCGCCGAAGCCGAAGCCGGAGACGCCGGCAATCTTATGCCCCGAATACTCCGGCCACTCGCGGGGATCCTCGACGACCTCCAGGTGCTCCGCGTCAAAATCGATGTAGCGGTTTGGCTCGGTGAAGTTGATGGACGGAGGCAGGGTGTTGTTGCGGATGGACTCGATGACCTTGATCAGGCCCACCACTCCCGCGGCGGATTCGGAGTGGCCAATGTTGGACTTCGCCGATCCCAGCAGGGTTGGGTTCTCGTTGCTGCGGCCGGCGCCCAGGACCTGCCCCAGCGCCGTGGCCTCGATGGGATCACCCAGGATGGTGCCGGTGCCGTGGGCCTCCACGTAATCCACCTGGGTTGGGTCGATGCCCGCGTCCGCGTACGCGCGCTCAAGTACGTCTACCTGCGCGTCGGGGTTGGGGGCGGTTAAGCCATTGGAGTGGCCGTCCGAGTTCGTGGCGGAGCCCTTGATGACGGCGAGGATGTTGTCCCCGTCCGCCTCGGCATCGTCGAGGCGCTTGAGGACTACTACGCCGGCGGCATCGGAGCGGACGAAGCCGTCGGCGTCGTCGGAAAAGGCGTGGATGCAGCCCGTTGGGCTAATCACGCCCAGCTCGCCGAAGGCGGTGGAGACGAACGGGCTGGCCAGGATGTTCACGCCGCCGGCGATGGCCACATCAGCCTCGCCGCCGCGCAGCCCGCGGACCGCATGGTGGACGGAGACGAGGGAGGAAGAACAGGCGGTATCCACGTTCATGGACGGGCCGCGGAAGTCAAAGGCGTAGGACACGCGGTTGGGGATGACCGCCGAAGACGTGCCGGTCAGGGCGTACGGATGCGCCTCGGACGGATCGGCGCTAATGAGCATGCCGTAGTCATTGTTAGAGCTGCCCAGGTACACGCCGGTAGAGGTGCCGCGGAGCTCATTGGCGGGGATGCCCGCGTCCTCGAGAGCCTCCCAGGTCAGCTCCAGCATGATGCGCTGCTGCGGATCCATGTTGGTGGCCTCGACCGGGGACAGGCCAAAGAACTCGGCGTCGAAGCTGGAAATATCATCCAGGTAGCCGCCCTTGAGGTTTTGCTCCGCCATCTTCTGGCTCATGACCGGGTCGCCGGAATACTCTCCCCAGCGGCCCTCGGGCAGCTCACCCGTGGCGCCGCGGCCCTCGACCAGCATGTTCCAGAACTCACGGGTGTTGTTCGCTCCCGGGAAGCGGCCAGCCATGCCCACGATGGCGATGTCCGCATGCCCCTCGGCCGGCGCGGTGGCCCGGCGCGGGCTGCGCTGCGGCCGTGCGGATTCAGAGCCGTTAATCAGGTGGTCCGCCAGCTGCGCGATGGTGGGATGCTCATAGGCGACGGTGGCGTCCAGGCGGCGGCCCAGCAGGGTCTCCAGCTCGCCGGACAAGACCACGGCGTCGCGGGAGGACAGGCCAAAGTTCTCCAACGGCTTGGTATCCGTAATTTCCTCTGCGTCAACCCCAGTAGTCTCAGCTACCCAGTTGCGCAGCCAGCCGCGTAGTTCTTCTACGGTCATCAAAAAATCAGGTCCTTTTGTGTTGGTTGTGCAACCGGCTTGCCGCTTACCGCGCCGGTGCGTCCACCGACGGGGTACAGGCAGCGACAAGCCCATCACAGACATATCGTCTCATTGTCTCACCTTGTTACAGATGTCACTTGGTGTGACACTCGAGGTAAGCCGTGCGGTGTCCGTGATGGGCTGGTCGAAGGTTAGCTCGTGGTCTCAGGGGCCTTAGTGGCCTTAGGGGCCTTAGCCCTCGAGGAAGGCCTTCTTCGCGATGCGGCGGGCAATCTTGCCCGAGGAGGAACGGGAAATGCCGTGCGGCTCGAGGAACGCGATGGTATCCGGGGTCACGCCGTGGTTCTTGGTCACGGCCGCGCGGATGGCTTCCTCGGCGGCGCCGTCACCGGAAGCGTCGGCGTTATCAGCGCGCTCGACAAGCAGGATGAGCTTCTCCGTGTTGTCACCCTCAACGGAGAATGCGGCAACGGAATCCGGGCGGACGTGCTGGGATGCGCCCATGACGGTGCCCTCAATGTCCTGCGGGTAGTGATTGCGGCCGGCAATGACAATCAGGTCCTTGAGGCGGCCGGTGATATACAGGTGGCCGTCGATGATGGTGCCCAGGTCGCCGGTGGCCATCCAATTGTTGGCCTCGGGGGCACCGTCCACGCGGGAGCCCTCCGCCAGGCGCTCGCCCAGGGCATTGCGGAAGGTGTCCGCGGTTTCATTCTCGCGGCCCAGGTATCCCTGGGCCATGTTGTCTCCGTAGACCCAGATGTCACCGATATGGCCATCGGGCAGCTCCGCCTTGGTCTCCGGGTCCACGATGGTCATCCACTGCGGCCTGACCACCTGGCCGTTGGAGGCGAAAGGAACGGAAGACTCAGACTTGTCCACGATGACGGCGCGGCCTTCAGCCAGCGCCTCGCGGTCGAAGTGGGAAATCAGCGGGCGGTCCGGGGTTTGAGGGGTGGCAACCAGCAGCGACGCCTCGGCCAGGCCGTAGGACGGGCGGACCGCCTCCGAGCGCAGGCCGTGCTTGGAGAAGGTCTCCACGAAGTTATTGACCGCGGACTCGGTCACCGGCTCCGAACCGACGATGATTCCATCAACCTTGGACAGATCCATATCTTCGCCCTCGGCCGGCTGGCCGTAGCGCACGGCAAGCTCCAGCGCGAAGTTCGGCACCACGGTGTAGACGCCGCCGAGTTGTTCGTCCTGCGGATTCTTGTTCAGTTGATCCAGCCAGCGCTTCGGCTGCTGAATGAAGTCACGGGGCGCCATCAAATCGATAGGCAGGCCCAGGATGAGAACGAACGCGGCCAGGATGATGCCCATATCGTGATGCAGCGGCAGCCAGGAGACCAGGCGCATCGGCACTTTCAAATCGGCAGCACGGAAAATCTGCAGCACGTTAGTGAGGATCGACCTGTTGGTCAGCACCACGCCCGCGGGGGTGCGGGTGGAGCCGGAGGTGTACTGCAGGAAGGCCACCTGGTCGATCGGCATGGTGGTGGACGTTGCCGCCATCTGCTGTCCGGCCAGCGTGGCGGACGGATTCTGGTAGGAGGCCGCCAGGGAATCCGGCAGGGAGTCGACGGCCAGCACGCGTGGGCGCTCGCGGGAAGGGACGTTAGCGAAGAACTTGCGCACGGCGCCCGCGGACGAGGTGTTCGTCAGGACGATCCGTGGATTCGCGTCATCGAAAACCGCCTTGAGGTGGTCCGCATGCCCCGGCTCGTTGGGGTCATAGAGAGGGACCGGCACCATGCCGGCGTACAGGGCACCCAAAAAGGCGAAGACGTACTCCGGCGAGTTGCCGGCCAGGATGGCGCAGCGGTCCCCGATGGTGCCCACTTGCTGCAGGCGCGCGGCCACGGCCTTGATGCGGGTGTTGATCTCCTGGCGGGTGTAATCAACGGCCTTGCCCTCGCGGGACTCGGAGAAATCCCAGAAACGCATGCACCTGCGGTCCCCGCCTCCGGTTTGCAGATCGCCTTGGTACATCAATTCGGATAGGCCGGCCAGCGAAAGCTGCGGCGCCAGGGTGATTTCGCCCTTCTCGTTGAAGAACTGGCTCATTGCGGCATGCAGATCCATCGAGATCTCCTCACGGGTTCGTGTACGAAAGTAGTTTTATTTTGACTTTAAAAATATCAGACGCGGAGCCGTTTGTGTTACATCCCACTACACGAGCGGATCGATGATCCCCTTCGCCCAATCCACCATCCACTTGTCCGCGGTGGTGCCCGGGATGACGTTTTGGTTATAGGCATACATCGCGTGCACACCGTTGGCGTCGATCAGTGCCAGTGCGCGGTCCAAGCCGCTGCGGACGTTGAGGGGGGCGTCGCAGATGGCGTCGTCGGGCGCGCAAATCTGCCAGGTGCGGTCACTCAAGGTGCCGAAGCCCCCGGCACGCGGCCCGCGCATGGTGGCGCCGGGAACCACAGGCTGCACCAGCGCGCTGATGGGCTCCAGCGCAATCTCCGCGCCGGTGCCGCCCAGCTCGACGCCCGGGTTGATGCCCTCGCCGTTTTTGCGGCGACCGTCAGCCACCAACGCCACGCCGGCCACCGACTCGGCGGGCACAACCCCGTTACCGGAGCCAATCCGGTTCGCCACGTCACCGGCAATCACGGCGCCCTGGCTGAAACCACCGATGATGAACTTGGTCTGCGGGCAATCGGCGTGCGTTTGCTGCAGCTCCTGCTCGAGGCGGGCTAGGCCCTCATTGCGCGAATCGTCGTAGGTCATCTCCTCTTTCGAGTTGATGTTCTGGAATTGCGCGGTGTACGGCAGGGTCCACACCTTCACGTCTTCGGGCGCGTACGCCTCTTTCAGCGGATTCGAGATAGACAGCATGAATGACCGCGGATTAGCCGTGGGGTTGAGTGGATCATCATCGGCGGCGGACTCCCACGTGCCGGGCGCGGAGATGAACTCCACGGCCGGGCACCAGTCCGGTTGCACGGGTTGCGGCGCCGCTTCGTTGCTCGGGCCGGTATTGCCGCCCGTGCCTGGGGTTTTAGAGGTAGTGGACTGGAAATACTGGACTGCGCCAGCGCCAATAATGACCACTACGATGATTGCCGCGAGGGCGGTTAGAACTTTCCTCATGTGGGTTAGAGTACCCGCCCCTACTGGCAGTATCCTGTGCGTGCGGTGTCTTCAATCAGGGTAACCACTTCACCGATGGCAAGCTCGGTGCGCCCCTGCTCGATGAGCTGGCCCGCGATGGCCTGCACCGTCACCTGGTCCTCCTGATTGCAGGCCGCGCGGGCGGCGGTGATGAGCTGATCCTCTACCCCGCCCACGTTGATACCGGCCTCACCCATGGCGTCCAGCAGCTCCTGTTCGCCCTCTTCCCGAGGCGGGGCGTCAGGAATCTCCTCGATCTCCTGCGCGCCCTGGTCCTGGGGCTGCGGTTCTGCTGCGGATTCGCTGGAATCGGCCTCTTCAGGCTCCGATTCGCCCGAGGTAGCGTCCAAGTCCTTGTTGCGCTCCAGCGGTGCGACGGAGGATGGGACGGCGGAATCCGCCGCGTTGTCTGCGGAGTTGTCCACGGTGGCCGAGCTGCACGCTGACAGCACGAGTGCGGCAGCGGCCACCGAAGCTAGCGTGAGGGCGCGCATTAGTTCTTATCTTCCTGGATACGGCCGAATACCTCGCGGATGGTGCCATTCTGGAATTTCTGCTCGAGCCCGCCGGCCGGGATGGTGGCAAAATCGGCCGTAGGCCAGCCGTACTCACCCTGCTCGTAGCCCTTAGCGCCCCAGGCATTAAAGATATTGCCCTTCAGGATGTAGTGCGCACCGGAGGCTGCGGACCAGTAGATATTGCCGTTGTCGAACTCCTGGAAGAAGCCACCCTTAATCGCCCTTTCGCCGCCGACCGGGAAGCCCAGCTCGGATTCCGCCGCGCCTAGCTCCTTGTACTTAGCGCCAATCGCGCCGTGCACCACGGCATGTGAGCCGTCCGGGTTGCGGGTCAGGATGCCGCCCTGGAATTCCTGAACCAAGCCCTCACCGACGGTACGGGGCGCGGAGGTTGGGTACTTCAGATCGCCCTTCTCGTAACCGTTCTTACCCCAGGCGCCCATCATGTCCGCCGGAATTGGGTGCGCACCGGTCTGGGCGGTCCAATAGATGGAGCCGTGTTCGAAGTGCACGAAGCGGCCCTTGCCATCAGGGGCGGTGATCTCGCCGGTCTTAGGGAAGCCCAGCCAGGAGTTAGCCCCGCCCATACCCGCGTATGCCGTGTTGATGCGGCCGAACAGTACGTGTGCGCCGGTATCCGGAGACCAGTAGGCGGTGTGATCCGCGGTGAAGTCCTGCGCGCGGCCGTCACCACCGGTGACGTACTCATCATTCAGGCACTCGAGGGTCTCGAAGTTCTTGACAGCCTGGGCAATTGCGCCCGCAGGGGCGCAATTCGCGCCGCGGTCCGCCTCTGGGATTTCCAGGGCGTTGGCGATGTGTGGCCACGCCTGGTCCATCTCATACTGCCAGTACTCCCAGGAGTGCACGCCGGATGGGCGGAAGCGGACAATCGGCTCGACGCCGGCGCGTTTTGCGTAATCCACAAACGTCTGGCTCGACATGCGGGAGATAGCCTCCAGGCCGATGCCGGCAATGTTTGCCGGGCCCTTCGCCACGGAACCATCGATGCCGTAGTCATCCTTGCCGGAACCGGCGGAGACGTAAACGGTCATATCCTTTAAGTTCTCAATGCCCAGCTTTGGATCGTGATCAATCCAGTCCTGGGAGCCCTCAGGGCCCCACATGTTCGTGGTGGAGTATCCGCCCGCGTCCAACTGAGCGGCCATAATCGCCTGCGGCATGCCCTGGGTGGTGGTGTCCAGGTAGCCGGAGAAGGAGGCCACGAAATCAAACAGGTAAGGGTGACGCTCGGCGAGGTTCATCGCGGCGGTGCCGCCCATGGAGATACCC
This sequence comes from Corynebacterium endometrii, assembly GCF_004795735.1. Lineage (NCBI taxonomy): Bacteria > Bacillati > Actinomycetota > Actinomycetes > Mycobacteriales > Corynebacteriaceae > Corynebacterium > Corynebacterium endometrii. Next base: position 2,332,154 of record NZ_CP039247.1, read on the forward strand.
GTTAGCGCGCGGCGCTGGTTAGAGCGGAATTCATTGTCCAGGATTGGGACTAGTTCCTTGGTCAGGAAAGTCTCCCACATGTAGTGGGTGCCCTGATCCGGCTTCTGCCAGTCCGAGTAGAAGGAGGACTCGCCGCCGACCGGCATGATCACGTTGACGTTGCGGGAGGCGAACTGGTTGAGGATATTGGTCTCAATCGTCCAGCCGGACTCATCGTCGCGCGCGCGCAAGCCGTCCAGCGCCCATACCTCGGGGAAGGTTGCCTGCGGGTTTGAGTACCAATCGCGGGCCAGCTGGATCTGAACCTTCTGCTCCTTGTCTGGCATCGCCGCAGACTTGATATAAACCATCACGTGGCGTGGGGACAGGTATTCCACGCGGTTGATGTCCACGCCCTCAGGCAGACCCTCTACGTCCGGGTAGGTGGTCTCAATCGGGGTGCGCTCTACCGGCGCGCTTGGGGCGAAGGCATCGGAAAGGCTGGAGCCATTGCTGGAGCCGGAAGACTGGGCGCCCGCGTTTGGCAGGAGGGTAATTCCCAGTGCCATAGCGGTGGGCACGGCAACGATAGCGAGCTTGGTGCGGCCCTTGATCGGGGAACGCGAGCTGGAAGTACGCATAAATGTGTCCTTGGAATAGTTGAGGGTACGCCAAACCCAGTCCAGGCAGGGGTGGACGCCAAAAGCAGATCCCCAGCCCGGCGCCTATGGCCCGAGGGTTCCCCTCCTCCGGGACATACGCGGCGCAATGCTGTCTAATGTGCGCTCAAGTTTAAGTTCAACTTTAGAGTTTATGCGTCCCGACACGCTAGACCGGCCAACTCAGATTGTGACTCGCTACATCCCCGGCGGAGTCCCGGCGCCACCAGAGTTCAAGCCACGGGCGCAAATAGCGAAATCCCGGCCCTTCCGAAGAGGAACCGGGATGAGTTCTTAGGCCTCAGGGTTTATAACAGCGCTTACCACGCGTTCATGTAATTGAGAATCATTGGGCGGGTCCGGTTCAGCTGGTAGCCGAACTGGTCCCAGTTGTGGAGGCCGGTGGCCGGGTAGTTCGTGGTGAGGTTCACGCCCAACGCGCGAGCCTTGACCTCGAAGATGTGGGTGGTTGCATTGGAAAACAGCTCCAGCGCCGCGCCTGCCAGCTGATCCTTCGGCAGGTACTTGGCGTCCGCCGGGCCCGGGATGCCGGAAGCTGCGGAGATGTAGACGCTGCGGCCGGCGAAGTTAGACGCCTGGGTCAGCGGGTCGTTTTCAAAGCGGCGCGGGTTGAAGATGGAACCGTACAGCTGGTTCAGGTTGTAGCCGCCGGCATCAAGCAGGGCTAGGCGCATCAAGGTCTGACCACCTGGGATGGTGGTAGCCAAGTAGCCGGAGTAGGACAACGCCTGACGGAACTGTTCAGGGTGCTTACCGGCCAGGGTGATGGCGGCGGTACCACCCATGGACAGGCCGGCGATAGCGTTGTTGTTCGGCGCCACGCCGAAGTTGCGCTGCAGGTAGCCTGGGAGCTCGGAGGTCAGGAAGGTCTCCCACTGGTAGTTGACCGGATTGTTCAGGTCGAAGGTTGCGGGGCCCTGCCAGTCGGCGTAGAAGGAGGCCGCGCCGCCCACCGGCATCACGACGGTGATGTTGTCATTAACGAAGGTTTTGGCCGCGTTGACGTCATTGACCCAGGCGTTGGTCTTTTCAGTAGCGCGGAGGCCGTCAAGCAGGTAAAGGCCGGCATTGCCGCCGTTCTTGGCCGGCTGAATCTGCACGGTAATATTGCGGCCCATCGCCGGGGACCACACGTCGCAGCGCTGCACCCAGTATTTTACTTTGTCCCAGGTGCAGGCACCGGTCGAATCGGCGCGCAGGAAGTCGCGGTTTGCGGCCTGCGCCTGCGGTGCACCAGCCACCATTGCCATTGTCACGGCCATTACTACCGCCACTACAAACGCCACCGCGCGGTGGGTGACGGTGGCAAAGCCCTTAGTGATGCCAGTCATGAAACTCCTCAATATCCAATTCAAATGCGCCGGTTACACCTTCTGGGGTAGGTGGACCGGCACGCGCCCCGGCGCCGCTTGCACGCCGGAACTGTAAGTCGCAATAGGTCTATCGCTCCCCAACCCGTAAGCGTTAACGCTCGACGCGAAAGCGTTACGGATCAATAACAAAACGCTGATTAGCGTAGCACACTTTCGCCCAGCGTATAACGCATAACGCTTGAGAGGCCGGAGCCTTATTTGAGGTAAAATTCCGGGTCGCCGGAAAGTTGCAACGTGCGGCCATCCGTCAGCGCCCACTTCATGTTTCCAAAGAAACGCTCCACGGTGAGCGGATCGCGGTAGGTGGCAAACAGCTCTTGGAACTCGGGGGCCTCGAGCGCCTGACGGGCCCGGGCTACGGCTTGCCTGTCGAGCCATTCCGGCAAGGCCTCGATCGCCACGGCGGAATCGGCGGCCCGCCACACGAGGTCCAAGGACTTATCATGGCCGATTCGCCCGTCCTCGATGCGGGGCTGGCGCGCGGCCAGAGGGGTCGCCAGACCAATAGTGTCCAACACGCGCACGTCTAGGGGCGCGTTCATCGAGGACATGCCCAAGTTAATCAGGTACAGGGTCGGCGGATCGGTGCGCTCAGGGTCGCGGGCGGTGGACAGCCAGTTGACGCTCCACTTGTCATTCGGGTCCTCCCGGTACGTAAACGCCATCGCATCCCCGGCCGCAAGGCCCTCGAGGCCGTTGTCAAAACCGCGTAGCAGGCGCATTTTCTGGAAGTCCACTTCATTCTTCGGTGGGTTATCTGGTTCGCGGCCCGTGACGTACGTCCAGTACTCGCGCTCATCCACCACGGTAAAATCCGGCTCCTCAAATTCGGCCCAGTCCACCTGGTGCCCGCGCCACGCCACAATGAGCGCCCACAGCGCGATGATGCCAGTGCCAACGGCAACGGCCATGGACTTAAGCGGCAAGACGAAAACCGGAAGCAGCACCGCGAATAAGGGCAGCAGCAGCATGCGCCCGTGCATGAAATCCCCACCCACGCGCAAGACATACACAAAGTGCAGCAGCGCGCAGCCCACCATAATGGCGGCGGCGGTGAATTGGGAACGCACGGCACGCTCGGCCGGGTTCACCACCCGCGCGAGGGTCAGCCCCAAGGCCAGCCCCGCGAGGATGAGCAGCGGCAGCCACAGCCAATACGGGCCAACAAAATCACCCAGGTAGGCAAAGCCACTTCCCCAGGCGGAGCCGGAGGCGGACTTGGCCACCGCGGTATGCGGCGTTAACAGGCCGTAGTAGCCCATACGGAAGATCTGGTAGCCCGCGGGCAGCGGCAGCGCCACCGCTAGAATCGCCAGCCACGAGCGCCAGTTACGGTGGGCGATGAACAGGACGATTCCCGTAATCCCCCCGTAGAGCGCAAGCTCCGGGCGCACCAGCCAGGACAGGCCCGCCCAGAAGGCGAGGAGCAGGGCCCCCGCATCGAGCGCGGCGCGCCGCTCATCGCCCCGGGCGAAGACCTCAGCCCTTTGCGCCCAGCGGGTAAGCAACCACCACAGCACGGCCAGGTAGAAGATGGAAAGCCCCCACTCCAGGCCGGAGGTGAAAAAGTCGCGCGCCGGCGGAAGGGCCAGGTATACCAGGGCACCGGCCGGCAACAGCCATGGGCGCACGGGGGCAACGGCGGGCATGGAGTGGCGGCCGCCGCGGAATTGTTCCGGGCGCCCGAAGGTGGTGGCGGTGGCCCATGCGCCAATCGCCATGGCGGCGGTGGACAGGATGATGGCCAGCCACGTAGCGACCGCGGCGAGGGAGCCCCCGCCGCTTAGCCAGTGGCCCACGACGATCAGGTATTGCCACAGGGTTGAGGTATTAGCCTCCACGCGCTCGCCCGCGTTGAATACCGGGCCGTTGCCCTCGAGCAGGTTGCGGACGGTGCGCAGGACGATGAGCCCGTCATCGCTCATCCAGCGGCGGTCGATGGCCGCCCACAACGCCAAAACGCCAATACCCCCGGCAACCGCCAGGCTAGGAAGACGGTTACGAGTGGAGGTATTGGCGTTATGCATGAATGGGAATTTTAGCAGCAAAGAAGGGCGCCGCTTAAATGACCAGGCGTGATTTAAGTGACGGTTGGGATGATGTAGACCGCCACCACGATGCAGGCGATCCAGGCAAGCGCCAGGATCTGCAGGACCCGGTCCTCAAGGGCAATCTCATCCGGGGCGCCGCCGTGGCCGCGGTCCACGTCGGCCGCGTAGCGCAAGATAGCGATGGTAAACGGAACGATGGATACCTGGTAACCAATCCCGGCGATACCCTCGACGGAGTTGGACAGCTCAAACGCCCACAGCGAGTAGGACATGACCACCGCGGTTGCGGCCAGGGTCCACACGAACCGCAGGTAGGTAGGCGTGTAGCCCTCCAGGGCTTTGCGGATTTTGGCGCCGGTGCGCTCGGCCAGCAGGATTTCCGAGTATCGCTTACCGGACGCCATGAACAGGGATCCGAACGCCGCCACGAGCAGGAACCATTGGGACAGGGTAATACCCGCCGCCACGCCACCGGCCATGGTGCGCAGCATGAAGCCGGAAGAGACCAGCGCAATATCAATCACCGGCATGTGCTTCCAGCCGAAGCAGTATCCCAGCTGCAGCACGATGTACACGGCCATGACCACGGCCAGCGCCACGCCGGACGTAGCCAGCAAGGACAGGCCGATGGACAGCGCGATGAGCACGAACGCCATCGCGTACGCCATCCCCACCGGCAGCACGCCGGCCGCGATGGGGCGGAAGCGCTTAGTTGGGTGCTCGCGGTCCGCTTCCACGTCGCGCGCGTCATTGATCAGGTAGATGGAAGACGCGGCGAAGCAGAAGACCACGAAGGCCAGCGCCACGTCGAGGAGGACGCGGGTGTGGAAGAGCGCCTCGGCGCCGGCGGCCGCCGGGGCGGCCAGCACCAACACGTTTTTGACCCATTGCTTGGGGCGCAGGGCCTTGACCATGCCGTCCGCCAGGTTCTTCGGCGGCTTGCGCTTGCGCCCGGTGTCCACGCCGGAGGTGTGGGGCTCGGAGTGGAAGATACTTTGTTCGCCGTCTCCGTGGCCCACCTGGGCGGGCGCCTCGTTGGAGATGGAATCACTCATGCAGTCTTCCTTTCATAGCGGGTGACCACTTCAGCCGTGGCCGCACCCAAGGCGGCGCCGAGGGCGGTATCGGACGGGTAGTGCACTCCCAGTACCATTCGTGAGGCCATCATGACGGGCACGCCCAGCAGCGGGGCCGGGGAACCGGTCATGCGCGCCAGGGCCACCAGGAAGGCGGTCGTGGAGGTGGAGTGCGAGGATGGGAAGGATAGTTTAGACGGAGTGCCCACTCCAACGCGAACGTAATCATAGGCGGGGCGCTTGCGGCGCACCACGCGCTTTATCACTACCGACGCCGCGTGGCTCACCAGGGCGCTAGCCCCCACCGCTACCCACTGGCGGCGGCGCGGGGCATCGTTGTTCCCGTGGGCAACGGCGGCCCCGACTGCGGCGGCGCCCATCCAACCAAGCGCATGCTCACCCACGTGGGACAGGCCGCGCGCGGCCGGCAGCACCCCGGGCTTGTCATAGGCGGCCAGCTGGATCTTTTCCAAGATGCGAGATTCATACGGGGCGATCGCGTCGAGCGGCGCGGATAGCTTACTCAAAGATCTTCCTCCAGGACTCGCGGCTGGTCAGCTCGGGCAGCGCGGCCCGGTATTCGTCTTGCAGCTGCGGGAAGCGGGCCTCGATTTCGCCCAGCAGCTCGCGGGTTTGCTTAACCAGGTCCTTGGCCAGCTCGCGGTCGCGCTTGCGGAAGGCCACGCCCGTGCCGCCCGCGGTGGAAACGGTCGCGGAATCCAGGCGGGACAGGGTAAACCACCGGGCCTCCTCGGGCGTCAGGTTCAGCTGAGGCGCCTCATGGTGGGCCTTATCCTCCTGCGTCATCAGGTGACGCACGGACTTGAGCAGCCACGGAATTTTCTTGACCTTGCCCAGGCGGCCGCCGATGTTCTTGGTGGGCACGCCCGGCGCGCCGGTCGGCGCCGGCAGCTGGTCGGCGGATTCGATGATGACGGCATCGTCGAAGCCGGAACGGATCTTCGCGATGCGGGGCAGGGAGGATTCCAGGATGTCGAAGAGCTGGTCGGGGCCGGCCAGGAAATCCTTCATCGCCTCGATTTGGATGGCCATGGTGGAGTATTCCATGCACATCGTGTGCTTGAGGGTGGATTTGAAGATGGACCTGGTAATGCCCTTGGCGTCACCGCCGTGGTAGAGGGCGGCCACGATGAGGCGGTTGCGCAGGTGGAAATACGCCTGCCAGTCAATAGCATCATCCTTATCCGCCCAGGCCATGTGCCAGATGGCGGCGCCGGGCCAGGTGACGGTTGGGAAACCGTTCGCGGCGCCGCGCAGGGAATATTCCGTGTCATCCCACTTGATAAACAGCGGCAGCGGCTGGCCGATGGTCTCAGCCACCACGCGCGGGAACAGGCACATCCACCAGCCGTTGTACTCTACGTCGACGCGGCGGTGCAGCGCGCGGGAGTCATAACTGTTCGGGTTCTTGTGGCTCTGCGCGTCGCCGATGGCGCGCAGCGGGTACTTGGCAAAGTCATGGTCGTAGACGGCGTGGGGCGCCTCGCCCCACATGAAGTCTGCGCGGTTGACGCGCTCGCCGGTGGTGCGCAGCTGACTGCGTTCCTGCAGGTTGAGCATCTGCCCGCCGACGATGATTGGCTTGGCGGCGTAACGCGCCACCTGGACCGCGCGCAGGATGGAATCCGGCTCGATCGCGATGTCATCATCCATGTACAGGATGTATGGCGATTCGGTGGACTCCAGCGCCTCGAACATGATGCGGGAGTAGCCGCCGGAGCCTCCCAGGTTGCCCTGACGGAACTCGCGGAAGCGCTCACCGAAGTGCTCCACGGCCTCATCATAGCCCGGCTCATCCGCGGGGTGCTGGGTGCCTTGATCGGGCATCAGGACGTAGTCAATGATGCCGTCTACCACGGGATCTTCCTTCAGCGCATGCAGCGCCGCCACGGCGTCCTGCGGGCGGTTGAAGGTGGGAATACCCACGGCGACCTTTTTGTCCTGGACGGGGTACTGGGTGCCGTCGGGCAGAGTTTGAGGCTGGGGCGCTGCGGGAGAGCACCACGCCGCGTTGGCCAGCTGGCAGTCCGTCTCAGCGGTGATGTCAAACCACAGCCAGCCGCCGTCCTCGAAGTTTTTCAGCGGCAGCTCAAATTCATGCTGACCGGTCTCAATCTGTTCGTGGGAGATGGAGATGCGCTGGCCATTTTCCTTAGAACGGTAGAAGGAAATGGTGGCCGTTCCCTCGAACTCCAGGCTCAAAATCACGGAATCCAGCTGGGACCAGCGGCGCCAGTAGCTGGCCGGGAACGCATTGAAGTACGTCTCGAAGGAGACCTCTGCCAGGGCAGGAATGAACACGGAGGTGCGGTCCGTCCACTTCAGGCGGTGATTATTGTGCTCGGACTCGATCAGGTACAGCATGCGCACGTCATGCGGCTCCCCGCGCTTAGGCAGGATGATGCGGGCCAGAGCCTCAAAGGCTTTAGTGTCTGTAGTTGCCACGGTAGGTCAATTCTCCCGAGTTAAGTTCTACGTTCTTCGACCCTCCAGATTACTGCGGATCCATGCCCTACCCCTCCTGCACGCGCCGCGCACAGCCAGTTTCGCCCTGGCAGCGCGCAAAATTCTTGGGCGCCGGGGCATGCCAGCGGCGAATTTGCGCGGTACGCTGGGGCACATGAAATGGCTCACAGTAACCGTAGTGTCAGCGGCAGCGGCCCTCGGCGCCGCGTTTCCGGTTGCCGCCGCGCAGGAACAGCCGCCGCGTGTGGATTTCGTGGATGGCGCTGACATCCTCTCCCCGTCCGATGAGCAGCTTCTTACCACCGAGGCCACCCAGGCCCGGCTGCCTGACACCGTCAGCCACGTGACCTTCCTGACATTTGCGGACAATGAGGACAATCTCAACGACACGGTGCTGGAGTTTGGGGAGAATGAGCGCCCGGAACTGCTCAATGAATCCCAAAATAAATACGCCCCCGGCCTGCTGCTGTTGGTCGTGGGGCTAGACCCCAACCGCATGGGCGTCTACTGCGGCGATGACGTCTGCGCCAGCATGGACATGTACGGCGATGGCCGCCTGGACGGAATCTTAGACGAGATGCAGCCCGCGTTTGCCGACGGCAACTACGCCGTAGGTTTCACCGAGGGCCTGCGCGCGTCGGCGGATAACTCCATCCGCCGCGATGCTTCCGATTCCGAACCCACCAACTGGCCGCTGGTGGGCGGCGCCCTGGGCGGGGTGGGCGTTTTATTCGCCGGGGGCATTGGGCTAACGGTGGTGGGCGCGCGCCGCAAGAAGGTGGCGCGGCTGCGCGAGCGGCTGGGCTACATCCGCGAACACCACGCCGACGTGGCGCTGCGCCTCGACGAGATTGACATCCGCGCCAACTCCCTGACCTCCGCGCTGGCCAATGATTCCCTGCGCCTCGAATGGGGCCGGGTGCGCGGCGCCTTTGACCGCACCACCGACGTGGTGGGCCGCTTCGATAAAGCCGGCGATAAGCAGCTATTGGCGAACGAATCGGAGATCGATTCCGCCTACGAGTCCGTCCGGGCTGCCCAGCGCGCCGAGGAACAAATTGAGACCCTATTCAGCATCGAAAAGGGGGATGCCACCGTCCGCAGGCGCCAGCTCAGCGAGCTGCTTGAGGACGTGCGCGCCGCCGAGCTCGAGGCCGGCGATCTGGACGCAAAGGGGAACCTGCACACCGAACTGGTCTTGCTGGGCGAGCGCATTACCGCGCTGCGCGATAAATCCCCCACCGCCCCCGCCGGCGAATTCATGGATGAATACTCCGCCATCCTGCGCGATTACGGGGTGCTGATGGAGCACCTGAAGACCTCCCTGTACGCCACCACGGACGCCCCGGAGCGGGCGCACACCGCTCCCCGCCTGGGAGATGCCGGCTGGGCCCCGGGCATGGGCCATTATTACGTGCCGTACGCGCTCATCAACGAGTGGCACACCACGGACGTAACCGTCCACAGCGCAGTGGATCTCTCCACCGGTAGCGCCACGACCGGCTATTCCTCCCCCGGGTTTCCGGCGGCGGCGGTTCCCGCGGGTTCTAGCGCCTTAGACCGCCCGGGCCCTGATGGGGCGCCGGCTGAGCGCCAGATGCCTGGAGGGCAAGCGCTACCTAAGAGGCGCGCTCCTCGTTTGCCGGGCGCTGGGTTGGGACCGGCGCCCCGGTGACCGGCTCGATGCCCAGGCGGCCCAGCATGTAGAGCACGCGGTATTCAAGATCGTCCTCGGCCGCGATTGCCGAACCGCTGGTGTCCACGTGCCAGATGTGCACGTCATGCGCCGCCTGCGCCTGGGCCCCGTCCGCGGCCACGTCCGCCCCCAGGTAGACGAGGAAGTTGGGCATCTCGGCCAGCGACTTACGCCCCTCGAGGATGTGAACGGCATCCGCCTCAATGCTGGACCCGCCATGCTTGACGGTGAGCTCAACCGCGCGCTCCGCTAGGGCGTGGTTGTCACCGGCGGCGAAGCGAACGTGCGGGCGGGCGGCGCCAAAGAATTCCTCCGCCTCGCGCTGCACGAAGATTGGGATGAAGTCCTCCACCTTCGCGTTAGCGGTGTGGCTGGCGATGAGTTCATCCAGCTTTTCATCGATGACATTCTCCGCCACTCGGTGGCCGTACTTCACGTGCAGATCCTCACGCAGCTGCGCAAAGCGTTCCTGATTGCCAATCATGCCGATCCCCTTCTGGACCCCATTTAGTTAACCTGTCGTTAACTTTAAAACATTTTTGGGGGCAATCCAATTAGGGACGCCTAATTATATTGCGTCCCGAAAGGTGCGCCGCGCAACCGCGCCAAGCGCAGGGGCCTCGATGGCGCGGCTACGCGATTGCCATGAATCCCAGGATGTTGAACAGGTTGACGAAGTCAATGAACATGCCGCCCACAATCGGCAGGATGAAGAAGGCGAGGCGGGACTGCCTAAACTTAGAGACCACGGAATCCATATTGGCCATGCCGTTTGGCGTAGCGCCCATACCGAAACCGCAGTGGCCGGCGGCGAGTACGGCGGCATCGTAATCCTTGCCCATGAAGCGGAACGTGACGAAGTTGGCCCACAGCCACATCAGTATCGCCTGACCCAGCAGCAGGATAAGCAGCGGGACGGCCACGGAGGCCAGCTCCCAGAGCTTGATATTCATCAGCGCCATGGCCAGGAAGATGTTCAGGCCAACCGTGCCCACCACCTCGATCTCATCGACCGGAACCAGCTCCTTGTATTCCTTCTGCTCCCGGGAATCGTTGATGTAGCGCAGCACGATGGCCACCAGCATCGGGCCAACATAAGCCGGGAACGCGGCCTTATCGGTGAGGTTTTGCACGGCCGCATTCATGGCGTCGGAGATGTAGCTGCCCGCGAACATGGCCAGCAAAATCATGACGAAGGCGTGCATGATGCGATCCCCGCGCAGGCGCCTGTTGCTCTTTTGCAGGATGGACTCATCGATGTCCACCTCGGCGGACTTCTGCTCCATCAGCTTGTACTTGGTGATGAGGCGGTTCGCCAGCGGTCCGCCCATCAGCGATCCGGCCACGAGGCCGAAGGTTGCCGAGGTATAGGCCACCGTCTCCGCGCCCGCGGTCCCGGCCGCCTCGACCAGCGGGGCGATGCCGCCGGACACGCCGTGGCCGCCGGTCATGGACACCGAACCGCTCATCAGCGCCAAATCTGCGGGCAAGCCCACAACCGGCGCCAGCCCAAAGGCCACGGCGTTTTGGAAGATGGTCAAACCCGTGGCCAGTACCAAGAAGAGCCCCACCTTGGGACCGGCCGCCTTGAGCACCTTGATGGAAGCCCCGTAGCCCACGGTGGTGAAGAAGACGATCATGAAGAAGGACTGCAGCGTGACGTCAAACGTCAGCGTCAGGATGCCCGTCTGGTAGAACACCAGGTTCACCAGGGAGAAGAGGAATCCGCCGATTACCGGCGCAGGAATGGCGAAACGCTCGAAAATATAAATGCGATTCTTCAGCCACATGCCCAGGATGAGCAGGATCATCGCGAATCCCGCGGATTGGACCAGGGACATCTCAATGTTCATTTTTCGCCTCCAATGACAACCAACCGCCTCTCGCAAGCATCTTTCTCAAGCGCTATGTGTGCAAGTGCGGCCTTTTCTTTAGGAGGAATCTTAAACCGTTAGTAAAGACATAAAGAAAAGACGCGGGCTTTCTAAACAACCAATCACCCCCAGTGCGGCATTTCCCGGCCGCGGGATTGGTGCCCCGGCGCAAAAAATATGCCCCGGAATCCATGGGGACTCCGGGGCATGGGATGGGCCAAACCTAGGCCTTAGTGGCCGCGCTTTTGCTCGATCGCCTTTCCATCCTTCCAGAATGGGGCCAGCTTGTTGTCAAACATGCTCAGCGCGGATCCAATGGCCATGTGCATGTCCAAGTACTGGTAGGTGCCCAGGCGCCCACCAAAGAGAACTCGATTTTCCTCCGCCTCGACGGCGGCGCGCTTGCGGTACGCCTCCAGCATCGCGCGGTCCTCTGGGGTGTTGATTGGGTAGTACGGCTCATCACCCTCCTTGGCAAAGCGGGAGTATTCCTTCATGATGACCGTCTTATCGGACGGGTACTGGTTCTTGCGCTCCGGGTGGAAGTGACGGAATTCGTGGATGCGGGTGTAGTCAACGTCGGCGTCGTTGTAGTTCATCACCGAGGTGCCCTGGAAATCACCGGTGTCTAGCACCTCGAGATCGAAATCCAAGGTGCGCCAGCCTAGCCTGCCCTCGGAGTAATCGAAGTAGCGGTCCAGCGGACCGGTGTAGACCACCGGGGCCTCGGGGCTGGCGGCGCGCAGTTCCTCACGGACCTCGAACCAATCGGTGTTCAGCCGCACCTCGATGAGCTCGTTGTCCGCCATCTTCTCCAGCCACGCGGTGTAGCCGTCCACCGGCAGGCCCTCATAGGTGTCATTGAAGTAGCGGTTATTGAACGTGTAGCGCACCGGCAGGCGGGTGATGTTGCTGGCCGGCAGGTTCTTTGGATCCGTCTGCCACTGCTTGGCGGTGTAATCACGGATGAACGCCTCATACAGCGGGCGGCCGATGAGGGCGATGGCCTTTTCCTCCAGGTTCTTTGCGTCCTCGGGCGCGATTTCGCCGGCCTGCTCCGCGATGAGCTTGCGCGCCTCGTCCGGCGTGTAGTACCTGCCGAAGAACTGGTTGATCAGGCCCAGGCCCATGGGGAACTGGTAGGCGGTGCCGTTATGCATAGCGAACACGCGGTGGCGGTAGTCCGTGAACTCCGTGAACTGATTGCAGTAGTCCCACACGCGCTTATTGGAGGTGTGGAACAGGTGGGCACCGTACTTGTGCACCTCGATGCCGGTTTCTGGCTCTGCCTCGGAGTAGGCGTTGCCACCTAGGTGATTGCGGCGCTCGACGATGAGCACCTTCTTGCCCAGCTGCGATGCTGCGCGCTCGGCAACGGTCAAGCCAAAGAATCCGGATCCAACGACGATGAGGTCATAAGAAGTCATGCCCTCCAGATTAGCCGTTAATACATTCAGTACTTCGGCAACACGCAACACGCCGCATGTCACAACATGCATAAAAGTTGTCACAGAAGTAACATGGCCCCCAACTATTAACTTCCGCCTATTTTGGGTACTGTTTTAACAGGCAGGCCCGTTTACAGGCTTACATTGCGCAAAACCTAGGGAGAATGCAGTGCAACTACGACGTCGACTAGTTCCGACGCGGTCCAAGTGGCCGACCCCCGTGATCGCCGCGGTTACTTCCGTAGCGTTGGTCGCCGCTGCCGCTTTCGGTGGCAACCAAGTCCTTAAGACCCAAAGCCAAGGCTCCGGCCCTATCGATGCGACCACGGCTAGCTCTGGCTTCGGCGACGGCGAAACCATCGTCGTCGACGACCCCGCTATCGCTACCCAGGGTGGCGGCGAAGCTTCCCGTGCCGTCAAGCAGTTCCACCGCGACGAGCAATTCTCCATGTTCGCTATCACCTGGCCGGGCCAGCGCGACATCATTGCTTTCGTCCGCGCCAAGCAGGAGGACGGCTCCTGGTCCCAGTGGTACGAGATGGACACCCTCAAAAACGAAGCTGAGGGCACCAGCGGTACCGAACTGATCTGGGTTGGCCCCACCAACGACGTCCAGGTCAACGTCGGCAACGTCGATCTCTTCGAAGGCACCAACCTGGATTCCGCCGAAGCAGAATCTGGCGACGCCCCAACCGAGGTCCCCGTTGAAGAAGGCGACGAGAATGCAGCCGCAGACAACTCCCCTGCTGCTGAGCACTCCGCGGACATCGACACGCCGGATGCTTCCCAAGAAGAAGCATCCAACGATGAGGGAACCAACGAGGACTCCGAAGCTAACGACGGCGCTGTTGCTCCGTTGAACACCAACTACGGTGACATCGCTCCGGTTGCAGAGACCGAGAACACCGGTGGTACCGGTGTTGACGATCTCGAGGCAGTCTTTATCGATGGCAACGCCCAGGAAGGCGAGGTCATCGAGCCGACCGCGTTTAGCCCGAATGCACCGCGCGTTGTCTCCCGTGCTGGTTGGGGTGCGAACGAAGGCCTGCGCTGCCAGAACCCGACCTACGACCGTGGCGTGAAGGCACTGACCCTGCACCACACTGCGGGTAACAACAACTACACCCCAGCGCAGGCTCGTGCACAGCTGCGCGGTGACTACACCTACCACGCACGCACCCTGGGCTGGTGCGATATCGGATACAACGCCATCGTGGACCAGTACGGCACCATTTACGAAGGCCGTTACGGTGGCCTGGACAAGGCTGTCCAGGGCGCTCACGTCGGTGGCTTTAACTCCAACACCTGGGGTATTTCGATGCTGGGCAACTTCGAGGTCGCCCAGCCTCCGCAGGAAATGCTGAACTCCGTGGCTGAGATTGCCGGCTGGAAGGCTGCTATCTCCGGTTTCGATCCAAGCGGTCGCGCTAGCCTGCGTTCCGGCGGCTTCAGCGGCGCCCGCTATGGTGCTGGCGTTGTCGCCAACGTTCCGGCCTTCCACGGTCACGCTGACCTTCATTACACCGCCTGCCCGGGCCGCAATGTCATTAGCAAGTGGCCACAGATTCGCCAGGCCACTAAGGCTAAGTACGACGCGGTGCGCTCCGGTAGCAACTCCGGTGGCATCAACTGGGGTGACCAGAACTCCCAGCCGAGCCAGCCGTCGCAGCCATCCCGCCCGCAGCAGCCGAACCAGCCGCAGCCAGCTACAGCGAACTCCTCTGTGGGCAACGTGGACATCCCAATGCCGGTTATCCAGGCCCTGACTGTCATCGCTGGTGTCGTCTTTACCGTGCTGGTCCGCAACGACCGCATCGAGACCCCGGATGCTGACGAAGAGGTCATCGGTGGCCTGACCCTCGGTGAGATCCCGAACATCGTGTCCCGGATTGTCACCCTGACCGGTAACCCGAACCTGGAGAAGTCCTGGACTACGGCACTGAATGCCTTCGGCCCAGCACTTGGCCTGTCCGTGGGTGGTCCTGAGGTCGACGACGAATCCGGCATCATTTCCCAGATCTTCGAAAACGGCGTCATGCTCTCCTCCGAGGAGACCGGCACCCACGCCCTAATTGGTGAAATCGCCAAGGCTTGGGCCAGCGGTGAGAATGCTGCCGAGCTGGGTCTGCCAACCTCCGGTGAGGAACTGACCGGCAACGGCCAGGAGGTCAAGGTTCAGTTCCAGGGCGGCGAAATCGCCTACGACCCAGAGTCTGAAACCGTCAACGTCTTCACCGATTAAAGTCGCCGACGCGACTTTAATCGGGAGGGGGTAACCCCTTCCAGCGACTTCCGTGGTTTTGCGGAAACAAGCGCTCTAGATTCCCTAGGTCTAGAGCGCTTTTCCTCTGTTTATGACGCTGTTGGTCAGTTTGTTTTACCGCTGGTTCGTTAGAACCAGCGCTCGAGGACGTTGGCCACACCGGATTCGCTGTTGGGTGTGGTGACGAAGTCGGCGGCTTCTTTGACTGCGGGGGCTGCATTGCCCATGGCGACGCCGGTACCGGCCCACTGCAGCATTTCGATGTCGTTGGGCATATCGCCGAAGGTGATGGTTTGCTCGGCGGTGACGTTGAAGTGCTGTGCGACAGCATCCAGGCCCTTGGCTTTGGTCACACCAGGGGCGGCGACTTCGAGGATGCCTTCGTTCATGGAGTAGGTCACGTGTGCTTTGTTCTGGTCCACGTGTGGGGCCAGCACGTCGTACATTTCTGGTGCGGATAGATGCAGGTTGCGCACCAAGAGTTTCACCGCAGGTACGGAGACGAGATCGTCGAGGGCGGCGATGCCGAAGCCATCAAAGACGGGTTCTTCGGAGTAGGAATGGTCCACCACGAAGAGTTCATCGAGGGGATCGCGCACGCTTTTGCCAGCGCGTTCGACGGCGAAGGAGACCCCGCCGTGGGGTGCAAAAGCTTGTTTGGCGATGTCGACTACGTGGGACAAAACGCCGGGTGCGACTTCGTGGGCCTCCAGTACGTTGTCGGAGTCGGCATCGTAAAGCACTGCCCCATTGGCGGTCACACACAACGGGCGCAGCGGAAGCTGATCGAGTACCGGGGCAATCCAGCGGTAGGGCCGACCCGTGGCCAGGACAAAGTGCGTCCCGGCCTGGTGCGCGCGCAACACCGCATCACGGTTTCTCTTGCTCACCCGGTGGTTCGGGTCGAGAAACGTGCCATCAATATCACTAGCGATTAGCCGCGGTGCCGGCGCAGAGTCGAACATAGCCTTCCATTTTAAGGATGTTTAGAAGACGTCGTCGCCTTCTGGTGCTTCCTCCCAGTCCAGGGAGCGGCGCACGGCGCGCTTCCAGTCCTTGTAGAGGGCATCTACTTCTTCTTGTTCCATTTTTGGCTTCCAGATGGTCAGGTCGCCGCGCTGGTTGGCGATGGCCTGCAGGTCATCCCAGAAGTTGGCACCAATGCCGGCTGCAAAAGCCGCACCGGTCGCGGTGGTCTCCACATTCTTTGGACGGTGGACTTCCACGCCAAGGATGTCGGCCTGGAACTGCATGAGCAGCTCGTTGTGGGTCATACCGCCGTCCACGCGCAGTTCCTTGATGTCCACGCCGGAGTCCGCCACCATCGCATCGGCAACATCGCGGGTCTGGTAGGCGGTAGCTTCAAGCACCGCGCGGGCGAGGTGGTTGCGGTTGGCATAGCGGGTCAGGCCCACGATGACACCGCGGGCATCCGGGCGCCAGTAGGGAGCAAACAGACCCGAGAATGCCGGGACGATGTAGACGCCACCGTTGTCTTTGACCTCGCGGGCCATGTTCTCCACAGAGGCGGCGTTCGGGATGAGCTGCAGGTTATCGCGCAGCCACTGCACCAGGGAACCGCCCATGGAGACCGAACCCTCGAGTGCGTAAACCGGGCGCTCGCCTTCACGCTGGAAGCAGACAGTGGTCAGCAGGCCGTTGTCAGAGAACTTCGGGGTGGTGCCGGTGTTCAGCAGCAAGAACAGGCCGGTGCCGTAGGTGTTCTTCGCCGAACCGGAGCGGAAGCAACCCTGGCCGAACATGGCGGCTTGCTGGTCGCCCAAGATGGCGCGAATCGGGACACCCGGCAGCGCACCACGCACGCGGGCAGTGCGGAAGTCGGCCATGGAAGGACGGATTTCCGGGAGCATGGACATCGGAATGCCCATGGCTTCGCACAGTTCCTCGTCCCACTTGAGGGTCTTGATGTCCATCATCAGGGTGCGAGAAGCGTTGGTGACGTCGGTGGCGTGCAGGGCCTCTTCGCCGGCATCGCCATCCGCGCCGCCGGTGAGATTCCACAGCAGCCAGGAGTCGATGGTGCCAAAGAGCAGGTCGCCCTTCTCGGCGCGTTCGCGAGCACCCTCGACATTGTCGAGGATCCACTTCACCTTTGGGCCCGCCGGGTAGGAGTTAATCACCAGGCCGGTGCGCTGGCGCCACTTGTCCGGGCCTTCGTCGCCAGCTAACTCCTTGCAGATGCCGGTGGTGCGGGTGTCTTGCCAGACGATGGCGTTGTAGACCGGCTCACCAGTGTTTTTATCCCACACGACGGTGGTTTCGCGCTGGTTGGTGATACCCACAGCAGCGATGTCTTCAACGTTGATGTCGCCGCTGGCCATGGCCTCACCGACTGCGCGGCGGGTGTTGTTCCAAATTTCCATCGGGTCGTGTTCGACCCAGCCACGCTCGGGGAAGATCTGCTCGTGCTCAAACTGGCCGGAGCAGACCGGATCGCCGTCGTGGTTGTAGAGGATGCAGCGCGTCGAGGTGGTGCCTTGGTCGATCGCTACGACGTATTTCTTAGCGGTCATAGTTTTTCTCCTGTGTCTTTAAAGGATGCAGTAGGTGATGCTGTGGCTTATAGGACTTATAGCGCTATGGACAACAGGCCCACGGCGACAGCGGACAGCAGCGGGGCTACCACCGGCACCCAGGCATAGTTCCATTGTGCGCTTCCTTTGTCCTTAATGGGAAGGACAAACGCATACATCAGGCGCGGGCCCAGGTCACGCACCGGATTAATCGCGTAACCAGTTGGCGTACCCAGCGACAAACCGACTGCGACGACGACGAAAGCAACACCGAAGTAGCTCAGCGGGCCGAGTTCACCACCGGCAGGGCCGAAGGCGATGAACATCAACAGCACGGTTGTGGCGATGAACTCCGTGACGGCATTCCATCCGTTGTGCGGATGTGCCGGGGAGGTAAAGAAGATGCCGCCGGTGTCTTTGTTGGCACCGGTGACGTTGCCGGCGTCGTCGTAGTTGTTGGCATCGAAAAGCTGCTTGAATGCAGCCCAGGCCAGGAATGCACCCAGCATCGCGCCGAGGATTTGGCCCAAGAAGTAGAAGGGCACCAGGCCCCAGTCGAGGTCGCCGTTGACGGCCAGCATCACGGTGACCGCTGGGTTGAGGTGACCACCGGTGGGGTCCGCAACACTGGCGCCGACGAAGACGCCCAAGCCCCAGCCCAAGGCAATAACTATCCAGTCAGAGCCTTTCGCGCCAGAGGTGCGCAGGTTAACCAGGGCGCACACACCGTTACCCAATAACAGCAGCAGTGCGGTGCCGATGAACTCCCAGAGAAAAGCATCAGTTCCAGTCATGAGGCTGTACCTTTCCCGCGGGGATTATGCCTGCTGTGCCCGGGAAGCACGGACGATGATGTCGTTAGCTTCGCGGTCAGTCAGAGCAGCTTCAGCCTGGAGCTCGGCGTCGACGAAGTTCTTGAAGTTGGCAACCTCCTTCTCACGCTGTGCATCGCCCCAGTCCAGCAAAGGTGCCACGAATTCGGCGATGGCGTCTGCGGAATCCACACCGCGGTCGCCGTACTCGATGGCCACGCGGAGGCGACGGTTAATGATGTCGTCGAGGTGCTGTGCACCCTCATGCGTCACGGCGTAGCGGACCTCAGCCCACAGGTAGGACTCGGCGTTCGGGACGGTCTCGAGCAAGGAGGCATCGTCAGCAGCAGGAGCCAGCACCTCACCAATCAGGGAGCCGTAGCGGCCAAGTAGGTGCTCGATGGTTTCTTCGCTCAGGCCATAACGCTGCGCCAGGGTTGGCACCTGGTTGGCCAGGGCGTGGTAGCCATCGGCGCCCAGAATCGGGGTGTTTTCGGTGACGGATTCTGGGACCTCACGCTTGAGTTCCTTGGCTGCCAGGTCCACGGCATCCTTACCGATGACGCGGTAGGTGGTGTACTTACCACCGGCGACCGAAACCATGCCCGGGGCGACCTTGGCCACAGCGTGGTTGCGGGAAAGGTTGCTGGTGGAGTCGGACTTACCGGACAGCAGCGGGCGCAGACCGGAGTAGACGCCAACGATGTCGTCCTGGGTGATCTGGCGCTCGACGCGCTGGTTGACCTCATCCAGGATGTACTTGATATCGGCCTTGGTCGGTGCTGGCTCTGGCAGGTCCAGGCCCTTTTCCCAGTCGGTGTCGGTGGTACCGATGATCCAGTACTCACCCCACGGAATGACGAAGAGCACGGACTTTTCGGTGACGAAGCACAGTGCGGCCTCGCAATCGAGGGCATCCTTCGGCACGACGATGTGCACGCCCTTGGAAGCGTGAACGGTGAATTTGCCCTGGACACCGGCCATGTCCTGGATCTTGTCGTTCCACACGCCGGTGGCGTTGATGAAGGACTTGCCGTGAATGACGGTCTCGCGGCCGGTGGCGGTATCACGGACCTTGGCACCGGTGATGCGGCCGGAGCGGTTCTTTTCAAAGCCGATGACCTCGGTGTGCGGGCGGACGCTGGCGCCGTACTCGGCTGCGGTACGCAGCACGGTCATGGTATGGCGAGCATCGTCGACCAGGGTGTCGAAGTAACGAACGCCACCGACGACGGCATCGTCCTTTAGACCCGGTGCGCGCTTGAGCACGCCCTTGCGGGTGAGATGCTTTTGCATCGGCACGCTCTTAGCACCACCCATGAGGTCATAGAGGGTGAAGCCGCCGAACATCATGACACGCTCCCACACGTGGTGGGTCAACGGGAAGATGAACCGCAGTGGCTTGACCAGGTGCGGTGCCAGGGTGGACATGTTGAGTTCGCGCTCGTGCAGGGACTCAGCGACCAGGCGGAAGTCCAACATCGCCAGGTAACGCAGGCCGCCGTGGAACATCTTGGAGGAACGCGACGAGGTACCAGAAGCGAAATCGCGGGCCTCAATGACTGCGGTCTTCAGGCCGCGGGTGGCTGCGTCGACTGCAGCACCAGCGCCGACGGAACCGCCGCCGATGATAACGACGTCATATTCCTCGTTCTCGTAGTTGTTCCAGGCATTGTCGAAGTACTCATTGTTAAAGCCGTGATTGCTTAGCTTGGCCATTACTGACCTCATCTCCTCTCGCTAGCGGCTGCGACTCCATTCGCGGCGGTACTTCTGGTACCCCAGACGCAGCTGGTAGTTGGTTTGGTGTGCCCCTGTTCTAGTGGCGAGGCAGCGAAGAAATTTTCTCCTTATCCTTATGGTATGTTCCTCAGCCTGGCATAACCTGTGAGGTTACGCACCCGTAAGTTTCCCTATCGTAACCAGGCGATTTTGCAAGTTTCCAAAGCCAAACAAAAAGGAAAACTACCCCAATTAGGGGGAATTAGGGATCGAAAAAGGGCGCCCCGCTACGCGAGACGCCCGAACGGACTGGTTATTACTTCTTCTTGTTCTGCAGCCTAAACATGGCTTCCAGCACCTCTGCAATGCCGTTCTTATCAGCCGAATACGTCACAGATTCTGCATTCTTCACCACATCAATCGGTGCGGTTTCTAGTGCCACGACGGTGGCTTCCGTCATGAAGGTCTCATCGCCTGCTTCGCCGGCAAAGACCAACGCGTCTTCTTCTGCAGCTTCCAGGTTCTCCAGCACAACTGCCGCTGCCTTCAAGCGGGAGGCAGCAGTAATGACGACGCCGTTGACATCGTCGTTAAGCTGCAGGCCCTCAGCAGACTCACCCAAGGCTTCCCGTACGCCGTCGACGGTGCCGACTGCCAGGCCCGCTACGACCTCATCACCTTCGGTCGACCACTCAATCTGCAGGTCAGCAGCCTCAGCCGCGGCTTTGATGGCCTCGACCTGCGCGGCATCAATGCCATGTACAGCAATGACATCGCCACCTTGGCGGACGACAGCGCCGTTGTGCTCAATACGCCACAGGGCCTGCGGAATATCGGCGCCGATGGTGTCATCGTCATGCGCGGCAGCATGGGCAGACATCACGACGAGGACCTCTGCGGTCGGGTAGACATCCTCAAGCGCCTGGCGCAGACGGGAGTTGAGCTGGCCATCCTTAAACAACAACGCGGTCTCATCGACTGCCAGCACGCGCGGGATGTCCGAGTAGTTGGCCTTCATCCGGTGCGGCAGGCGGGAAACAATCAGACGCGACTGAGTTGCTGCTGAGAGTAAGCCCTGCTCCAGCGGGGAGCCGGCGAAGATTTCCTTGCTGCTCGTCGACAGCGAGGCCTGGGCTTCCGCGATGTCCGCTTTGACCGAGTTCATAATTTCGGTGACCTTGCCACGGCTTTCATCAATGCCACGGTTGGCCTCCTCAACTACTGCGTTGAGGTTGTCCTGGATCCACTCCAGGGTCTCCGGCGCGGTGCGCTTGACCTCTTCTACCTGGGCCTTCGCTGGAAGGGCCAGGCGCTCATGCACCAATTCCGAGGTGGTCTGGGAAATGCGGTCGCGCAGACCGATCAGGTCATGGCGCAGGCGACGCTCGCGGTAACGCTCAGCCTCAACCTCGCGGTCAGCAGCTTCAGCTTCCTCCAGGGTCGGCGCACCGCCGCCTAAGCGGGCCGGCACCCAGAACTCACCCTTGGGCATCTCGCCAAACTCGGCTTCGTAGAG
The DNA here is from genome assembly GCF_004795735.1 of Corynebacterium endometrii. NCBI lineage: Bacteria > Bacillati > Actinomycetota > Actinomycetes > Mycobacteriales > Corynebacteriaceae > Corynebacterium > Corynebacterium endometrii. The sequence goes on from NZ_CP039247.1 coordinate 2,353,665, forward strand.
GCCCCAAAGCTTTTCAATGCCCTCCTGCATCCGCCGGCGCAGCTCCGCCGTATCGGCCTCTGCATCACCGGTGGGGTGGAAAGGCTCGAGCACCTCAATGAAAATCGGGGTCTTAGACGGCTTAAAGTTCTTCTTCTGCCCCTTGGTCCAGATGCGCTGGGAGCCAAAGATGACCTGCGGAACAATCGGCACGCCGGCTTCATGGGCAATGCGGGCAGCACCGGTGCGCATGGAACGAATCTCAAAACTGCGCGAGATAGTGCCCTCCGCGAAGACACCCACCAGGTGTCCGGCGCGCGCGAGGTCCACCGCGTTGTAGAAAGACTCGGTACCATCCACGCGGTCGACCGGGATATGGCCCATCGCGCGCATGGCAGCACCGACACCTTTGACCTCAAAGATGCCGGCCTTGGTCAGATAGCGCACCAAGCGGTTTTGCAGTCGCGGAATGAACCCGCCGAAGACGAAGTCCATGTAGCCGGTGTGGTTAATGACCACCACGGCACCGCCCTTGGTGGGGATGTTGTCCTCACCACTGGTGCGAATCTTCCAGCCTTCTAATGCGACAAAGACGCGCGCGAGTTCAACGGCGCCACGGTAGAAGAGATTTTGAAAAACGTTGATTTTCACAAGCGCGCCTTCAAAAATCGACTGCGTTTTACTTCTTCGGGGTCAAGACATCCTTGCCCACGAATGGGCGCAGTGCTTCCGGAACCACGACAGAGCCATCGGCCTGCTGATGGTTTTCCAGAATAGCCACCAGCCAGCGGGTGGTAGCCAAGGTGCCGTTCAGCGTGGCGGCAGTCTGAGCCTTGCCATTTTCATCGCGGTAACGGATGGACAGACGACGTGCCTGGAAGGTGGTGCAGTTCGAAGTCGAGGTCAGCTCACGGTAGGTGCGCTGCGTGGGGACCCATGCCTCGTTGTCGTACTTACGTGCTGCGGAATCACCCAGGTCACCACCAGCGATATCGATGGTGCGGTACGGCAGCTCCATGGCAGCGAGCATGTCCTTTTCCATCTGCAGCAGCTGCTGGTGCTGCTCGGCTGCATCTTCTGGCTTGCAGTAGACAAACATCTCTAGCTTGTCGAACTGGTGCACGCGCAGGATGCCGCGGGTGTCCTTACCGTGCGAGCCTGCTTCACGACGGAAGCAGGAGGACCAACCGGTGTAGCGCAGCGGACCATCAGACAGATCGATGATCTCGTCCTTGTGATAACCAGCCAGAGCAACCTCGGAGGTGCCGACCAGGTAGAGGTCATCGGCAGGCAGGTAGTAGACCTCGTCGGAGTGCTGACCCAAGAAGCCGGTGCCCTGCATGATGTCCGGGCGGACCAGGACCGGCGGAATCATCAGCTGGAAACCAGCCTCGCGCGCCTTCTGCGCAGCCAGCATCAGCATGCCCATCTGCAGGAATGCGCCGTCACCGGTGAGGTAATAGAAGCGGGCGCCGCCAACCTTGGCGCCGCGCTTGACGTCAATCAGGCCCAGGGACTCGCCCAGCTCCAGGTGGTCTTTCGGCTCAAAATCGAACTCCGGGATCTCACCCACGTGCTCGAGGACCACAAAGTCATCCTCGCCGCCCGCCGGTGCACCCTCGACTACGTTGGACAGCTTCATCTGCAGATCAACTACGGCCTGCTCGGCCTCGCGCTGGGCCTCCTCGGCCTCCTTGACATTGGCCTTGAGCTCGTTGGAGCCCTCGAGCAAGGCCGGGCGGTCCTCGGGGGCGGCCTGCCCAATCTTCTTACCAAAGGCCTTCTGCTCGGAGCGCAGCTCGTCGGCGCAGGAAATGGCAGCACGGCGGGCCTCGTCAGCGGCGATGAGCTGATCTACTAGGGCCGGGTCCTCGCCACGGGTGACCTGGGAGGCACGGACAACGTCTGGGTTTTCGCGGAGGAATTTGAGATCAATCACGCCGAAGATCTTACCCCACGTACCCACCCGCGCGGGCGTGAAGACGCGGTTGATCTGGTCATAACCAGAGACTTAAGATGGTTACATGACCACTAAGCCGTCTTTGCCTGCCCGTGAGATCACTGACGGACCCGTGCCCAAGCACGCTCAGCTGCGGGATATCCTCTCTGAACTGTGCCGGACCACCCTGAAACCTGGCGATCTCCTCCCCGGGGAACGCCTGCTGGAGGAGGCCTATGGGGTCTCCCGCATCACCGTGCGACGCGCCATCGGTGACCTGGTGGCCGCGGGCCGGCTCCGCCGGGTGCGCGGCAAGGGCACATTCGTGGCCCCCAATCCCCTGGTTTCCCGCATGCACCTGGCCAGCTTCTCGGATGAGATGGGGGCCCAGGACGTCAGCGCCTCATCCAAGATCCTGCTCTCCGGCCGCGCCTCGCCGCCCGAGGAGGTCAGTGAGTTCTTTGGCACCGACCCATCCATCACGCATACCCACCTGCGCCGCCTGCGCCTGGGCGACGGCGAGCCGTATTCCATCGATGACGGCTGGTACAACGCCAACTACGTGCCCAACCTCTTAGAAAATGACGTGTACAAATCCGTCTACGCCATCCTGGACGCCGACTTTGAGGTCCCCATCACGGAGGCGGATCAGACCGTCACCGCCATCGCCGCCACCGCCGAGGTAGCCCGCCTGCTCGACGTGGCTGAGGGCACCCCGCTCCTGCACATCATCCGATACTCCCGCAGCAACGATAAACCCGTGGAATGGTGTTCCTCCGTCTACCGCACGGACCGCTACCGCCTGACCACCCGCGTCGGCCGCGCGCTGGACGTCTAAACCTCCCCGTCCCAGCCGGGGCGGGTAAGATAGGCACTCTTATGAGCACAGCTACATCTTGGCGCTCAGGCGCCGCCGTCAACACGATGCTGGTCGCCGCCCTGGCCACCGGCGTCTTCGTTGCAAGCTATGACCTTGCTAGCTCCCCGGATTCCGCCATCTTGGGCGGCACTTCAGCGGCACCCACCACCAACGCCGAAGGTGAAGTGGTTGGGACAAACGCGCCGTTTACCACCGCAGATGTGGGCACCTGCCTAAATTGGGAGGTAGCTGAGGACGGCGCCGTAGCGAATTTCCAGCAGACCCCGTGTGAGCAGGAGCATCGCTTCGAGGTCTCAAAACGTGAGGACCTAGGCATCTACCCCACCAGCGAGTTTGGGCCCGATGCTGACATGCCCGATCTGGCCCGCCAGGCCGAGCTGCGCGAAGAGCTGTGCCATTCGGCCACCATCACCTACCTGGGGGGCAAGTTCGATCCGGCCGGAAAATACGCCATCGCACCAATCCTGCCGCCGGCGTCCGCCTGGGCCAACGGTGACCGCACCTTGCTGTGCGGCCTTCAGACCACCGACGAACAGGGCACCCCGCTGCCCACATCCGGCAAGGTAGTGGACAACGATCAGGCCAATATCGCGCAAGCGGGTGACTGCCGCGCCGTAGGTGAGGATCAGGTGCTGCGCACCGTAGATTGCGCCGAACCCCACCAGCTGGAGACCACGGCGGTGGTCAATCTTGGCGAGCGTTTCCCCGAGGGCTTCCCGGAGATCGGGCAACAGGATGACTTCCTTGCCGATCGCTGCGCCCAGACCGCGGAGGAGTACATGGGCGGCGAGGAAAACCTCTACCAGTCCACGCTGCAGGTCTACTGGGGCACGGTGTTGGAGGATTCCTGGAACGGCGGCACCCGTTCAGTGAATTGCTCTTTGATGCATGCCAACCCAGCCACCAACTCCTTCTCCACGATCGTGGGTTCCGCCACCGATGGGCGCGAGGCGCTCAGCATCAATGGCGCCCCTCCCACCGCCCAGCCGAAGCGCAACCCGCTGCGGTCCGAGGCCGGTCAGCCACCGGCACCCGCCCCAGCCGAGCCAGGTCAGGCCCCGGCCGCGCCGGCGCAGTAAGCAGCGCAGGTAAGCCGTGGTCTCCGTCAGCGAAGAACGTTTCGATGAGATGGTCAACGACGCGCTTGACTGCCTCCCCGATGAATTCGTCGCGCGCATGCGCAACCTCGTGATCATGGTGGAAGATTACAACCCTGAAGACCCGGAAATCCTGGGCCTGTACGAGGGGGTGGCCTTAACGGAACGGACCTTCGATCACACGGGTTTCCTCCCGGACGCCATTTTCATTTACAAGGGCGCCCTCCAGGATTGGTGCCAGACGGAAAGCGAACTAGCCCACCAGGTCAAGGTGACTGTCTTCCACGAGCTCGGCCATTACTTTGGCATCGACGAACACGGCCTCCACGAACTGGGGTGGGGCTAACACCCCGGCCTACAGGTCCAAGTCCGCCCAGCGTTTTAGCTCCCACTCGCCGAACGGCCTGCCGCCCGGCTCGAGCACCGTAAACCGGCAATTGGCCAGGTAGCCGGTGAACGCAAAGTCAGACTCAACATCCGCGGCGTACTTGGTCAGTATGCGGATGGCCGCGCCGTGGGATACCACGATAACGTCCTCATCATCGCCCAGCTCCGCGGCGATTTCCTCGAGCACCGGGCGCCCGCGCTCCACCACGTCCACGTAGCTTTCGCCGCCAGGCATCCTGGCCTGCGCATCACCGGAGAGCCACCCGCGCAACGCCGTGGAGTACTCGCGGTGGGCGTCCTCGGAATTGTGCATTTCAAGCTCGCCCGCGAAGACCTCATGGATCCCGGCCACCACCTCTACCGACACGCTTCGCTCCGGCAGTCGGGCCTCTAACTCCAGCGCCTCCCGCAACAGCATTGCGGTCTGCTGCGCGCGCAGCGCCACGGAGCACGCAATGCCCTTTACACGCCCGGGTTCGCCGCCCCCTGCGCCCGTGACCTCGGCGAGTTCCGCGCCAACCGCGCTGGCCTGCTCGCGCCCGCGCGGGGTTAGTTCCGCGCCAGGCGGACGGGTGTCCATGAAGCGTTCAATGTTGGAAAACGTCTGCCCGTGCCGGACGAGGATGATTCTGCCGCTCATAGTCTCCCAGCCTATTGGCCGGATCGGACCTTCGCTACCCATTCGTCGGCCTGCCGGAGGCGGGACGGCTCATGCGCCGCGGGCTCGGCCTGCCCCTGCGCCGGCCAGGAGCCCACGAACGTGATTTCCTCGCACCGCAGCCACAGCGCGCGCAGCGCCTCGGCCACCTGCGCGTCATCGATGTGCCCGGAAAGGTCAACGTAGAAGCGGTACGTGCCGAACACCTTGCGCGTGGGGCGCGATTCGATGCGGGACATGGACACGCCGCGGTGGGCAAACTCCTGGAGCGCGCCCACCAGGGAGCCCGGCTCGTTCGGCAGCGTGAAGATCACGGAGGTGCAGTCATTTCCCGTGCGGGGCGTGGGCCTGCCGGCGCGGCCCACCAGGACAAAGCGGGTGGTTGCGCCGCGGACGTCGGCCACCTCGCGCGCCACAATATCCAGGCCAAACAACGACGCGGCCCGCTCCGGCGCCGCCGCCACGTCAGCCTCGCCGGCGGCCACCATCTCGGCCGCCGCGGCGTTAGAGGACGCGGGCACGAACTCCAGGTGCGGCGCGTTGTCCGCGAGCCAGCCGCGCACCTGGTTGTACGCCACGGGGTGGGTGGCGATGCGCTTGGCGCCGGCTAGGTCCTCGCCCGGGCGCAGCATGATGGCAAACGCCACCTCAATCGAGGTTTCGCGGTACACCTGCACCGGTTCGCCCTCTATGAACGCGTCGTGGGTGGTGGTCACCGCGCCGTCCACGGAATTCTCGATGGCCACGCAGGCGTACTCCGCGTCCCCGGCGCGCACGGCGGCAAAGGCGGCGGACGGGGAGCTCACGGCCAGCGGCTCAACGGCCGTTAACCCAGCCAAGTCAACGAGTTTGAGCATCGCGGCCTCAGTAAACGTGCCGGAAGGTCCCAGGTATGCAACGGTTGTCATGTGCTCCACCGTACTAGTCTTGGGCCCATGCCTGCCTCACTTTCGCCATCGCGCCTGCGCGCCGAGATTCTCATCGTGCTGGCCATTACCTTTGGCGTCTCCGGCGTCCGCTCGGTTCTCCGCCTCATCAATGCGCTGCTGTCCCCGGTCCCGCTCAACAAGCAGTCCGTGACGCTCAACGCGTCCCAGTCCAATTTTGCCTGGCTCGACGTTGCCCTCCAGCTCTGCTCCGCCGGGGTACTCTTCGCCTACGGCGCGTTGGTGTTGTTCCTGCTGGCGGGCGAGGGGATCCGCCTCCCCCGCTTCCGTGCGTCCGATACCCCCTTCGGCGCCGCTCTCGCCGCCCTCATCGGCCTGCCGGGCCTGGCGCTCTACGTCACCGCGCTGCACATGGGCTGGACCAAAGAGGTTGTTCCCACGTCCTTTGCTAATCCATTCGTCGAGGCCCCGGCGCTACTGCTGTGGTCCGCGGCGAATGCTTTCGGCGAGGAACTCGTCGTGGTCTTTTGGTTGCTCACGCGCCTGCGGCAGCTGCGCTGGTCCGTCCCCGCGGTGATTGCGGGCTCCGCCGTGCTCCGTGGGCTCTATCATTTGTACCAGGGGGTGTCCGCCGGCTTTGGCAACGTGGCCATGGGTGTGATTTTCGCGGGCTTTTACCTGCGCACCGGGCGCGTGTGGCCGCTGGTTATTGCGCATTTCCTAATCGATGCTGTGGCGTTTTTGGGATACGCGGCGATTGGGGACCTTTCATTCCTGGGGTTGTAAGGTATGGGTATGAATTCTGGAGATCGTGGCGATTACGTCCTGCGTGCCGACGGCACCCCGCTTACCGACCGTTACGGCCGTCCCGTGCGTCGCCGCCAGTCTTCAGCCCAGCAGCCGCCGCGCCAGCAGCCGCCGCGCCAGCGTCCCCCTCAGCAGCGCCCGCCGCGCCGCGAGGCTCCCTCGACGCAGCCGCGGTATCAAACGCAACACACGCGCCAGTGGCAGGCTCAGCCGCAGCAGCAGTACCAGCCGCAGCAATACCAGCCGCAGCAGCAGTACCCACCGCAGTACCAGCAGCAGTATCCACCGCAGCCGCAGTACCAGCCCAGCGTACAGGGCCAGACCTACGTCGCCCCTCGGCCGGACGCGCGCAGGTCGAAGCCGCACAGGCGGCGGAAGAAGTCCAATCCGTGGGGATGCATCGGGCTGCTGATTGCCACGGTTGTGGTGCTTAGCTTAGCGTTTGTCCTCTGGACGGACACCCGCCTGGACCGCGTGGAGGCGCTGCCGTCCCAGCAGGTTCCGGACACCGCGGGCACGAACTGGCTGCTGGTCGGCTCCGATTCCCGCCAGGGTTTGGACGCGGAGCAACAAGCCGAGCTGGGCACGGGCGGAGACGTAGGCGTGGGCCGCACGGATACCATCATGTTGCTCCACATCCCGGATTCCGGCAGGGCCAAGTTAGTCTCCTTGCCCCGCGATAGCTACGTCAACGTGCCGGGCTTCGGTGAGGACAAGATCAACTCGGCCTTCTCCTACGGCGGTCCGGCCCTGCTCGCCACCACCGTGGAACAGGCTACCGGCCTGCGCATCGACCACTACGCGGAGATCGGCATGGGGGGCCTTGCCAACGTTGTGGACTCCCTGGGCGGGATCAACATCTGCGTGCAAGAACCAATCAACGATCCGCTGGCCGGCATTAACTTGGCCGCCGGCTGCCAAGATCTGCGCGGGCCGGATGCGCTGGGCTATGTCCGCACGCGCGCCACGGCCATGGGCGATCTTGACCGGGTCGCCCGCCAGCGCGAATTCTTCAGTGCCCTGTTGGAGAAGGTCACCTCGCCAGGCACGTTTATCAATCCGTTCAAGGCCGTGTCCCTGGTTAATAACACCGCCGGTTCGTTCACCGTGAACACTGGCGATCACGTCTGGCATTTGGCTCGCGTGGCGCTCGCTATGCGCAACGGCGTGGAGACGGAAACGGTCCCCGTAGCCGGATTCTCGGATACCGTGGTGGGCAACGTGGTGTTGTGGGATGAGGCCGGCGCGCAGGCACTGTGGGACTCCATGAAGTAAAAGGCCCGCGAGTATAGAAGCAGCGGCCCCGGTTGCGCAATGGTGATGCGCCCGGGGCCGCCATTTTGTGGATAAACCCGCGCCGCCCGGCGCGGCCGCCCTGACCCCTGTGGATAACCGCCGGCAGGGGCTTGCCTTTAGCGAGTGTTGCACCCTAGCGTGAGCGCCATGCATGAGGTGTCTTCTTTTTACGCAGCGAGCGCGGCCGGCGTCGATTTCGTCGCCGCGCACGTTGGCCTGCGTGAAGAAGATTTGCTTGCCTTTGGCGCCACACCCGACCAGGCGGCTGAAGCGTTGAGCCTGTGCGCCACGTACTTTGGGCAGACCCGATTCACCGGAAAGCAGCGCTCCGCGGTGTCCAGCGCGCGCCGTTCCGGCCATGCGCTTCCGGTCCTGGTGGAAATTGAGCGCTGGGCTGCGCGGGCCAAGACCCAGAAGGACGCGTGGGACCTGCGCGTGGAGCTGTGCCGCACCCCGGCCAAGGACGTCAAGCGCGTGGCCAAGGCCCGCCTGCGCAAGCTCAACCCGCCCGCGGAGCCCAAGCCGGGCTTCCGCGTCCTGCGCAGCGCAAAGCGCCTGTGGAGGTTGTGCGTTACCGCGCCCTCTCACCTGGTGGCGGACATCGAATCCGCGGTTCGCGCCCACTCTTCCAAAGACCCCCTCGACGCCTTCCGCGCCCTCTTCTTCGAGGGCGGGGCCGCCGCGACCCAGGTCACCACCAACGTCCTGGTCACCCTCGACCAGCTCGATGAAATCCTGGACGGCGACGGGGAGGAAATCACCCTCCGGCTAACCAATGGCGCCACCATGACCGGCGCGGAGTTCCTGGCCCGCCGGTTTAGCTCCTACGCCTACGCCACGCTATTCCACCCGCTCAAGGGCCCGGTGAATATCTACCGGACGGACCGTTTTGCCTCGGACAAGCAGCGGCTCATGGCCGCCGCGGAATCCCCCGTGTGCATCTGGCCGGGCTGTAATAATCCGGCGGACCGCTCCCAGGTCCACCACATTCAGTCGTGGGAATCCGGGGGCAACACCAACGCCGCGAACCTGACTATGCTGTGCTCTTTCCACAACGGCGTCAATGAGGATTACTATCCCGGCGCGGGCCCGCCCACCAGGTGGGGCCGGATTCGCCGCATCGCGGGAACGCTCCGCTGGCAGCCGCCCGTAACTTCGCGGGCGGGCCCAGGCGCGCCGCCGCCACAACCGCTGCACGTTTAAGCTTCCAGCCGCCCTCCGCCCCGGAGGAGCGGCTAGAGGCCGTGCCCGGGCGCGGGTTTCATCGCGGCGCCAAGCCCCTACAGCAAACCCCAGGCCGCGCGGATCCCCGCAAGGCCTGGGGCCAAAGTCCCGGCTGCGCAAGCGCTTAACGCAGGGTCACCTGGCGGGACTTGATGTTTTCTAGCTGCTTGCGCTCGTCGGCGGTGAGCTGTGCGTCGTTGGACAGCTCCTCCTCGAGCGCCTTGTCCACGCGGGTGAGCTCAGCCTCGTATGAATCGTGCGGCACGGACGGGTCCAGGTCGAAGACCGGGGCGATCAGGCCGTGGGTGCGGAAAACGCCGGCGAACTTGGTGCCCTCGCCGAGATTCAGGTCACCACGGGCGGCCACGCGGGCCAGGGCATTAAGGAACGCGGACTCGTCATCGTTGGGGCGCACCCAGCGAATATGGGCCTTGCCGCCGCCTGCGTTAGCCCAGAATGCCGTGCCGGAGATTTCCTCGCCTACCTGGTGGGACGGGATGACTGAATCGTTAGCCGCCTGCATGGAGTGAGCAACCTGAGGGGTGACCTCGGTTCCCTCCGGAAGCCACCAGCTAAAGTCCTGGTAAACCTCGATATCCAGCACCTGCGCCTCGTCGAGCAGCTCGGTCAGCGCCGGCTGGGAGCCGTCCGCGACGGTGGACTCCAGCGTGGAGCCCGGGGCCGCACCCTTGGCCCAGTTCAGAGCGAACGCAAGGTCGCGGCCCGGGTTGTGGGAGTGGGACTGCACCTGCAGCGCAACGAAGGCGGCGCCGCCGAATTCCTCGTCGCGCACGAGCGCTGCCGAAGCACCCGGCAGGACGGTGGAGACGTAGACGTCCCTGTCGAAGCCCTTCACGTCCAGTTTCGCGATTGCGGAGGGAACGAATTCCTGCAGCGCTACCAGCTGCGATTCGGCGGCTAGGCCACCGTATGGGCGCGGATCCTTTTCCAGCGCGGCGCGCTCCGCGGCGCGGGCGGCGAGCTTTGCTTGGCGGCGGGACATGCCCTCAGGCAGGTTCTCAGTGTTCTTTTTCTTCTTGGCCATGGCCAAAAGGATACCTGGTTACCGTTCCTCGAGCGCGCGCAGGGCTACTTCTGGCTCATCCGTGGCCACGATCTTGACGCCGCGCTCCGCCGCCCATGCGATGTCATCGGCGTCATTGACCGTCCACAGGTACGTGGGCAGGCCCTTCGCGCCGATGTCCCCGGGCCTTAACTTGGCCCGCAGCAGGCTCATGCCGAGCCCCGTGGGCCGTGACAGCAGGAAATCCCTGGGATTTAACCGGCGTTCCCATTCCCGGCGCAGGTAGAAGCGATCAGTTTCGGGGGCCAGGCGGCGGAGCGTGCGCATCGCGGAGTGATTGAAGGAGATGATGTGCATGCGCGGATCCTCATGGAGGCCCGCATACCGCAGGCGCAGTATGACCTGTTCATCAATCTCGCTTCCGCGCAGCGCGGAGTGCTTGGTCTCAATGAAAAGGTGCTTGTCTCTGTGCGCGGGGTCCTGGAAGCGCTCGAGCACCTCGTCCAGCAGCATGGGGTGCTGGCCCGGGAATTCCGGGCCGCCGATCTCGGCGTTTTTGATCTCCGCCCAGTCCATCTTGGACACCGCGCCGCGCATGGTGGACGTGCGGTCCAGGGTTGCATCGTGATGCACCACGGTGTGGCCATCGCGGGTCAGGCGCACGTCTATCTCCACGCCGTGGATGGGCAGTTCCAATGCCTTGTCCACCGCAATGGGTGATAGTTCGGGATACTTACCGGAGTATCCCCGGTGCGCCACAATCTTCACTAGCCGAACACTTCTTCTTTGATTTTCTTCAGCGTCGCGGCCGAAGCCTCGAAACGCTCCTTTTCATGCGCGTTCAATTCTAGTTCAATGGCGCGGGCTATGCCCTGGCGGTTAATCACGGCAGGGGTACCGATATAGAGGTCCTCCACGCCGTATTCGCCGGTCAGGTACGCGGAGACTGGAAGCGCCACGCCCTGGTTTTGGATAATCGCGCGCGTGATTCGGGCAAGCCCCATGCCGATGCCATAAGAGGTTGATCCCTTCGCATCGATGATGTGGTAGGCCGCATCGCGGGTCTGCTCAAAGATCCTCTCGATGCGTTCCTCGTAGCCGGGGTGGTCTTTGGCCAAGTGGGATAGGTGGACGCCGGCAATGTTGGCGGATGAGACCACGGGGAGCTCGGAGTCGCCGTGCTCGCCGATGATGTAGGCGTGAACGGAGGACGGCGCGATTCCCTCCTCCTCGGACAGCATGTAGCGGTAGCGCGCGGAGTCCAGGATGGTCCCGGAGCCAATCACGCGCTGGTGCGGCAGCCCGGAGGCCCTCCACACCGCATACGTCAGGATGTCCACCGGGTTGGAGGCGACAAGGAAGATCCCGTCAAAGCCGGAGGCCATGACGTCCCCCACGATGGAATTCATGATGGCCACGTTTTTGTCCACCAGCTGCAGGCGGGTCTCGCCCGGCTTTTGGGCGGCGCCGGCGCAGATGACCACAATCGCGGCGTCCTCACAGTCCGCGTAGGTGCCCTTGGTCACGCGGGTGCGGGAGGGGGCCCAGACCACGCCGTGGTTGAGGTCCATGACGTTGCCCTGCAGCTTCTTCTCATCGATGTCGATGATGGCCAGGTGGTCCACCGTCCCCTGGTTGACCAGGGCGTAGGCATAGGCGACCCCCACGTCGCCGGCACCGATAAGTACGACTTTGTTTCCCGCGGAATTCCTCATACTCCCTATTGTGCCCTTTTATGCCCGATTGTGCCCGTTTTAGCCGCAGGCCACGCCCGTAGAGTGGTGCGGGCAGTACCCGCCCGGGTTTTTGTGCAGGTACTGCTGGTGTTCTTCTTCGGCGAGGAAGAACTGGGCGGCGTCGGTAGCGGAAAGCAGACGGACCTCCGTCGTGGTCTCCCCGAAACCGTGGGCCTTTAGCTTGTCCGCGTAAGCGTCCACGAGCCCCTGCACCTCCTCGCGCTCCCGCTCCGTGTGGACGTAGAACGCGGAACGGTACTGCGTTCCCACGTCGTTGCCCTGGCGAAAGCCCTGGGTTGGGTCGTGGGCCTCGAGCGCCAGGACCACAAGTTCGCGCAGGGACACCTCGGCCGGGTTGTAGACCACGCGCACCACCTCGGCGTGGTTGGTCAACCCCCGGCAGACCTCGTAATAGGTGGGGTTAGGCGTGGTCCCGCCGGCGTAGCCCACCGCCGTGGCGATAACGCCCGGCTGCTGCCAGTACATCTTTTCCGCGCCCCAGAAACAGCCGATTCCCACGTACAGCTCCGCCTGGCCCTCCTCTAGCCCGGTCAGCGGCGTGCCCAGCACGGCATGGTTGGCGGGCTCTGGGTTGATGGGCTCGGCCCGCCCCTCTAGCGCCTCCGACGCCGCCACAATCTTTGGCTCCGGTTTAAACAGAAACGACATGGTGGTTGCCTCCTTTGACGATTTTCGATATCCGCCACACTACCGTGGCCAGCAAATTTCCACATTTTGGACATAAAAACGTTGCGGAATGTTGATTTGCTCCTATCATGGGTCAGGAAATCAACGAAAGGATTTGAACCATGGCAGTATACGAACTTCCAGAACTTGACTACGCGTACGATGCTCTTGAGCCTCACATTTCCGCGGAGATCATGGAGCTGCACCACTCCAAGCACCACGCCAACTACGTAGCCGGCGCAAACGCCGCGCTTGAGGCTCTCGAGGCTGAGCGCAACGGCGAGGCCAACGCGGACAAGATCCGCGCATACACCAAGAACCTCGCGTTCAACCTGGGTGGCCACACCAACCACACCATCTTCTGGAAGAACCTTTCTCCAAACGGTGGCGGCGAGCCAACCGGCGAGCTGGCTGAGGCCATCAACCGCGACTTTGGTTCCTTCGACAAGTTCAAGGCTCAGTTCAACGCCGTAGCCCTGGGCCTGCAGGGCTCCGGCTGGGCAGTTCTTGGTTATGACCACATCGCGGGCCGCCTCATCATCGAGCAGCTGACCGACCAGCAGGGCAACATCTCCGTAAACTTCACCCCGCTGCTGATGCTCGATATGTGGGAGCACGCTTTCTACCTGCAGTACAAGAACGTTAAGGCTGACTACGTTGAGGCCGTATGGAACGTCTTCAACTGGGATGACGTAGCAGAGCGCTACGCAGCCGCACAGAAGTAATTTCGCTTCTTTTCTTTAAAAGGGGGTCGCGCCGGTGCCGGTGGCGGCCCCTTTTTCGGTGCCCTCTTCATCCGGACTAGCCCGTAACGAAGGCGCGGAACTGATCCACCGGCGGGGCAGGGGCGCCGGGTTTCCAGACCAAACCCAACTCCCTGTAGCGGGGTGGTTCAATGGGGACCAGGTTCTCCGCGCCCAAATAGGGGTCATCGAGCGGCAGCAGCGCGCACCCCAGCCCCGCGGTCACTAGCCCCGCCACGGTGGTTAGCTCCATCGATTCGAAGACGAGGCGCGGGGTAAAGCCCGCCTCGGCGGCAAGCGCGTCAAGGAGCATGCGGGTGCCATAGCCGGGGAGCATGCCAATGAAATCCTCCTCGGCCAGATCGGCCATCGCAACGCAATCGCGTCCGGCGGCCCAATGGCCCTCTGGCACCCTCACGGCCAGACGCTGGAGTTCGAGCTGGTGCCAGCCCAGGTCGGGGGCGTCAGGGCGCGGGCCAACCAGCGCTAAATCAGAGTGCCCGGCGCGGACCCGGTCCACCAGCTCCTGCGCCGCGCCCTGGTGGAGCCGGATATCGACGTGGGGATGGTGCGCCCGGTACCCGCGGAGTAGGTCGGGGACCATCCACGTGCCCAGCGAGTGCATGAAATCCAGGCGCACGGTGCCCCTTTCTGGATCCATCAGGCGGGAGACGCTGTCCGCGCCCGCTCGCCACGAGGCCAGCATGCCGCGCGCGTGCGGCAGGAATGCGTCCCCGCGGGCGTTGAGCGCCAGCTGGCGCCCGGAACGATCGAAAAGATCGGCGCCCAGCGCGGCCTCGAGCCGCTGGATGCGGCGGGTAAGCGCGGATTGGGACAGCCCCAAACGGTCTGCGGCGGCGCCAACGTGGAGGGATTCGGCCACGGCAACGAAACCGCGGACGTCGTCAAATTGCATGGGCCACCCCTCGCCTAAATCATGCATGTTTTGCATCAAACCATGGTGATTTAAACATTTTACACATTGAAGGCGTTGGGGCACCCTAGAAGGCATGAATAACCAGGCCGTATTGAGGAACCCAAACGAGGCGCAGCGTACCAAGCGTGCCATCACCGCGATGCTGTGCGTGGGCCTGGCCATCTTTTCCGGCCTGTATTCCACCCAAGCCATCCTGCCGGAGCTGGTGGGGCAGCTAAACCTCACCTTCACCGAGGCCGCGATGACCGTCTCCGCCGCCACCGGCGCGCTGGCGGTGTGCGTGGTTCCGGCCTCCATACTTTCGGAGCGCTTCGGCCGCGGCAGGCTGCTGCTCTTCTCCGTCTTCGCCGCAATGGCCGTGGGGCTGGCCGTCCCGCTGGCAAGTAACGCCTGGCAGCTCATCGCGCTGCGCGGCCTCCAGGGCGCGCTGCTCGCCGGCGCCCCGGCGACGGCCATGGCCTGGTTGGCGGAGGAGCTCGATGACAGGGTGCTCCCGCGGGCCATGGGCATCTATATCGCCGGTACGTCCATCGGCGGGCTGAGCGGCCGCCTGGTGCCAGCCGCGGTCCTGGAGTTCGCGGGCTGGCGCGCGGCCCTGCTGGGTTCCGCGTTGACCTCGCTGACGTTCGCCATCATCGCGGTCATCCTGCTGCCCCGCCAGCGTAATTTCCACGCCAAGGAGATCTACTTCCGCGCGGAATTCCAGGCCATGGTCCACCACTGGCGCAACCCCCACTTGGCGGGGCTTTTCATCATCGCGTTCTTGGCGATGGGCTCGTTCGTCTCCATCTACAACTTCGTGTCATTCCGTTTCATCGAGGACTTTGGGCTGCCGGCTTCGCTTGTGGGCATGGTATTCCTGATGTACCTGTTCGGCACCTGGTCCTCCGCACGCGCGGGGCGCTTCGTCGCGGAGTACGGCTACGGCCGCACCCTCACCGCCTCCGCCGTCTTATATTTGGCGGGCATCGTCATGATGCTCGGCGGCCTCGCCCTGACCATCGCGGGCCTGCTGCTGTTTACCATTGGCTTTTTCGCCGTCCACTCCACCGCGTCCGGCTGGGTGGGCCACCTCGCCCACGCCGATCGCGCCGAGGCCTCCTCCATGTACGTCTTCTGCTATTACTTTGGTTCATCCGTCCTGGGCACCTTCGCCGGAAGCGCCTTCGCCAATTTCAGCTGGGCCGGCTTCATCGCGCTGTTCGCCGGGCTGCTGACGCTGCTCGTGGTGATCGGCGCCGCGCTCACTCGCCGAGTCGAGGCACCCCAGTAGCCCCGGCGCTCATCCACTCACGGACCGCGAGCGTGGCCTGAACATCGTCCGCGTTGTAGGTCAGGAGGCGTTCCCGGGACTCCATGTCACCGGCCAGCGCTACGCGACGTGCGGCCACGGACTCTTCCCCATCGAAATCATCCACATCCCAGTGGAACCCGGCCACGGGCGCCACCGTCTTCAGGCTCAGGCCAAACGGCCCGGCGAAGGCGCGCTTGACGTAGGTGAAAAGGTCCACCCAATCCTCGGACGCGATAAACGCATTGACCTCCTCTAACGCCGGCGTGCCGAAGCGCTGCGCGGACATGATCATCCAATGATTCTCGCCGTGCGCGGAATAACAATAAGCCTTGAAAGTCTTGCCCTGCGCGTGCGCCTTTTCCCGCAGGCCCATAAGCCAGGTCCAGAATTCCTCAAAATTTGCCGCCTCGGCACGCCCGCCCAGCGGCTCCCACGTAACGAAGGGATAGTACTCACCCTCATACCACGCGCCCCACAGGTACGCGCCCTGGTCGAGGTAGGCCTCCATGTCCACGTCGACTTCCACGTCGGCGCGGGGGACCTCGGGCACAGCGGCGCGCTTGAGCAGCGGGACGCCCGCCCGCCACGCCGCCGCCAACTGGGACGGCTCCCCAAGCCCCGCATCGATGAGGGCCTGGACGGTGTGGATGCCCCGCTCCCGGTACTTCAAGCCGCGCTCTCCCGGCAGGAAGAGGCTCAAGTCATCGGCGGCTACGAGTTCAGGCTCGCACATGTCCCAGAACCTGCAGCTTGCGCACTCCTTTGTGCGGCGGGGCATGTCCGGTACGGGGACCGCCAGCGCGGAGTTTAAGGATTGCTCCAACGTGTCCGTAGCCTGGAAGAAGACCCTGTCGCGATCCTGGCCTACGTATCCGCCCCGGCCCGAGTCAACCCCCAGCTCGCGCAGCGCACGGGCCGCTACGGCAAGGCGCACGCTATCGGTAGCCTTATGCCGGAGCTTGTAGCCCACCTCGAGCGGCTCGGAGAGCCCCAGGCGGTATGTGGGCACCGAATAACAGGTGTGCTTAGGACTCTTACGCTCCACCCGGTGGTTGGAGACATTAATAGGCGTGTAGGCCTCCCCCTCCCGCAGCAGGATATCCACTGGCGCCACGAGATTGCCGGTCTCCAAAACCCCGCCGGTTATGTGGGTATAGCCGGCGGCCATGGCCTCAAGCGTGGACAGGTAGCGGTAGAACAGCTCCTCCTCCGGCACCGGCCCCAGCGGGCCTAAGTCGATGCGGCGGAACCGCTTGGCGCGGGAATCCGGGCGGGATGGCAGCTTGGACAGGACGGCGAGGCGGCCGGCCTCGGCACGGACGGCGCGGGCCTGGGAGAGGTGAGTGTGAGGCATATCCGGGAAGTGCCGCGCCTGCACGCGCCGGTAACGGCAGCCCACAAGATCGGAGGGCTGCAAGACATCCTCGGCCGAATAACTCACCCGCCCGAGCTTAGCGGAGCTAAAAGGGTAATGTTGAATTCAAAAGACTGTCCCCTATATAAGAGGAAAAGCACAAGTGAGCATTCTGAAGAACTTCCGCCGCACCCGCGCCGCCGCAAAAGCTGAGCTTAAGGCGGCCAAGGCCCGCACGAAGTCCCAGGTTAAGGCCGCGAACAAGGCAAACAAACGCCAGCAGAAGCTACTAGCCAAGCAGGAGAAGGCTCTCATTAAGTCCGAGGAAAAGGGCCTGAAGAAGCGGCGCAAGCACGAATACAAGATGGCCAAGAAGGAACTTGAGAAGATCAAGGCCGGCAAATTTAATGCGCAGACCATCTCCCGCTACGCCAGCGCCCTGCGCACCGCCGCCCCTCTCCTGCTGCCTCTGGTCTACCGCGGAATTACCGCGGCACGCGGCCGCGCTGAAGACACCCGCGCCAAGCAGGCCGGCGTGACCCCGTCCCAGCTGGCTTCCTTCTCCGGCCACGGCGCGTCCTTGAAGGCGCGCATTCAGGGAATCCGCAATTCCCTGGAAAATACTGCACTGCCTGCGGGTTTCCAGCGTGACGTTAAGGACCGCCTCGAGGAACTGGACGCGGCTGTTGACAACGCCGAATTCATGACCCCCCAGCAGCGCACCCGCGCGCACAACACCATCAACAATGACATTGACACCGTCACCAATGAGATTCAGCAGCGCCTGGTAAAGGAAGGCTAAACCGCGCATTCCCGCCTTAGGGATTGACGCACGACGAGCTGCACCAGCCCCCGAAACGGGGGCTTTTCCATGCCCAGGCTGGCCCTAAATTCAACGGAAGTATCGCCGCGAGTTTTTGAAATTATGGCCTATATTCTTTTGCGAAGAATCTATTGACCGCACCGCGGCTGTGGCAAGAATACCCCCGCTGTTTTAGCGGGTCTTTTTCACAGAGTGCCGGTTCAGGCCGGTTATGGGCCCGCGGCGCATCGCATGACGTCGAGGCATATTCCGTAATTACTTCGGAAAATCTTGGGGAATTTAGCGCTCCCAGCCCGATTAGTTAGCGCAGTGAAGTAGCTAGAGCATTAAATTAAATGGTGGCTTTACAAAGCGAAAATTCCGCTGTTAGCATGTCAACAACCAGAAATTTTCGCATGTGGACGCGTCTCCGCTTGCGCCTAGAGTCACGGCGAATTACCGCACGGGAATCCGCCGGAATAAAGCACCACACGCCCGCTCGCTAAGCGCCGGTTAAGGAAAGGACAGGAGCCGCTACAGTCATGGCCCGCCGCGAAGTAACCCAGTTCTATGACGATCTTGACCACACGCTTATCGCCGAAGATGAGCTGGAGGTTGTCCGCTTTAGCATCGACGGCAAAAACTATCTGATTGACCTCTCCCGCGAAAACGCCCGCAAGTTCCACGACCTTCTGGAACCTTACGTGCAGGCCGCTCGCCAGGCGCCGGAGAAGGACTACCGGCGCGTCGACCCGGCGGAGATTCGGCAGTGGGCTCGCCTGCAGGGCATCCCCGTTGCCCACCGCGGCAAGATTCCCCACAACATCATCGATGCATACAACGAGGCAAACTCCCGCTAAAAGCCTCCGATGCACCACAGGCCGCGCCGAATCAGCCCGCTTCCTGTCTATTGCTTTTGGGAAGCTGGCTTAAACCGATGCTCCCGCTATTACAGCACACCCTGCTCGCGGGCCGCCGCCACGGCGGAAGTGCGGGAGCGCACGCCCAACTTGTCATAGATGTGGACTAGGTGGGACTTCACGGTGGCCTCGGAAAGCATGAGCTCCTGGCCAATCTCGCGGTTCGAGGCACCCGAGGCCACCAGCTTAAGCACCTCCAGCTCGCGCGGAGTCAACGACGTGCGCGGCGTGCGCACCCGAGTCATGAGACGGTCAGCCACCATGGGCGAGAGGGCCGAGTCGCCCTCGGCCGCGGAACGCACCGCGGCCACGAGCTCCGCCGGCGGCGCATCCTTGAGCAAATAGCCCACCGCGCCGGATTCGATGGCGCCCAGGATGTCTGCGTCCGTGTCATAGTTCGTCACTACCAAGACCTTTGGCGGATTATCCATGGTATCGCGGATTGTCTTGGTGGCCTCCGCACCGCCCAGCACCCGGGTGCCTTCGATGCCCGCCCCGAAGCGCAGGTCCATGAGCACCACGTCGATGCTGCCGGCCTGCGCGGTGGCAATAGCAGCCTCCGCGGTGGCTACCTCACCCACGACCTCAATATCCTCTGCTTCTTCGAGGATGGCACGCAAGCCTAAGCGCACAATCTCGTGGTCATCTGCAAGCAATACCCTAATCAACGGGCGGCCCTCCTTCTAGAAGTTGGAGTCAACGGTCATCCAAAAGTTTAGTCTATGCGGAGGGCTCAAGCGGTATGGATGCTGACACCGCCGTGGGCCCACCCGGCGCGGATTCGACGGTGACGCCGCCGCCAAGCTCCGCGGCCCGGCGCTCCATGGCGGACAGGCCAATGTGCCCCAGGCCGGCGGGGCGCCCGGTGACGGCCGCTACGTCGAAGCCGCGCCCATTATCCACCACGTCCACGCGAATCTCATCCTCCGCGTAGGTGACGGTGATGCGCGCCCGAGTGGCCTGGGAATGCTTGACCACGTTGCCCACCGCGCCCTGGGCGATGCGCAGCAGCGCCGCCTCGACCTTCATGGGAAGCTGGTGCACGGGGCCTTCCGCGTCCACATCGATCGTCAAATCACCGGTGGCCGCAAACCCCTCCGCCATGCGGGTCAATGCGCCGGTCAGGGAGGTCTCCTGCAGGGACGCGGGCTGCAGCGCCGCGATCATGGCGCGGGCCTCCTGCAAGTTATCCGCCGCCGTGGTGCGCGCCAGGGCAATGCGCTCCCGAGCTTTCTCCCGCTCCCCCGCATCCACCGAACGGTCCGCGGCGTGCAATAACATCTGGATGGAGCTTAACCCCTGGGCCAGCGTGTCATGGATTTCGTGGGCGATGCGCTGCCGCTCCTCGGTTACGCCGGCGCTGCGCTCAGACTCCGCCAGCTGCTCACGCGTGCTGACCAATTCCTGGATGAGCACCTCCCGCTCCTGGGAGATGCGCTGCAGTGCGCGAAAGGCGTAGTAGATGGCCACCGTGACTATCGCAGAGACCATGGGGCCCATGATTCCGCCTAGGGTCAAACCGTCGGGTACCTGCACTCCGATGCTGATTGCGGTCAGGAAGATCACGGCCACCACGCCCCAGGTCTCCCCCAGCACGCGCAGGTAGAGGAAGAATAATGCGAAGACCAAGTAAATGCCCACCGGCGCCACCAGCAGATCGAGGAACCACACGCCGGTAAGCGCCACGAGCCAGACCAACTGCGGCACCAGGCCCCAGCGCTCCATGAACATGGAGCCGGCAAAATAGATGGCCGCGAAGGCGGACAGCAGCATCAGGTTGACCACCGCCGCGGAAAGCTCCATGCGCATGGAGGCAAAAATCGCTGCGACTAGCAGCATGGCGGTCAGGATATGGATGCCGTTGCGCAGTACATCCGCGTCCGTCGTGGGGGACTCGAGCCGTTGCTGATCAATGCTGGGGGTCATGCGTTATAGCCTAGTCCCCGGCCGGCCTGGGTCCTCACCGAAGGCGAGGCCTTCGCGCGGCCGGCCGTACAATCTGTAGTCTGTAAGTGCCCCACCCCGGCCGAAATAGAAGGGAGCACCGCCGTGCTGCTGCCATTTACGTACCCCGTATCAGGGATTATGAAGGTTTGGCACCTCATCATTGATCCCTTCCTGACCGAAGGGGTGGCGTGGCTCATCTGCATCCCGCTGCTAGTGGTCACCGTGCGCGGTCTCATTTTGCCGTTGAACTGGATGTCCATCCGCTCCGGGCGCATCGGCGCCCTCATGCGCCCCGAAATGTATGACCTGCGCGACCGGATGAAGGCGGTCAAGGACCCGGCGGAAATGCTCGCACTGCAGAAAGAGCAAAGGGCGCTTCACGAACGTTATGGGTATAAGCCATCGGTGGGCTGCATTCCGCCGCTGATCATGATCCCGGTGTTCCTGGGCCTCTACCGTGTGATTTTGCATATGGCCCGGCCGGACCAGGACGCAAGTATCGGCCTGCTCACCCCGGAGGAGGTCCTGTCATTCCGCAGCACCACTTTCCAGGGGATTCCGCTTCCGGCCTACGTGTCCATGCCCGATGACGTGGCCGCGTCGCTCGGAGTAAGCGGCGCCGACGTTAAAAACGTCATCACCCCATGGCTGATCGCCGCGATTTTATTTACCGTGGCGAACCTGGGCATTTCGCTCTATCGAGGTTTTCTGACCACCCAATTCGATGAGAAGCTCGCGCGCCGGCTGTTTTATTTCCTGATCTTTATGACCGTGGCCGTGCCGTTTTTGCTGTGGAACGCCGCCATGAATGCGCCGGTTCCCACCGCGATCATCGTCTACTGGGCATGCACCAACCTCTTCACGCTGTGTCAGACCATCGTCTTTGAGTTCATCCTGCGCAAGCGCTACGCCCTGGGCGATGCGCACCACGCGCTGCGGCGCGAATCCTGGGCGGCCTTCAGGGCCGGTAGCGCGAAGCTCACAAAGGAAGAAAAAGCCCAGCGCAAGCTCGAGCGCAAACGCCGCGGGCAGCTGATCGCCCAGGCAAGGATGCTGGCCCGCAAAGAGGCCGAGGCGAAGCAGTCCCCGGAGGAACCGGCCTAAAAGCTAGATGGAGTAATCCGCAGGGGGCTCGGCCAGCATGTGCACGGCGAGTTCCTTAGCGGTATGCAGGGGCGCAACATCGCGCTGCAGGCGGGCCCCGGCCTGTCCGCCATCGAGGAAAATGAGCATCTGGGAGGCCTGATCCTCGGATGGATAGCCATTGCGGGCGGTCAGCAGCGCGGTCATCGTGGAATGCATCCAGGCCCGGTGGGCCAGGCAGGCGGCCACTATTCCACGCTCCGCGTCCGTATCCGGGCGAGGGTATTCGCCGGCGGCGTTTAAGAAATGGGAACCGCGGAATTCCTGCTGCGGCTCGGTCTCGATGGCGAGATCGAAAAAGGCCAGCAGCTTATCCTGCGGATCCGTCATGGACTCCGTGCGCGCGGTCCATTCCGCCCGGTACTTCTCATCGAGCGCCTCGATGTACGCGATTACGAGCGCATCCTTGGAACCGAAAAGGGAATATAGGGAGGCCTTGGCGACATCGGCTTCGCGAAGGATGCGATCGATGCCGATGACGCGGATGCCTTCAGTGGTGAAAAGGTTCGTGGCCGAGTCCAGCAGGCGGCTGCGCGGACTAGGGCGGTTCCTGCGGGACTTCTTGGGGGCTGCCACGGTGTACCTCTTCTTCCTGTGGGCGTGGTGTCTATTTAGTCTGGGATCAAAAATACCGATTCATCTATGCGATATAGACAAACCGGTATGTATATTAGCCGCAGGGGCTAAACAAAGCTACTTATATTCGCCTTACTTAGCGCTCTTGGAGCGGATGAGGCCCACGATCCACAGCAGGACACAAGCGCCGACAACCGCGGTAATCAGGGACATAATCCAACCGTTGGTTGCGGTATCGATGAAGAGGCCAAGAATCCAGCCACCCAGGATTGCGCCGATAACGCCAACAATAAGGTTAGTAACCAGTCCGTGATCGCGTTTCATGATCTTCTCAGCAATGAAACCGGCCAGTGCGCCGATAACGATCCAGCCGATGAAGCCAATACCCATACCCATTTTGAAAAGTCCTTTCGATTTTTTAAGGATTACGCAATCGCGTATAGCCCCATGGTTTCACACTTTTCACACGTTTGCATTTCGGTAGTGCGAAAGTTAACAGCGAAAATTTACGCAAATCGTGCTGAGCTGTGCTAATGGAGCCTGCAAAAATTCTCCCGGAGGCCGCGAAAAGACCGGGCATCCAATGACGCCCGGTCTTATTCTCTATCGGCCCTTGAAGCCTTGTAACTCCCTAGTCCGATTCTGGGCGGACCACCATCATCGGGCACGGTGCAGCCTGGAGCAGCGCGCGAGACGTGGAGCCCAAGAGCATGCCCTTGAATCCGCCACGGCCATGGGAGCCGACAACGAGGAGCTGGGCGCCCTCGGCGGCGTCGGACAAAGCGCGCACCGGGCGGTCACGCGCAATCAGCTTCTTGACCTTTACGTCAGGATACTTCTCCACCAGCGGGGCGAGGCGCTCGTTGAGCAACTCTCCCTGTTCACGCTCGACCTCAGACCACTCGGCCTGGGCCGCGGAAAGGCCGGCGAGGGAGGCCTGGACCTGCATATCCATCCAGGTGTGGATGGCAATCAATTCCGCGCCGCGGGCCTCAGCCTCAGCGAACGCGTACTCCGTTGCCTTCTGGGACACCTCGGATCCATCGACGCCGACCACTACCGGGCCGTACTTGGTGGACTCAGTAACGGCATTGTCCTCACGAACCACAACAACCGGGCAGTTGGCGTGGGAGACTACAGAAGCGGATACCGAACCCATCACCATGCCGGACAACCCGCCCATTCCGCGGGAACCCATCACGATCATGGTGACGTCATGGGACATCTCCAAGAGCATGTCGATAGGGGAACCCTCAGCTACGGTGTGCCCAATCTTGATCTCCGGCGCCACCTCATGCGCTAGGGCGCGGGCCTCTTCAATCTTTTCCAGGGTCTCTGCCTGCAAGTCCTCAAACAGTTCCTTTGGCGGGACCATACCCTCCGCATACAGGAACTGCGGCATGGTGTAGCTCGATGCCAAACGCAGCGGGATGCCGCGCTTCATAGCAGTGTTAGCAGCCCAACGAACGGCGTTCTTTGAAGCGTCAGAACCGTCTACCGCTACTACTACAATGTCTTCCTTGGCCATGACTTCATGTCCTTTCAGCTGGGTGCGTGTACATAGACAAGTATAGCCGGTTATACCAACTTGGCTACTGGTAACTTCAGTAACACCGCAAGCGGTAAACCGGCTAAAATAAGGCTGTTTTTACGGCGCCGTTTACACCTTGGCTGCTGGGAAGGTGGTAGCCGCGTCGGCGTTGGCTGGGAACAAAATGCTGTAGACAACCTCAGCGATCTGAGCGATGACGGCGCCAATGCCGTCAGAGAAAAAGTCAATTACCGGTGCAAGAAGGGCGTTCAAATCCATGGTTAAAAATATAGCCCATCGGCGTAAAGGTTTCACCCCCCTTCCTATCCGTGACGGCCTGAACCCCACCCGGGCGCGAGTCCCTGCCGAAGAAGCCGGAATATCCGCCTGGGATTTCATCTGGCACCTGGTGCGCAGCCAGCGCCACCGCCACCCAGAAGACAATGAGGCGGCGGTAGATAGGCGCTTCGCCGCCGGCGAGGTGGTGCTGCGCGATACCACGCCCCTCGCGCCAGAGACCCCTCTCGCTGCCGGTGAAGACGTGTGGTTCTACCGCACGCCCGCAATCGAAGAAGAAGTTCCATATGACATCACCGTGATCCACGAGGACGAGAACCTCCTAGTCGCGGACAAGCCGCCCTTCATGGCCACCATGCCCCGGGCCAAGCACATTGTGCAGACCGCAACCGTCCAGCTTCGCCGCATAACCGGAATCCAAGAGCTCTCGCCCGCGCACCGACTAGACCGGCTAACCTCCGGCATCTTGGTGTTTACCAAGACCCGTGAGGTGCGCGGCGCCTATCAAACGCTCTTCGCGGAAAGGCGGGTGGAAAAAACCTACGAGGCGATCGCGGAACGCCAGGATTTTGAGACTCCCCTCCTGTGGGAGACGCGCATCGAAAAGACCCCCGGCGAAATACAGGGCCGGCTGGTGGACGGGCCGATTAACGCGATTACCACCCTGGCCGCCGTTGAGCAGCTCAACGAGGGGGAACAGGAGTTGCTTAACGCCCTCCATGGCCCCCTGGCGCCCCAAGCCCGCTACGTATTGAGGCCAAAGACCGGGAAGACTCATCAATTGCGCCTGCACATGTGGCGGGCGGGGGTTCCAATCCTCGGGGACCCGGTTTATCCGGTTATCTACCCAGCCGAGGCCGAGGACATGAGCATTCCGATGCATCTGACCGCACGCAACATTGGCTTTATCGATCCCATAACGGACAAACCCCGGGAGTTTTGGACTCAGCGGCAGATTATCGCCCCTAACAGCTAAAACACATTTGTGTAATTCATGGGTTGGTCCTACCAAAAGTTAAGCCCATCGGGGTTGGCCGATACACACAAGCATGATCCAATAACGTGTAGAGCCCATGAACTTGTCTTGGAACAAAACCATGAACTAGACCCACTAATGCCAGGACGAGATCGAGTAAGTGGGCCAATAAAATTATTCTCGATGACAAACTTAAATCTCGATGCCCAGAGAGTCCGCGCGAGGTAGATCGCTGCCCCCGGTTCGGACGCCGATGGTTTGCTAGAAACGAGGGAAAGTAGGGGGATGACAACGACCGGGCGCGAATGATTGAAAGATGAAATTTAACAAACCGCTACAGCAGAAGACTTGTCAGAGACCCGTGATGCGCCTAGCCCCTAACGCTTGGTTCGATAGCGATGTATCCAGTTAGTGTGGCCCTGGCCTAGTTCGCTAGGGATACTAAGAGGGGAACGCCGGCCTGATTGAAACTACAACCATTCAAGCAGGCTGCTCTGAAGGCAATGCTAGCCAATCCAATTTCGTGCTAAATCCCCGAAACAACATCACTTCATTGCGCAAGATTCTGATCTGCGCCCAATCATCCATGGAAATCACCCATCCAATTGTTCTCGGATGGGCTACTTTTCAACCGTCGTTTTTGGGCTACTTTTCAACCGTCGTTTCTGGGCTACTTTTCAACCGTCGCTGACAACTGCTCCATATCCAAAAAATGTTCCTACGAATACGAATTCGTGATATGCGCCTTTGGGCAAAGAAACTATCGACTAAGCCATGGCGAACTGACGCATTGGAAACATTGACGCCAAGTCCCGAATCGATGAATTATCTCAATCACGCCAGGAATCAAGTCCTATTTCAGGGGCGTGAAATCAAAAAGCAGAGATTACGTTAAGACCAGCAGATTTATTGCTTTCCTAGAGAGCCGAGGAGAGCTTCGCGAAGCTAAAGCGGAAGCTGTGTCTTACTCTTGTAATTTTCGCAATATTGCAAAAGGCCTGGTCTCATCTAGTCAGTGTCCATGTCCCACAGGAAAAGCGCCTGTCATTTAAAGATAATTAACTAGCGAACATGCGCAGGACTGGTCACCAAGCTATCAAGGTAGACATTCAATCAGCAGTCTCGATTACCGATAACCGGGACGAACAAAAAGCGGGACCTACCGGCGGCGCTACCAATGAAACGGTTGCAATTGGTTGAAAACGTGGAAAAAGGGGACCAGTGGTGTGCTGGTCCCCTTTTTTATGTAGTTGTTTATGTTTGGTGTCGGCGGTAACTTACTCTCCCACAACCTCCCGGTTGCAGTACCATCAGCGCGGGCAGGCTTAGCTTCCGGGTTCGGAATGGGTCCGGGCGTTTCCCTGCCGCTATTGACCACCGACAAGTCACCGGGGCACATGTGTGTGCTGGCCTGGTGTTGTGTCAGATACTGCATAGTGGACGCGTGCACGGCGTGCGTGTTTCTAGTTTTTGGTGTTTGTGTTGTTTATAAGTGTTTGTTTTGGTCTATTAGTACCAGTAGACTTCACATCTTGCGATGCTTCCATGTCTGGCCTATCAACCCCATAGTCTTTAGGGGACCTCGAATGAAACCTCATCTTAAAACAGGCTTCCCGCTTAGATGCTTTCAGCGGTTATCCCTTCCGTACGTAGCCAACCAGCGGTGCTCCTGGCGGAACAACTGGCACACTAGAGGTACGTCCGTCCCGGTCCTCTCGTACTAGGGACAGCCTTTTTCAAGTTTCAACGCGCGCGGCGGATAGAGACCGAACTGTCTCACGACGTTCTGAACCCAGCTCGCGTGCCGCTTTAATGGGCGAACAGCCCAACCCTTGGGACCTACTCCAGCCCCAGGATGCGACGAGCCGACATCGAGGTGCCAAACCATCCCGTCGATATGGACTCTTGGGGAAGATCAGCCTGTTATCCCCGGGGTACCTTTTATCCGTTGAGCGACACCACATCCACAAGTTGGTGCCGGATCACTAGTCCCGACTTTCGTCCCTGCTCGAGATGTCTCTCTCACAGTCAAGCTCCCTTGTGCACTTACACTCACCACCTGATTGCCAACCAGGCTGAGGGAACCTTTGGGCGCCTCCGTTACTTTTTGGGAGGCAACCGCCCCAGTTAAACTACCCACCAGGCACTGTCCCCAACCCAGATCATGGGCCAAGGTTAAGGTATCCAATCCGATCAGAGTGGTATTTCAACAACGACTCCGCCATCACTGGCGTGACGGTTTCATAGTCTCCCACCTATCCTACACAAACCGAACCGAATACCAATACCAAGCTATAGTGAAGGTCCCGGGGTCTTTTCGTCCTGCCGCGCGTAACGAGCATCTTTACTCGTAGTGCAATTTCACCGGGCCTGTGGTTGAGACAGCAGGGAAGTCGTTACGCCATTCGTGCAGGTCGGAACTTACCCGACAAGGAATTTCGCTACCTTAGGATGGTTATAGTTACCACCGCCGTTTACTGGGGCTTAAATTCTCAGCTTCGAAACCAAAGGTTTCTAACCGGTCCTCTTAACCTTCCAGCACCGGGCAGGCGTCAGTCCATATACATCAACTTAACGTCTTCGCATGGACCTGTGTTTTTGATAAACAGTCGCTTCCCTCTATTCTCTGCGACCACACAACGCTTTCAACCGCATGGGTTGTCACCTCGTGTGGTCCCCCTTCTCCCGAAGTTACGGGGGCATTTTGCCGAGTTCCTTAACCACAGTTCACCCGAACGCCTTAGTATTTTCAACCTGACTACCTGTGTCGGTTTGGGGTACGGGCCATAAACACACATCGCTAGAGGCTTTTCTCGACAGCATGGGATCACCAACTTCACCCTGTTTAGGGCTATGCGTCACGTCTGACCTACCAGGTGCGGATTTGCCTACACCATCGGCTACACGCTTACACCAACAATCCAATAAGTGGCTTGGCTACCCTCCTGTGTCACCCCATCGCTTGGACCACAGTTTAGGCCCCACGCACGCAGTAACCCACCTACTCAAAGAGTAAGGCGGGAAACATTGTGGGTGGTTAGTATCACTGCTTTACCATGGGCGCGTGTTTACGGGTACCAGAATATCAACTGGTTGTCCATCGACTACGCCTGTCGGCCTCGCCTTAGGTCCCGACTCACCCTGGGAAGACGAACTTGACCCAGGAACCCTTAGTCATCCGGCGGAACAGATTCTCACTGTTCAATTCGTTACTCATGCCTGCATTCTCACTCGTATACACTCCACGCCGCCTTACGGTAACGCTTCAACGCAGTACACGACGCTCCCCTACCCAATATAAAAATATTGCCGCGGCTTCGGCGGTGTGCTTGAGCCCCACTACATTGTCGGCGCGGAACCACTCGACCAGTGAGCTATTACGCACTCTTTCAAGGATGGCTGCTTCTAAGCCAACCTCCTGGCTGTCTTCGCGATCCCACATCCTTTTCCACTTAGCACACCCTTAGGGGCCTTAACCGGCGATCTGGGCTGTTTCCCTTTCGACTATGAAGCTTATCCCCCACAGTCTCACTGCCGTACACCACATTGCTGGCATTCGGAGTTTGGCTGACATTGCTAAGATTGTAGTCCCGCTCAATCAACCAGTAGCTCTACCTCCAACAAGCTAATACGACGCTGCACCTAAATGCATTTCGGGGAGAACCAGCTATCACGGAGTTTGATTGGCCTTTCACCCCTACCCACAGCTCATCCCCGCAGTTTTCAACCTACGTGGGTTCGCGCCTCCACGACGTCTTACCATCGCTTCACACTGGCCATGGGTAGATCACCCCGCTTCGGGTCCAGGACATGCCACTACATACACCCTTATTAGGATTCGGTTTCCCTACGGCTACCCCACACGGGTTAACCTCGCGACATGCCGCTGACTCGCAGGCTCATTCTTCAAAAGGCACGCCATCAACCACACTCACGGTCTCTGACGGATTGTAAGCACATGGTTTCAGGAACTATTTCACTCCCCTCCCGGGGTACTTTTCACCATTCCCTCACGGTACTATCCACTATCGGTCACGCTAAGTATTTAGGCTTACCGGGTGGTCCCGGCAGATTCACAGCAGATTCCACGAGCCCGCTGCTACTCGGGCAACTAGACAACCACACGATAATCACCTTCACCTACAGGGCTCTCACCTTCTCCGGCGGGTCATTCCAAACCACTTCAACTAACAATCATCCAATATGGCACCACATCAACAGCTGTGATACGCCTAGGCCCACAACACCGCATGCGCAACCCCTGTCAAGTATCACACACACACGGTTTAGCCTCATCCACGTTCGTTCGCCACTACTAGCAGAATCATTATTATTTTCTCTTCCTACGGGTACTGAGATGTTTCACTTCCCCGCGTTACCCCCACACAAGCTATGAATTCACTTGCAGGTACCTGCCCATAACGACAAGTAGGTTTCCCCATTCGGACATCCTCGGATCAACGCTTAATTGACAACTCCCCGAGGCTTAACGCAGCCTTTCACGTCCTTCATCGGCTTAGCATGCCAAGGCATCCACCATGCGCCCTTCATAACGAACACACAACGCACACCACACAACCCCCCACCAAAAAGCAGGAAGCCATGTAATGCGCGGTGAACTACACAAAACACAAAAAGAATAAAGAAATATACACTCACCACACCAACACACAATCATGTGCCAGCGCGGTGGATGCTCGCGTCCACTATACAGTTCTCACACAACACCCCCACCACACAACAACCACACACAAACGTGTCATGCGCGCCGTTACTCTAGCGGGGTTAAACCAGGAACAATAATGCCCCAGACACCCAACAATGCACCAACATACATTTAACAATCTTTTCCACAACACTTCATGCCGCACAATGGTTGACATGTTCATCGTGTGGTGTGTCTCCACCCGATTAAAAAAATACGCGCACAGTAGAACACTCGCCTACTCAATACGCACCCACACATCACTGTGCGGGACCTGCAACTGCAGGCAAAAAATAAATGCTCCTTAGAAAGGAGGTGATCCAGCCGCACCTTCCGGTACGGCTACCTTGTTACGACTTCGTCCCAATCGCCGATCCCACCTTCGACAGCTCCCTAACGAGTTTGAGCCACTGGCTTCGGGTGTTACCAACTTTCATGACGTGACGGGCGGTGTGTACAAGGCCCGGGAACGTATTCACCGCAGCGTTGCTGATCTGCGATTACTAGCGACTCCGACTTCATGGGGTCGAGTTGCAGACCCCAATCCGAACTAAGGCCGGCTTTCAGCGATTAGCTCCACCTCACGATGTCGCAACGCGTTGTACCGACCATTGTAGCATGTGTGAAGCCCTGGACATAAGGGGCATGATGATTTGACGTCATCCCCACCTTCCTCCGAGTTAACCCCGGCAGTCTCTCATGAGTCCCCACCATAACGTGCTGGCAACATAAGACAAGGGTTGCGCTCGTTGCGGGACTTAACCCAACATCTCACGACACGAGCTGACGACAACCATGCACCACCTGTATACAGACCACAAGGGAAGATACATCTCTGCACCAGTCCTGTATATGTCAAGCCCAGGTAAGGTTCTTCGCGTTGCATCGAATTAATCCACATGCTCCGCCGCTTGTGCGGGCCCCCGTCAATTCCTTTGAGTTTTAGCCTTGCGGCCGTACTCCCCAGGCGGGGCGCTTAATGCGTTAGCTACGGCACAGAAGACGTGGAAGCCCCCTACACCTAGCGCCCACCGTTTACGGCATGGACTACCAGGGTATCTAATCCTGTTCGCTACCCATGCTTTCGCTCCTCAGCGTCAGTTACTGCCCAGAGACCTGCCTTCGCCATCGGTGTTCCTCCTGATATCTGCGCATTTCACCGCTACACCAGGAATTCCAGTCTCCCCTACAGCACTCAAGTTATGCCCGTATCGCCTGCACGCCCGGAGTTAAGCCCCGGAATTTCACAGACGACGCGACAAACCACCTACGAGCTCTTTACGCCCAGTAATTCCGGACAACGCTCGCACCCTACGTATTACCGCGGCTGCTGGCACGTAGTTAGCCGGTGCTTCTTATCCAGGTACCGTCACATAACGCTTCGTCCCTGGCGAAAGGAGTTTACAACCCGAAGGCCGTCATCCCCCACGCGGCGTCGCTGCATCAGGCTTCCGCCCATTGTGCAATATTCCCCACTGCTGCCTCCCGTAGGAGTCTGGGCCGTATCTCAGTCCCAATGTGGCCGTACACCCTCTCAGGCCGGCTACCCGTCGACGCCTTGGTAGGCCATTACCCCACCAACAAGCTGATAGGCCGCGGGCTCATCCCTAACCGAAAAAACTTTCCACCACACACACTAAAGCATGGTCCTATCCGGTATTAGACCCAGTTTCCCAAGCTTATCCCGAAGTTAGGGGCAGATCACCCACGTGTTACTCACCCGTTCGCCACTCGAGTACCTCTAGCAAGCTAGAAGCCTTTCCGTTCGACTTGCATGTGTTAAGCACGCCGCCAGCGTTCGTCCTGAGCCAGGATCAAACTCTCCACAAAAATCTCTATAAGAAAAAGATTCAAGGCCGTGAAAAGCCCAATACCTAACAAAAAATAAAGACAAACTTATTCAACAAGCTCACGCTCATTGAAAAGCTGACCAAAATTACTATTACTAAAGAAAAATCAACCAAACCCATTACCCGACGGGGTCAAAGCAGGCTTGGCCGTGCAATCGAAGATTGCAGCGATTCATCCAAGTGATAGCCGATAAACAATATTCATTATTTACAGTGACGCACATATCGAAACACGCCACCCGGCACACACCAACCAACCAGACCACACAAGCCCAGCCAGCACAAACAAACCAACCACAACACAAACCATTGCAGAAAAAATTAAGTACATTGGCACACTATTGAGTTCTCAAACATCATTGCCACGCGCTCATCCACCCACACCAACAAGGCGCAAGCGAAACTCACACGAGCTAGAAAATTATTGTTGCCACCGCCCGTTTTCCTACCGCCACACTCCAGAGAACCTCTTCCCTGTGGGGCGCTGTCGGTCGCGCTGACTCAGATAAAGTTACACACCCACACAAACAAACACAAATCCCCACGTCAAACACCCTTTTAAAGCACTCAACATGGGGATAAAAATGAAGTTTAAACCGCTACCCGCTCCGCGTACGGTCAAATAACGCTTTAACCACCCGATGGGCATCTACGCGGCCGCTGAACGGTTTCGAACTCAACCAGCATCTGCGCAGGTAAGTGGTTATTTCTTTGCATTCGGTAGCTTGAGGCGCATGGGCCTGAAGAACAGGCAGTAAATGACGAAGGGTAGAAGCAGGGCGCTCATGATGAGTACATAGGCATTCATCAGCGAGGGAAATTCGATGAAATCACCCATGAGGAACCCGGCCCACACGGATAGCCCTGCCCCGCCACCGTTCCATAGCATGGCCAACGCCATGGCTATTAGGGCGAAGATGTAGATGGCTAGCCCCGCGGTCAGCGTTCCATTAAAGGCATAGCCACTAATGAGTGCCGAGATGAGCAGCAGGGCTGCATTGAGCAAGTTTCGGTTTCGCAATTCCTTGCGTGTGCGACCAAAGGCAAGCCAATTGCTGTGGTTATGTGACATGCCCAGGGGCGCGGCGGACCAGCCGAGGAGCATTGGCCAAGCGATCCAGCCAAAGGATGCGAACGGTAGGGTGCTGCGCCCCAGAAGAACCGCGGCGGGAAGAACAACGAGGGTCACCAGCGCCATCCACATGGGGCTGCGGTTGGCGAGGGTTGGCCTGGTTACCGCTTCGAATCGAAGCGTGTCACGGGCAGCTACCCCATCCTTCCTTAAGGTAAACGCGGTGTAACCGGCGAAGATGAGGACTACTAGGGCTAATTCCAGGGCCAAGAATTGCCACCTAATGAAGAACACCTGCGTCACGGTGACTAGACCCAAGGCGATGGTGAGGGCCACGGCGCTGCCGGCTATGTAATCACGCCGCTGCAGGCCAAAGGCCCTGAAATTCTCCAGGGGCAGTAGCATTACTCCGGTTAGCGCAAGCGCAAAGCCCAAACCGAAGGCCAGGGACGCCCAAGCAACGGTATCCGCCGTCAATACGGCCACGACCTGGTTAGCAATTAAGAGGGAGGCTACCCCAAGGAAGAGCCAGCCGCTACGCGCCTGGGTCCACCAAATGCTCATTGGATTGATAGTGAGGTTTTTAAACATCGCTTTCGCCTCCCGTTAGCAGGGCGACGGCGCGGTCGAGCGGGAGCGGGGTGCCGTCGGCCAAAGCGCGCGGGACAACAACCCGGGTACGCCCCAAGGCCTGTTCCACGTGGAGGGCGCGGCCAGCAAGCTCCGGGGCATTGTCAACCACCACGTAGGCGTCCTCTAACTCCTCAGCAGAGCGCTGCGTTATGCGGTGGTCCCGGAGGATGAGGAAGTCATCGATAAGCTTCGCGGATTCCTCTAGGTTGTGCGTGGCCAATACCCAGGTGCGTGGATGCGCCTCGTGGGCGGCCATGAGCTCGCGGTAGAAGATTTCACGATTCTGTGCGTCAAGACCCAGGTAAGGCTCGTCCAGCAAGGTAAGTTCCGCGTGCGCGGCCAGGGCCACGGTGATGGCCAACATCGAACGCTGGCCGCGTGAGGCCTTATCGAACCGGACATCGAGGGGGAGGCCAAAGGCTTCAACCAGGCGGCTCATCGAGCCAGCATCCCACCGCGGGTAGCGCTTCGATGCAACATCGAGAATTCCCCCGAAGTTCCACATGGGCGGGTAGGGCGTATCCACCCCGGTAAACACGGTGCGGTCCATGGTGGCGCGGTTATCCCAGGGGTCCTGCCCAAAGACCGTGAGGCTGCCCTCATAGCGCTGCTGGCCGGCCAGGATTGACAGAAGCGTTGTTTTACCGGTGCCGTTGCGACCCACGAGGCCGTAAATCAGCCCATCTTTAAGGCTGAATTCGGCCTGATCGAGCACCGGCGCCTTGAAAGTCTTGGAAACATTGGCGTGGACAATAGTTGGCGCAGTCATTTGTATAGTCCTCTGCTTTCTGCGACCCGAAGCATCAGGTCTTGTAGTGATTGCTGGTCAAAGCCAAGGCGCACGGCCTCATCAACCAAGGGAGCAACATAATCGGCGGCGAAATCCTGGCGGCGGCGTTCACGGATTAATTCCCGGGCATCATCCGCCACGAACATGCCAATTCCACGACGCTTTACCAGCACCCCGGTGTCCACCAGGAGGGACAATCCCTTGCGCGCGGTGGCTGGGTTGATTGAGTGGAAAGCGGCCAATTCATTGGTGGACGGAGCCCGCTGCCCCTCCGCTAAGCTGCCGTCCACGATGGAGTCCTCAATCAACGTGGCGATCTGCCGAAATAGCGGTTGGGTGGAATTATCCATACCCGTCTCCTTAGCTGGTTAGTTACTCTAGTAACCAACCTAGGTTATGCGACAGGCTTTCGCAAGGGTTAATCCAATGCCTAGGCGTCAAGCACCGTTTAACCTGCACATTTAGGGGTGGGGATCGACGTTTTACCGGCGATGGGGCAAACTGGGAGGCACCGAAAAATTATTTAGAACTAAACGAAACGGAATATAGGAGCCATGCTTGAACGGACAGTTGTCTTTGTTGACACTTCTTACTTGCTCGCCAGTTTTTATAACTCTTGGGAGATTGGTGCCCGCGCACAATTAGAGATCGATTTACCCGAGGTAGTCGCCACGCTTGGCAACATGATCGAAAGCCAACTTGGCCACCCTGTTCACCGCCAGAATTGGTATGACGGCATCCCCGATACCGGCCCACACCGCTACCAGCGCGCACTGCGCACGTGTGACGGTGTTCAACTGCGCACAGGCCAGCTCATCGAATGGGGCGAGCGCCGCACCCAGAAGGCCGTGGACACCCGCCTAGTCGCGGACATGGTGGTTGGCGCCATGAATAAGCAGGTCACGGACTTTGTACTCGTTTCCGGAGATGCGGACATGATCCCCGGCGTGCAGGAAGCCACTAACAACGGCATCCGCGTGCACCTCTACGGTTTTGGCTGGGATTCCATGTCCTCCGCCCTGCGCCACGCCTGTGATTCCACCACCATCTTGGATCCGCGTGAGGACTTTAGCGACGCCATGGAACTGCAGGTCCTGGAAGGCCCCCTGCCGCCAACCGTGCGCCAGCGAGCCGAAGGTGACGGCGCCGCCGAGGGCGCGGGCACCGAGGGGGACATTATCGATCCGTGCGAAGAGCCGTCCGAGGTAGAGGCCGCGCTCAACAGCCAGGTCCGCAAGAATGTGGGTACGCACGCCGCGTCCGAGTCCGCCGTCGCCCCCACCGGCAGGGATGGCGCGGCGCCCTCCCACGCTGAGGCCGATACCACGGCTGAGACACGCCCGGCCGCGCCCGCAACCCCCACCGCGGCGGCTCACGCCGGAACCACCGCGGTTCCAACCCCTAACACCGTGGCTCCGCCCAAGCCAGGACCAAAGCCCGGCCCACCGGCCGCCAGCGGGACCGAACATTCCAACGCGGGCAAGCTTCCAGAAGCGGCCGCCGGTGATAGCTCGGGCGCGGATTCCATTGCGGACGCAGACGCGGGCCAGGGCGGCGAGTCCAAGCCGCCGGCACCGAAGCCTGGTCCTAAGCCATCCATGATGGCACCGCGCCGTAAACTTCGTTCCCGCTACGTCCCACTCCCCGAAGAGGTGTGGACCTCCGCCGGCTTCCAGACCCCCTATGACGTGGGTCAGCAGTACGCCAGCTGGTGGTTCGATAACGCGGCAACGTCCGAGCAGCGCGATTCCGCGCACCTGCTCTCCGGCGGCGGGCTGCCCCCGGAAATCGACCGCCCGCTGTTGCAATTCGCGTGCGAGACCTTACATGAGTACACCCTCAGCGAGTCGCAGCGCGTGAACCTGCGTGATGGATTCCATTCCGGCATCCGCGGCGTCCTAATCAACATTAAACGCGAGCTCTAGGACCCGCACCCGCACATGCCTTGGGGCCCGGGATTGCTCCCGGGCCCCAAGGCATGTAGCGATCCCCGTGCTTAAGCGGCCGGATAAGGCCTAGGCATGGGGATTACTTTATTTCCGGCTTTGTCTCCTCGCCTGCAGTTGCATCAGCCTCAATCTCGGCGTCAGCCGGCCGTGAATCTGCAGAACCGCGAGTGTCGGCGGGGCCTGCGGTGAGCTGCTTATCCTTCGCCATAGACGCCCGGATTTCATCCAAGCGGGCCGAAGCCTTCATGTCAGCGCCGGCGGCGGCGATCTCCTGGATCCGGTCACCGCCGGTGGCCTGGTGCAGCTCTTGGGCGCCCAACGCGTCAGCGTAACGCTTTTCAATCTTGGCGCGCACGGAATCCAGGGTTGGGACGTCACCGTCCGGGGTGAGCTCATTCATGGAGTCCAGGGTCTTGGTGGTTTGTTCCTGCATGGCGGCCTGGTCAGCCTGGGCCATGAGCTCATTGACCTGAGCGAGTTGCTCCTTCAGGCGAGCCTCGGAGGCCCGCTGCTGCTGGGCGGCCTGCTCGGCCGCCTGGACCGCGGCGCTGTGCTGGGATTTGGCCTGCTCCAGTTCCTGTTCAACTGCCACCAACTGAGAGGCAAGAACCTCTGCCGCCTGGTTGTACTCGTTGGCGCGCTGCGCGTCCCCCTCGGAAACGGCCTTATCCGCCAGCTCCAGCGCGCGCTGGGTCTGGGACTGGTGATCCGCCTGGGCCTTAACGAGACGGTCAATCTGCATCTCGAGGCGGTTCTTGTTGCCGATGATCTCAGAAGCATGCTTGGTGATTTCCTGGTGCTGCTTCTTTGCACCTTCAACCGCCTGCTGAATCTGTACCTTTGGGTCCGCGTTTTCATCAATCTTCTGATCGAATGAAGACATCAGGTACTTCCAGCCCTTGCTCAGCGGATTAGCCATGGGTCACTCCTTTGGGGTGAACGGGTAAATAGCAATATGTAAGTTAAGCCCGAGTCTAACGGGAATATCCGCTAGACGTCGGGCGTGATGGTGGCCAATGAGCTGGAAACTACTCCTGCTCAGCCGCGTCAGCTGCAGCGTTCTGCTCCGCTACCTGGCGGCGAACTTCATCCATGTCAAGGCCCTTGACCTGCTGGATCAGGTCCTCAAGGGCCGCCGGTGGCAGTGCGCCGGCCTCACGGAAGACCAGGATGGAATCAC
Source organism: Corynebacterium endometrii (assembly GCF_004795735.1). Classification (NCBI taxonomy): domain Bacteria; kingdom Bacillati; phylum Actinomycetota; class Actinomycetes; order Mycobacteriales; family Corynebacteriaceae; genus Corynebacterium; species Corynebacterium endometrii. Next base: position 2,390,965 of record NZ_CP039247.1, read on the forward strand.
GGAAGACCATCAGGGTTGGGATGGACTGAATTTGCAGCGCGGCGGCGATGCCCGGGTTTGCCTCGGTGTCCAGCTTGCCGAAGACCGCGTCCGTGTGATCCTCAGAGGCCTTCTCGAATACTGGGCCGAAGCGCTTGCATGGTCCGCACCATTCCGCCCACGCGTCAACCAGCACAATGCCGTCCTGGGAGACGGTCTGCTCAAAGTTGTCTTCAGTCAGTTCAACGGTTGCCATTAGTCGATTTACTCCTTAATAAAAGTTTCTGCTCGTCGATACGCCTTCTTCAACGGTACCTGAACCATTCCTATTCCCGCCGTGGGCGCCCGGCCGCCGCCAGCCGCGAACCTTCCCGCCCGTAACCTGCCACCCCTTAGTATCCCTTAACATCCGCAGTATCCGCCCCTGACGCAGCCTCACGAAACTGGGCTAGCCGCGTAAACTGTTAAGGCATGAGTGAAAAGAAGTACAACGTAACGGGAATGACCTGCGGCCACTGCGAGCTATCCATCCAGGAAGAGGTGTCAGAGATTGCCGGCGTGACCGCCGTGGACGCCAACCACGTCACCGGCGAGGTATCCGTTGAGGGTGATTTCACCGATGACCAGGTCATTGAGGCTATCCATGAGGCCGGCTTCGAGCTGGATCAATCCGAATCCCTGGATACCTCGAATTCCTAATTCACCAAACGGGAAGCGGAATCAAGGCACTCGGTAAGCGCTGGATGCCCTCTTGGCAGGCCCGCGCTGGACTAGTTTTATCCCCACGCGCGTTGAAGTAAATATGACCACCCCAGTTACAGAGCATCTAGAGATCCTGGTTGACGGCATGACGTGCACGTCATGTTCCTCGCGCGTCGAGCGCAAGCTCAACAAGGTCCCGGGCGTGAGCGCGGCGGTTAATTACGCAACTGAAACCGCCGCGGTGGACTATGACCCGGCTACCTCCTCCCCGGATGAGCTGATGGAGGTTGTCCGCAAGGCCGGCTACTTCCCACGCCTGCCGGCCGCCGAGGACGATGAGGCCGGGGACTCGGGCGGGGTTGGATTGGGTTGGCGCTCCGCGATTAGCGGCGCCCTGTCCCTGCCGGTCATGGCGCTGTCCATGGCACCGAGCCTGCAATTTGATTATTGGCAATGGCTGGCCTGGGCGTTGACCGTTGTGGTCTACCTTTGGGGCGGCGCCGTGTTCCATAGGGCGACCCTGACCAACCTGCGCCATGGTTCGTTCACCATGGACACGCTGGTCACGCTGGGGACCACCGCGGCCCTTGCCTGGTCCACGTTCTTGTTGTTTTTCACCGACGCCGGCGATCCGGGCATGCGGATGCAGATGAGCCTGACCCCGCAGGGGGCGCACATGCACCACATCTACCTGGAATCGGTGGGCATGGTTATCACCTTCATCCTGCTGGGCCGGTGGTTTGAGGAGCGCGCCAAGGGATCATCCTCCCAGGCGCTTCGGGCGCTAATGGACTTGGGCGTCAAGGAGGTCACGGTTCGCCGGGCGGACGGCGAGGAGGTTATCCCCGCAAGCCGGCTCCGCGTCGGGGATCTGGCCGTAGTCCGCCCGGGTGAGCGCATCCCTTCCGACGCCACCGTCCGCGAAATCGCCGGCACCCATACCGGCAGCGTTGACGAATCCATGATTACCGGCGAATCCCTGCCGCGTCAGGTGCGCGAGGGAGACAAGGTCATTGGCGCAACGATCAGCCATGAGCTGATGGTAGTGGAAATAGACAGCGTCGGCGGGAATACCGTGCTGGCCAGGATGGCGAAGCTGGTGACGGACGCGCAGGCCGCAAAGGCGCCGGTCCAAAAGCTCGTGGACAGGATTTCCCAGGTCTTTGTCCCGGCAGTGGTGGCAATCGCGCTCATTACCCTGGCCGCGCATTGGGCCGTGGCCGGCGCGGCGCAGGCCGTGGTGGCGGCGGTGTCCGTGTTGGTCATCGCCTGCCCATGCGCCATGGGTTTGGCCACCCCCACCGCAATCCTGGTGGGAACCGGACGCGGCGCGCAGCTCGGCATGCTCATCAAGGGCCCGGAGATCCTCGAATCAACCCGGCGCGTGGACACCGTGGTCGTGGACAAGACCGGCACGGTCACCACCGGTGAGATGGCCGTGGTGGGCACGCAACCCGCAGGTGGGTGGACCGAACGGGAGCTGCTTACGGCCGCGGCCAGCCTGGAGCAGGGCTCTACGCACCCCATCGCCCGGGCAATCGTCGCCGCGGCCCCAGCGCCCCTTCGCCGGTTGAGCGAGTTTGAAAACCTCACGGGCCAGGGCGTGCGCGGGCGCATCGACGGCAGGGTAGTCGAAATACGCCGGGCGCCCGCAGCCACCGGCCCTCTCACCACGGTCGAGGTGCTAGCGGACGGCAACAGCGCCGGGGTCATTCACGTACGCGATGAGGTTAAGGAAACCTCCTCGGCGGCAATCGCGCAGTTCAAGGAACTGGGACTGGAGCCGTACCTGCTCACCGGCGACAATGAGCGTGTGGCCGCCGCCGTGGCCGCGGAGGTGGGCATTGAACGCGTGCGCGCCGAGGTCATGCCGGAGGACAAGATTGCGGAGGTGCGCCGGTTGCAGGGTAAGGGCCGCGTGGTGGCCATGGTGGGTGATGGCATCAATGACGCCGCCGCACTAGCGCAGGCGGATCTTGGCATCGCCATGGCCGCGGGCACCGACGTGGCCATCGAGGCCTCAGATATCACGCTGATGAACAACGACCTGCGTACGGCTGGGGATGCGATACTCCTTTCCCGCGCCACGCTGCGGACCATCAAGGGGAATTTGCTTTGGGCCTTCGGTTACAACGTGGCGCTTATCCCGGTGGCGGCGTTGGGGCTACTCAATCCCCTCTTCGCGGGCCTGGCCATGGCCTTGAGTTCGGTACTAGTGGTGAGCAACTCGCTGCGCCTGCGCGGTTTTAACCCCAGGAACCGCTAGCCGGCGCGGGGCGCGGGGCGCCCGCAAAAGTTGGATCGCTGGCCGCCGCCCCGCACGCCGGCGTTGGCCGCCGGTAGTGGCAGCCCACGCAACCCCGGGGGGAAGTACTTGGCGCCGCCCGGCTAAACGCGGCCACGGATATGGCAAACGCGCGCCTTTTGCCCGTTACAGGGGCCCGGGGCGCGCGCCTTATGTCATTAGCCGCACTTACTTGTGGCTAACGGCCCTCAATGTAGTTGACGGCATTGGCAAAGATGTCTTGAACCTCAATGCCCGGGATGTTCTTCATGAGGCCATCGCGGAAGCGCTCGGGGTGCCCCATCTTGCCAAGGATGCGGCCGCAAGGGGAGATGATTCCCTCGATGGCGTAGGAGGAACCGTTGGGGTTCGCCGGCGCCTGCATGGTTGGGGCGCCGGAGGCATCCACGTACTGGAAGGCAACCTGGCCGGCCGCGAACAGCGCCTCGGCCTCTTGCTCGCTCACCACGAAGCGGCCCTCGCCATGGGAGACTGGGACAAACTGGCGTTGCCCCGGTGCAAACGTGGACAACCACGGCGACGCGTCCCCGCTGGTGGCCACGCGGGTCTCCGCGATGCGGGAAACGTGGCGCAGCTGGCGGTTGTGTGCCAGGGTTGGGGAGGCCTCCGTCTGCTTCGACGGGTCGCCGTAGGGCAGGAACCCGGACTTGACCAGCGCCTGGAAGCCATTGCAGATGCCCAGGACCAGTCCGTCACGCTCGGTGAACGCCTTGACCGCGGCGGAAACCTCCGGCGCACGCAGGAAAGCGGAGATGAACTTCGCTGAGCCGTCCGGCTCATCGCCCAGGGAGAAACCGCCGGAGAATGCCAAGATAGTGGTCTTGTCCTCCCGCAGCTTTTCGATGAAGGCCGCGGTGTCCTCCTCCAGCTGTTGCGCGTTTAAGTTGCGGATGACGTGGAACTCCGTGGTTGCGCCGGCGGCCTGGAACGCCTCTGCCATGTCATACTCGGAATTCGTGCCCGGGAACACCGGCAACAGGACATGGGCCTTGCGCGCGCCCGCCTCGGCCGGCTTCACGCCGTTGACGGGGGCCTCCGGCAGGGCGGTGGCGAAGTCCGGCAGCGGCTGGTCGGCGCCGGCCGTATTGAGTGGGAAGACCTCGCGGTAGCCGGCCTCCATGGCGTCCAATGCCTGCGCGACGGTAAAGGATTCATCGCCCCACGCGATAGTGCCGGAATCATTGGTGCGTCCCAGCAACGTGCCGCCGTTAACCTCGGTACCTGGCGCAACGGCGACGATGATGGAACCGGTCACTGCCGGAACTTCCGTGGTTTCAGACTCAAAGCCCAACTCGTTGCCCACAACCATGTTGACCAAGGCCGGGCCCACGCCCGACTCGCTAACGGCCTGCGCGGCGGCAACCTTGCCCGATTCAGCCAGCTCCCGCACGGTGGCGAAGTTCACGTTGAGCTGCTCATAGTTAGGCTCGGCGGTTTCCAGCGGGGTGTGCGGCAAGACGTACACCTCATGTTCCCCGGCCGGAATTGCCGCAGAGACGGACTCGGCGGCGTCCATCGCGGCCACCGCGAAGGTCACCAGCGTTGGCGGAACATGCAGATTGTCACCGTACGTGCCGGACATGGAGTCTTTACCGCCGATGGCCGCTACTTGGAATGCATCCTGCGCCTCAAGCAGGCCGAGCAGCGCCTGGGTGACCTCACCCCACAGCTGCGGGTTCTGGTCCAGGCGCTGGAAGTATTCCTGCACTGACAGCCACGCCCCGCGCGGATCGGCACCGGCCGCGGTGAGCTTTGCCAAGGCCTCAACCACCGAATAAGAGCCCATCAAAAACGGCGACTTATCCGCCAGCTGAGGGGAAAATCCCCAGGTCATCACCGAGGCGGTGGTGGAACCGCCCGGCAGGGGCAGGGTCTGGATGGAAGCCTGCTCATGGGTCTTTTGGGTGCGGCCGCCGTAAGGCATGAGCACAGTGGAACGCCCGACCGTTGCATCAAACTGCTCCACCATTCCCTCCTGGGATCCGGCGGACGCGGACTGTAATGCCTCAAGCAGGCGGACGGGCGCTTCCGCCTCCTGCGCATCCGCTTCAGAGGTAGCGGGCGCTGCGACCATCTCCACGTCCTGGGCACGGTGCGCACCGTTGGTCTCAATGAATTCACGGGAAAGGTCCATGACCACCTCATCACCCATGAACATGCGTAGGCGGCCGGTGTCAGTGATCTCCGCCAGCTGCACCGCCTCGATGTTTTCCTCGGCCGCGGCGGCAATAAACGCCTCCGCATCCTGTGGGCGCACTACCGCCGCCATTCGCTCCTGCGACTCTGAGATTGCGATCTCACGCGCGTTAAGGCCGGAGTATTTCAGCGGCACGCGGTCTAAGTGAATGTCAATGGAATCCGCCAACTCGCCCACCGCGACGGATACGCCGCCGGCGCCGAAGTCATTGCAGCGGACAATCATCTGCGCCACCTCGGGGCGGCGGAACAGGCGCTGGATCTTGCGCTCGTTGACCGGGTTTCCCTTCTGCACCTCGGCGCCCGCGGTCTGCAGGGAATCCTCATCGTGCGCCTTGGAGGAACCGGTGGCGCCGCCCACGCCATCGCGTCCGGTGCGGCCGCCGAGGTAGATGACCACGTCGCCGGCTTCCGGCTCCAGGCGCCTGACGTTGTCCACGGGTGCGGCCGCGACAACGGCGCCCAACTCCAGGCGCTTTGCAACGTAGCCCGGGTGAACCAGTTCGCGAACCCCGGTGGTGGCCAAGCCAATCTGGTTGCCGTAGGAGGAATAGCCATGCGTAGCCCGGGAGGAGATGTCCGCCTGCGGCAGCTTGCCTGGAATGGTTTCATTGCGAGGGGTGTTAATGTCACCCGCGCCGGAGATGCGCATCGCCTGGTATACCCAGGAACGGCCGGATAGCGGGTCGCGAATGGCGCCACCCAGGCAGGTGGACGCGCCGCCGAATGGCTCAATCTCGGTGGGGTGGTTGTGGGTCTCATTTTTGAACATGAGCAGCCACGGCTCCTTGTCGCCGGTGGCTGCGTTAACGGCGTCCACATAGACGGAGCACGCATTGATCTCCTCAGAGACCTCTTGGTCATCCATGACCCCGGTCCTGCGCAGCTCACGGCCCATGATGGTGCCCATGTCCATCAGCGTCTTCGGCTTGTGCGTGCGCCCGTTGAGCTCACGCAGTTCCTCATAACGTGCCAACGCGCGGTCCAGCAGTGGGCCGAAGGCGGGCACATTGTTCTCAATGGAGGTCAACTCCGTGTTGAAGGTGGTATGGCGGCAGTGGTCAGACCAGTAGGTATCCAGCGCGGAGAGCTCTACCTCGGTGGGGGTGCGCCCCTCGGAGGCGAAGTATTCCTGGGTGAGCTTGAGGTCAGCCAGGTTCATGGCCATGCCCTCTTCCTTCAGCAGGGCGGCAAGGCCGTCCTCGTCCAGCTCCAGGAAGTCCGCGTACGTCTTGAGCGGTTCCTTGTCCCCCATGGCGGGCTCACGAAGGATAGACATATCCTTCTCCCCCGCCTCAACCGGGTTGATGAGGAAGGAGTGGATGGTTTCCTTCGCCGGGTCCGTGAGCCCACCCTGCGCTGGCGCAAACAGGTACAGCTCGGCGGAGTAGATTAAAGCCCGGGACTGCGGCTGCAGCAAGCGAAGCGCCTGCACCGCAGCGTCTGCACGCTGGTCATACTGGCCTGGCAGCGGCTCCACCGCGAGGTGCGCCGGGGCCTGCGCAAGCATCTCCTGCAGTTCCCCGTCACCTATCACGTCATCGACGCGCTCGTCCGCCACCACGGACGCCTTGAGCGCTTTTAGTTCATCCTCCGTGGCGCCAAAGACGTCATAGATATTGATGAGGGTCACGCCCTCAAGGTTCACGCCATCGAGATTGTTCAGAGTCTCACGCAACGCGGATTCTTCATTACGGAACTGAGCTTTGCGGCGTACTGCAAGACGTGCATCCATTATGTTTTAACGGGCCTTCCTGACACTGGTATCCGGATTCTGGGATTTTTCCATCCACTACCCTATCCACCAAACGCGTTCCAGAGAACCCTTTTCAAGCAGTTATTTCACCGACCCGTAATTGTTTGGCAACCCCAGGGCCGCAGTTCCAGCCGGCATGACCCTTACTAACGCGGCGCTACGGGGCACGGCGAGGCGCACCCCTAAGGAGGCCAACAAAAAGCAGCACGCGCCCATCGGGCGGTGCTGCCGGTAGATCAATAGCACTGGGTTGGCCTTCCTCCCCTTCGACGGGATTCCAGCCGGGTAAACCTAGCCAAAGATGCGGGCGAAGAAGCCACGCTTCGGTGCCTGTGCGGAGATGTCCTCGATTGAACGCGGCATGTTCAGCAAAAGGGTCTTGCCTTCGGTGTGAGCCACGGTGATATCTTTGCTCAGGCTAGCCAGAGTGCCAGCGCATGCTGCGTTTGTTGCGGAGATGGTGCGGACAGTCATGGAAGCCTCCTTGTAAAGCTCTGATTCGGTATGTGTTTTTCTGTCAGTACCTACAATTGCAGGATCACCGGGCCCTGTCATCGAAGGTCAGGATTCCCTAACAAAGGACGCCCTTAGATAGGTAACACTTACTAGACACTAAAACTAGAGGTCAACGGCGGTTTTGAAATTAGCCTATTTATCTCTTAGCCTGACGGTATTGCCTTAATGTGAGGGATTTCACATTTCAACCGGCTGTGGGGAGGTTATAAGTATGACAAAATCCGCGCCTTCGCGATGGCCGCGGGCGCCCCGGACATAGGCAAACCCCACGCATCCCCCGAAACCTCAGGCAGGATCTTTTCGGGGAGCGTGGGGCGGGAGCCGAAGGTTAAGGCTAACCGTGGGCCATGTTCACAAACTTCGAGTAGTGCAGCTGGTGGGCAACCTGAACCGTATCGATTGGGCCGCCACGGTGCTTAGCCAGGATGATATCCGCCTCACCGGCGCGCTCATTGTCGCGATCCTGGGAATCCGGGCGGTAAAGGAGCATAACCATGTCCGCGTCCTGCTCGAGCGATCCGGACTCACGGAGATCGGCGAGCTGGGGGCGCTTATCGGTACGCGACTCGGGCCCGCGGTTGAGCTGGGAGATCGCAATGAGCGGGACCTCAAGCTCCTTGGCCAGCAGCTTCAGGGAACGGGAGAACTCAGAAACCTCTTGCTGGCGGGATTCAACCTTCTTACCGGAGCTCATCAGCTGCATGTAGTCCAGCACGATAAGGTCTAGGCCCTGTTGCTGCTTTAGCTTCCTGGCCTTCGAGCGAATCTCCATCATGGTGAGGTTTGGCGAGTCGTCTATATAGAGCGGGGCCTGCTCGATGCGGTCCAGGGTGTCCGTAATCTTGTGCCAGTCATCCGTGCTCAAGTTGCCGCCACGCATATCAGAAAGCTTTACCTCCGCTTCCGCGGAAAGCAGACGCATAACAATTTCAGACGCGCTCATTTCCAGGGAGAAAATGACCGAGGCCTTATTGTGCTTCAGCGAAGCAGAACGCATGAAGTCCATGGCGAGGGTGGACTTACCCACGCCGGGACGGGCCGCGATAATGATCATCTGTCCCGCGCGCAGGCCATGGGTCAGCTTGTCCAGGTCATGGAAACCGGTGGGGACGCCGGTTTCCTGCCCGTCCTTGCCCAGGGCGATGAGCTCATCGATAGTGGGCGGGATGATGTCCCCCAGGACGCGGTAATCCTCGGTGGTTTTCTTCTGGGCGACCTTGAAGACTTCCTGCTGCGCGCGGTCGATGACGTTTTCTATTTCCGTGTCCTCCGCGCCCTCGTAGCCCAGCTGCACGACGCGGGTACCCGCGTCAACCAGCTTGCGCAGCACCGCCTTCTCAGCCACGATTTCGGCGTAATAACGGGCGTTAGCCGCGGTAGGCACTACGGACATCAGGGTGTGGATATACGGCGCACCACCGGCGCGTTCCAAATTGTTTTGGCGGTCTAGGCGGCCGGCAACAATGACCGGGTCAATCTCAGAACTTTGGGAGTAGAGATCGAGCATCGCGTGGTAGATGAGCGTGTGCGCCGGGTAGTAGAAGTCATCGGGATCCAATACGTCAATGACCTCGGCCACGGTATGCGGGCTAAGCAGCATGGCGCCAAGCACGCCCTGCTCGGCCTCCTTATCCGCGGGGGGCTGGCGGAACTCGTCGTAGCGACGGGTGTCCGGCCGGTTGAAATCATCCTTGTTGTACCCGCCCTTGCCCCGTGACTTATGGCCACCCGAACTGTATCCCCCGCGTGGCGCGTCATCAAAAGCCGGCGGCGGAGCGGGCTCAAATGTCGCTAGCTCTTCGCCAATAAAGTCCTCTTCCGGAGGTTCCGGCGGAGTGTAATCATCATCAAAGCTGGCACCCGAACCCGCATTCATACCAGTTGCTCCCTACTGTTCGTTGTTTAACTAAGTTGTCTTACATTGCGCCGCTACTACCCGATTGGCAGCCCAGGACGCGGCCGTTAAGGATTCGCGCTTTGCAGTCTAGTGCAGGCGGTGGACACGCCTTCTGCCTCCCCGCCCGCGCTCCCCCGGAACGAGAGCCAAAACGGACAATCGACTTCCTACAATGCCCAGGTTCACCCCCGCCCGGGGACGCCGATGGAGCAGTTATCCACAGCCCCCTGTAGAAAACGCAGGTCGCAATAGGGCGACGTACCAAAAGCGCCGGTCAGGCCTGTGGATAACTCATTAAGGCCGTGACCTGCGATTATTAAATGCACTGGTCAGGGCGCTTTTTGAGCTGTGAATAATCCCACAAAAGCGGTGGATAAATCCCTGACCAGCGGTTTCCTTTAGGCGCCATCGCCGTGTCCGTAAGGTTTCCTAAGGGTTAATTGGCCGCAAGTTATCCACAGGTGAGCCGGTTTTATCCACAACGTCCACAATTGACTGGTGAGTTGTACACAGCCAAAGGGCCCTCCGGTGAGCAAAACCGAAACGGGATTCTGGTCACATTCACCTGCGGGTGTAGATGCGGACCGGTCGATGCCGGTTCCGCGCTGGGCGCGGGGGATCCGCGCAAGTTTAAGGCCCCACGTTCAACCCACCTCACATGGGTTGGCCGTGGGGCCCTAAAGTGCTGTTGTCTTTGGGTCTTAATTCAGACCGTCGTTATCCAAACCTTGTTATTAGGCGGAAACGACCGAGAAGTTCACCTTGCCGAGGACGTCAGCGTGCAGCTGAGCCTCAACCTGGTAATTGCCGGTCTTCTTGACCAAGCCCTTTGGCATGTTGATGATGCGCTTGTCCAGTGCAGGACCGCCGGCAGCCTTAACAGCTGCTACAACATCGTCAGCCTTAACGGAGCCGAAGAGCTTGCCAGCGTCGGAGGTCTTAACCTCTACCTTGACATCCTTCAGCTGCTCGAGCTGGTTGCGGACCTCGCGTGCGTGATCCAGGTCGCGGATAGCGCGAGCTTCCTGGGCGCGCTTGATGCCCTCGATCTGCTTCTCTGCGCCGCGGGTAGCCACGATGGCCAGACCGCGAGGAAGCAGGTAGTTACGTCCGTAGCCGTTCTTTACCTCAACAATTTCGCCTGGGGCGCCGAGGTTCTCAACGGCAGCGGTGAGGATCAGCTTCATGATCCCTGCCTTTCAATTGAGTTAAGTGTTCGGTGTTTGACTGACAGATCAGAACGGGGGTTCATCGGCACCACCGAAGCCACCGGCCGGAGGTGCGGAATTCCATGGATCGTTAGCCGGAGCGGACTGCTGGCCACCCTGGTTGCCCTGGTTGGAAGAATTTCCACCAAAGCCACCCTGGTTGCCGCCGTTGCCACCGTTGTTGCCAAAGTTGCCACCACCGGCATTGCCGCCGCCATAGTTGCCGCTACCACCCTCACGTGGATTGCGGGAAACCTGTGCGGAGGCGTACTTCAGGGATGGGCCAACCTCGTCAACGTCGATCTCAAAGACAGTGCGGTTTTCACCCTCGCGGGTTTGGTAAGAACGAGACTTCAAACGGCCATGAACAATGACGCGCATGCCCTTGGTCAGGGATTCGGCTACGTTCTCTGCCGCATTGCGCCACACATTGCAGGTCAGAAACATCGCTTCGCCGTCTTCCCACTGCTGCGTCTGGCTGTTGTAGCGACGAGGCGTGGAGGCGACGCGGAAATTAGCCACCGGTGCGCCCGATGGCGTGAATCGCAGTTCTGGATCGGCGACGATGTTGCCGACCACCGTGATTGTGGTATCTCCCTGTGCCATGTTTCTGGTTCTCCTTACATGAGTGGATTAACTGTTGTATGAACCCCAGTATCCGCTATTTGCTGTCGGTGCGCAGAACCTTGGTACGCAGGATAGAGTCGTTCAGGTTCAGACGACGGTCGAGCTCGAGTACGGATGCGGACTCGCACTCCAGGTTGACGACGGCGTAGATGCCTTCGTCCTTCTTGTTGATTGGGTATGCAAGACGACGCTTGCCCCATACATCAACGTTTTCAACCTTGCCGCCTTCAGAACGGACGGTTTCAAGGAACTTGTCCAGGGACGGGGTAACGGTGCGCTCATCCTGGGCTGGATCCAAAATGATCATTACTTCATAGTGACGCACGGACCTCATCACCTCCTATGGTCTAGTAATTGGTTCGGCCACATCACCTTTGCGGATGTGGCAGGAGGGTACGTTGCGTCAAGCAACCCCACCACAGTACCTTATGTGAGCTGCACAAACAAATCTTTTCTGGTTACTAGACCCGGCGCCAGGCCGGCCTAGCCCGCAGTCCCGCCCGCCGTGGCCGCCCAAAACACTGCCGACGTCACCGGGATCAGCGTCAGCAGCACAAAAGCCAGGGCGCCGAAGACGTAAGACAAGGTGCGGTCAGCCCGCGTGCGGAAGAAGTAAAAAGAGGCCATGACGCAGCAAAAGCCCAGGAAGATGGATACGATTCCGATAATGGTTACGGTCATGATTATGCCTTAGTGTCAGTAGTCGCTTCTCCCGGTGAGGCCGGTTCCGAAGCTGCGGCTGGGGTGGGTGCTGGGTTGGGTACGGGGGCGGCGTCGGATGAAAGGCGATGCCCGCCCCACGGGCCGGCCAGAAGATCCATGCCGGCGTGAGCCACCGCGACCTTATCCCGCGCCTTGCCCAGCATCTGCCGGATGATGATGACGGCCATCGCGATGATGAGCCCATCGCGCGCGAGCACGGCCGCGTCCAGGAATTCCTGCGGCAGACCCTTGTTTTCCGTGCCCATCATGTGGAGCATGAGGATTGGCCAGAGCAGCGCGTCCGCCACGCCCCAGGCGAATACTAAGCGCCAGCGCGGCAGCGCCAGCACGGCCGGCACCAGCAGCCATAGCGAATACTGCGGGGACCAGACCTTGTTGAACAACAGGAAGGCGGCGAGGATGAGGTACACCAGCTCCGCCACGCGAGGGGTGCGCCGCGCCTTGAGCCCGAAAATGCCAATCGCCACGCAACAGGCCAGGAACCCCAGCAGCGAGAAAGTATTGAGGAAATCCACCGGGAGGCCAACGCCCGTGACGCGGTTGAACATCGCGTAGATGGTGGTCCACTCCGCGCCACGGGTGGAATTGAGCCGGTAGAACTCGCCCCACGCCTGCGGGTAGGCCAGCGCGACCGGAAAGTTGACCACCATCCAGGACGCGGCGGCGGAGCCCACCATCACGCCCCATGGCGCGATCTTTTTGTGGCGCACCGCCAGGACCAGGTATGCGCCCAGGAGAAACAAAGGCCACAGCTTGAACGCCGTGCCCAGCCCGATAGCCACGCCGGCCCAGGCCATCTTCTTGCGCGCGGCGAGCCACATCGCCACCACGGCGAAGAAGATGGACATGAGATCCCAGTTGGTAAACGCGTGGACTATGACCAATGGGCTCGCGGCCACCAAGACTGCATCCCAGATCCTGTTGCCCAGCAGCTGGGAGACCAGTAGCACCGTGGCGACCCAGAAGACGGACATCACCAGCGCGGTCACCGCGAAGTACCACCCGGCCAGGGGCACCCCGGCCCATTCCACCACCGGGTAGCTCAGGCGCGAGGCCCAGGCCACCGCGCCTTGAAACAGGCCGGCCAGCACCGGGTATTCCATATAGCGGGTCAGATCCCCCTCAACCCACGAATAGGCATACGGGAATCCCCCCTGGTCCAGGCCGCGGCCGCCAAAGAGCGGGACAATATCGTTGTAACAAGCGGAGATGTACTGGCGATTGCCGGACCAATCCAGGTGTACTATGCCGTCATCGCCACGCCAGCCGCCGGCGCAATTGGCCTTCGATAAGAAGCCGAGGGCTAAAAACGTCCAGGCGAAGGCGGTAATCGCCAGCAGGGGCGTGCCCGCGCTCGCCCCGCCGCGGGAGAAGCGGCCCCGGGGGCCGCCCACGAAATTCACCACGCCACGGGCCATAGGCTCCGCCGAGGCCGGAACGCGGCGAGCCAACGTGACGATGTCCCTATTCCAGTGGCCCACCGCGGTCACTCCTTGGTTAACGTGCGAACTTCATCGTGATTGCCGGGTCCGGCGCACGGGACCCGAGTCTGGGCTAATGAGCCACAGCTCCCTACTGGCTAGGGAGATTCTCGATCAGGTCATCGATGGCCTGGCCCACGTCGATGGCCGGCTCCTGCGGTTGCGGCTCGGGCTCCGGCTCGGGTGCCGGGGCGGGGCTTGGCTGCTGGTTGCCCGCGCCCTCGCCTTCAGCGGGCGCATCGGTTGGTGCGGGCTCCGATGGGGCGGCATCCGTCGGCTCCTGCGACGTGTCCGCCGGGGCGGACCAGCTTGGGTCATACCAGGTGCCCGGATTCACGTCCGGGTTGCCGTAGCGGATTGCGCCAGGCACTGGGAAGGTTTGCACCTCGGTGCCCTCAAGCGCCGCGTCGAGAGTGCCCTTCCAGATCTGGGTGGCCGCGCCGGAGCCGTACATATTGCCGCCCCACGCGTTGTAGATGGCGGTGGTGTTATCCGCGGTTCCAACCCATACGGCGGCGACCAGCTGCGGGGTGCCACCCATCATCCAGGTGTCCTTGTTGGCACCGGTGTCACCCAGCTGCGCGGTGCCGGTCTTGGCCACGGTCTCACGCCCGTCGGCCAGCGCGCCATTGGACCAGGCCGCGATTGGCTTCATGGCGTCGAGCACGTTGTACGCGACCTGCTCGGAGACGCGCCGCTCGCCGCCGTCCTTTGGATGTTCGTAGAGCACCTCACCCGTGTTGGTCTCAACGCGCTCAACGAAGTAGGTGTCATGCCACACGCCACCGTTGGCCAGGGTGGCCATCGCGGTGGCCATGTCCAGCGGGCGGGACTGGTACTGGCCCAGGACGATGCCTTCATAAGGGGTCTGGCCATTTTCGGTCAGGGTCGCATCGATTCCCGGCAAGCTGCGCGCAACGCCCAGCGCGTGGGCCATATCCGCGGTGTCCTGGGTCTTGTTCTCGAGATCATCCTGCAGGCGCATGAAGGTCGTGTTGTAGGAATTCTTCAGCGCCACGCGCAGGTCACACACGCCGCAGCCGTTGCCGTCATAGTTCTCGACAATCTTGGACCCCGGCAGCTGATAGGGATCGGAGGAGTACATGGTGCTCAACGGGATACCCTGCTGCAGCGCCGCGGCAAGGGCCATCACCTTGAAGGTGGAGCCGGTCTGGAGCGGCGCATTGGCGTAGTCCCAGCCGTTAGCGTCGTGGCCGCCGAAGTAGCTGCGGACCGCGCCGGTTGCCGGTTCGATGGAGACCGCACCAGCACGGGCGTCCTCCTGCAGCGGCGCCAAGTTGGCGTCCACGGCATTGATCTGGCCGTTTTGGACCTTCATGTCAATGGTGGTGGTGATCTGCAGGCCCTGGGTGGTCACATCATCCTCGGTGATGCCAATCTCGCCGAGTTCCTTAATGACCTGGTTCTTGATGTGGCCGTTCGCGCCGGTTGCCTCCGTGTACGCGGAGTACTCGGCCGGGTTTCGGGTCTCCGGGAATACCATGCCGGAACGCGCGGCGGCGTCCAGCTCTCCCATATCCACGAGGCCGTCAAGCACATAGTTCCAGCGCTGCTCAGACTCGCCGGGGTTGTTCCATGGGTCGAGCGCCGATGGGCGCTGGATTATGGCCGCCAAGAGGCCGGACTCTTCCACGGTCAAATCACGCACGTCCTTGTTGAAGTACGCGCTGGATGCCGCCTGAATGCCGTAGGCGTTGCGGCCGAAGTACACAGTATTGAGGTAGGCGTTAAGGATTTCTTCCTTGGACCATTCGTTGGTCATCTTGATGGAATAAACCAGCTCGCGAGCCTTGCGGACGTAAGAACGTTCGTCGCCCACCAGGGTATTTTTCACATACTGCTGGGTGATGGTGGAACCGCCGCCGGCCGAAGCGTTGCCGGTGAGCTGACCGATGGCCGCGCGGCCGAAACCGGTGAAGGAAAAGCCGTTGTTGGTCCAGAACTCGCGGTCCTCGGCGGCGAGCACGGAGTTTTCAACGTGATCGGGGATCTGCTCTAAGGTCACGTGCGAACGGTTGCCCTCCGGCGGCACGATGCGTGCCAGCTGGGTCTGCCCGTCATTGGCGTAGATGGTGGAGATCTGCTTGTTGGTCAGCTCCTGCGGCTCCGGCACCTCATACTTGGCATAAGCAATGCCAAACATCACCGCGGGGATCGCCAGCAGAATAAGGAACGCGGCCAGGAGATACCATGGCCACTTGCGCTTTTCGCTCCGCTCCGCGCGACGATGCCTACGGACTGGGGTAGTCGATTCTTGATCGCTCACTGCTTCTAATACGCCTTTACTGTGTATCTAAGGTCTGGATTCACCAGCGAATCACTAGTATTCGCAGCTTACCGGCATTTTACGGCCATGCGTAAACCAAAGCACCATTCTAGCGCCCTATCGACCGTCACAATACGCAACCGCCGAGCTCAGCAGGTGATTCCAATGACACTGCGGGCATACCTCAACGCGGTGGACGGTAAATTCGAGGCCCTCGGCGGCAATCGCCGCAATCTCTTCCTCAGAACGCGCGGAACCTGAGCGCCTGCCCAGGTTTTCCCCATAGACCCACCGGGTCAATCGCAACGGGCCCACGCATACGGGGCACGGGCGCGGGGAGTCCACTCCATGGTGCTCCGCCGCCGCGCGGAGCAGGAAGTCCGCATCGCAAACCTGGGCCCGCGAAAGCCTCCCGGCGCGTAGATCCCTCAAATGTGCCGCGCGCTCCCATTCGTGGGAAACCACGTGCTTATAGCCAACGGTGCTCACCCACCCCACCATAATCGCGCCTACTTTATCGATCCACATTGCGCCGTACCCCACGGGCCGCCCATCCGTCCCTACCCTGGCAAGGTACGCACAATTCAAGGAGTTTTAAGTGACAGGAAAAGTTAAGGTAGCCATCGCCGGCGTTGGTAACTGCGCTACCTCGCTCATCCAAGGCATTGAGTTCTACCGCGATGCGGCCACCGATGAGCAGATTCCGGGCCTCATGCACGCCACCTTTGGCGGCTACCACGTAGGTGACATCGAGTTTGTCGCGGCGTTCGACGTTGACGCGGACAAGGTGGGCAAGGACCTCTCCGAGGCCACCGAGGCCTCCCGCAACTGCACCATCAAGATCGCCGATGTCCCCAACCTGGGCGTTACCGTGCAGCGCGGACCTACCCTGGACGGCCTGGGCACCCACTACCTCGCCTCCATCGAGGAATCCCCCGAGGAACCGGTGGATGTAGCCCAGGCGTTGCGCGATTCCGGCGCCGACGTGTTGGTCTCCTACCTGCCCGTTGGCTCAGAGGAGGCTGACAAGTTCTACGCGCAGGCGGCCATTGATGCCGGCGTGGCCTTTGTCAATGCGCTGCCGGTATTCATCGCCTCCGATCCGGAGTGGGCCCAAAAGTTTGTTGACGCCGGCGTTCCCATCGTCGGCGATGACATCAAGTCTCAGGTGGGCGCGACCATCACCCACCGCGTGATGGCGAAACTCTTCGAGGATCGCGGCGTACGCCTGGACCGCACCATGCAGCTCAACGTGGGCGGCAACATGGACTTTAAGAACATGCTTGACCGTTCCCGCCTGGAGTCCAAGAAGGTCTCCAAGACCCAGGCCGTGACGTCCAACCTTCACACCTCCCCGCTGGCGGGCAAGAAGGAAGACCGCAACGTGCACATCGGCCCGTCCGATTACGTTGAGTGGCTCGATGACCGCAAGTGGGCGTACGTGCGCCTCGAGGGCTCCGCGTTCGGCGAGGTCCCGCTGAACCTGGAATACAAGCTGGAGGTATGGGACTCCCCGAACTCGGCCGGCATCATCATTGACGCCGTCCGCGCGGCGAAGATCGCCCTGGACCGCGGCCTGGCGGGCCCAATCCTTCCGGCCTCCGCCTACCTCATGAAGTCCCCACCCGTACAGATGGGCGATGAGGCTGCGCGCGCCGAACTGGAGCAGTTCATCCTTGGCGACGCTTAATAGTTAAGCGCAGATCAGCGTTGCTGCGCGCGGCACAATCCTAGTCAATGTCCCGGTCCTGTGGACCGATCCTCGAGACCCACGCCGGTTAACCACAAGCGGCGTGGGTCTCGAGGTTTTTCCTTTTCTGATTACCTCTGGTTGCGGATATAGCGCGGGAAAGGCCAGGGCAAGGGGGTTGAGGGGAACGCGGCGGGCCCGGCACGTGGGGGTGCACCCATCGCGCGGAGTTTATAGGTCTATAAACTATTCAACGTTCTAACTAAAAATAGTTTTTCCAGAAACAAGCATCAAGCGCATTACCGCGCAACCGGGCGGTTCTGTTAAATTAGTTTCCATGAGTGAACCAACCCCACAGTCAGAGACGTCCCCGTCCAGCCTGGAAGAAGCGCTTGAGGTAGCTGCTCAGCTTCAGCCTTCCCTGAACAAGCTGATGGTGGTCTTCCAGCGCACAACTGAGGGTTCTTCCCTGACCACCTCGCAGGTTTCCATCATGAACCAGCTAAAGGAGCGCGGCCCGTCCCGCGTGAGCCAGGTGGCTGAAGCGGAGCTCATCCGCATGCCTACTGCATCCAACGCGCTCTACCAGCTTGAGCGCCGCGGCTTTGTAGAGCGCATGCGCGATGAAAAGGACCGCCGCGGCGTGCTCGTTGCGCTGACCCAGCTGGGCGAGGCCGAGCTTCAGATTGTCTCCCGCCAGCGCGCGGAGGCCTTAGCCGAGATCCTGCGCTGGCTGGACGCCGATGGTTTGCATACCGCGAAGCAGATCTCCCACCTGGTCCATCAGTTGGCCGTTATCTACCGCCCAACCCACATGGGCCGCAAGTAACCGGGACCATCAGAACCCACCAGCGAAACCCGTGGGTCACCGGCAACCCACGGGGCCGGAATAGGCTAACGGGTTACCTGCACACTGGGGGGCAGTTCCGTTCCCGATGCTTGTGGGCCTATAATCATAGACCTATGGTTGTCTGCCCCGCCGCGCAGGGCGGTGGGGCGCAATCACCGGCGCGCAAGTACAAAGGTCTAGAAGCAATACATGTCCAAAAAGTCTGCTGACATCCACCGCCGCGATGCGGTACGCATACTTGTTTCTTGGACCCCGGGGCATTCCGGACCGGAAGCATTGGAGTATGCGGCGTGGCTCTCGCAAAGCTCGCCCGTGCAGGTGCGCGTCATCTCCACTTTCATCCAGCCCTGGCACTCAACGTCCCTGTCCAAGCTGGGCGGCAAGTACAAAAAGTGGTTTAAACGTGAGGCCGAGGCCTGCAAGGAGGCCGTAAGGAAGGCCCTAGACGCGGCGGACTTGGACCGCGCATTCTGGGATAAGGACTTTTCCGTACTCGTTGACGGCCCCTCCAAGCCGCAGCTGCTGACCGAGGCCGCCCATGACTTCAAAGCGGACATCATCTTATTGGGTTCCAAGCAGGCGGCCTCAAAGGGCACATTCCTGGCCGGTTCCACCGCGGATGCCCTGCTGCATTACTCCCCCATCCCACTGGGGCTTATCCCTCGCTCCATCAAGCTGTCCAAGCATGGTGTTACCCGCCTGAACTTCGCGTTTACCGATGAAAACGCGCGGACCGACGATCCATCGCTGCTGGCCGCGGCCAGCTTGGCCCGCAGGTGGGACGTGCCGCTGCGCATCCTTGCGTTTAGCCCGGCCTCGATGGTTCACGCCCCGCTCAGCGAGAAGGACGACGTGGCGGCGTCTTTGACCAACGAGTGGCGCGAGCACTCCCTGGCACTCCTGGACCGCGCCGTGGACGCGATCGCGGACCGCTATTCCGACGTCGACGTGACCACCAGCATCGGTTCCGGCTCCGGTTGGGCCGGCGCGGTGGATTCTTTGAAGTGGAAGAAGGGGGATCTCATGGTGTTGGGGTCCAACCCCATGAGCCCGCTGGAGCGCGTGTTCCTTGGTTCCACCGCCACGGAGCTGCTGCCGCACCTTTCTGTGCCGATGATGGTGTATCCAGCCTCCCACCGCTAGGCTTGGGTTCATTATGGCTGGATTATTCCATGGCGAAAGCGACCCATTCGTAGACCACCCCGAAAATGACCTCCGCGCCGATGCGGACTATTCAAACCGGCCTCGGCCCCAACCCCGTAGCTTCGACGAGTTGGCGGATGAACCCGATCCCGCAGAAATAGCCGAGGCCAATCGCCGGTCCTCGCGCCAGGCCTGGATCTTCCTCTTCGCCGTGCTCATTTCCTCCGCGGTGGTGGCCGGCGTGTTGGGCATCGTCTTCCGCTCCATGGGCGGCCCGCTGTGCGAGGCCGGGGAGGCCATCTGGCTATGCACCCCAAACGCCCAGCTTATCTGGGGAATCGCGGCGCTTACCATCCCCACCGTGGGCATGCTAGCCGCCGGTTTCATCATGCTGTCCAAGTACCGCCGCTACCTGCGTTGGCGCACCTGGATGGGCGTGTTTTACATGCTGGTGCCGCACTCCATGTTCTGGCTGTTTAACGGCATCCAGATGATCTACGCCTCGACCCTGCACTAACTGCACTGATTGCCCTAAGCACTCCCGGGGCGCGCCCGGGAGCGCCTCCCTGGGCGCCTAGGCCCCCGCGCCTAGCTGCGCGGCGAGCTGGGCCGCGACCTTTTCGCATTCCGGACGGCCGCAATGCCGGGTCTCAATGTGCGCGGCGCAGTCCTCACACATAAGCGTTTGCTGGCGGCACTCGTCCTCGTTGATGCAGTTTTCAAACTTGTTGGTCGGCTTGCCGCACTTGCAGTGGCCCAACTGGATAAAGCCCGGGTCCTCCACGCCCTGGCCGAACTCGGTGTGCATGCGCTTGTCAAAGACGTAGAGGGAGCCCTCCCACAGGCCATCATTGCCGTACTTCTCGCCGTAGCGGACAATGCCGCCGTCTATCTGATAGACCTCTTCGAAGCCGCGGTTCTTCATCAGGGCTGAGAGGATCTCGCAGCGGATGCCGCCGGTGCAGTAGGAGATAACCGGCTTGTCCTTCATCCAGTCATACTTGCCGGATTCAAGCTCGCGGATGAAGTCATGGGTGGTGTTCACGTCTGGCACAACGGCGTTTTTGAACTTGCCGATCTCGGCTTCCATAGCGTTGCGGCCGTCGAAGAAGACCACCTCATCGCCGCGTTCCTCCACCATCTTGTTGACCTCTTCGGGTTTAAGGTGCACGCCGCCGCCGATAACGCCGTTGTCATCAACCTTGAGCTCACCGGGCGCGCCGAAGGCCACGATTTCGTCGCGGGCCTTGACGGATAGGCGCGGGAAATCCTCAGCGCCGCCCTCAGACCACTTGTACTCAATGCCGCGGAAGTATTCCTTGGTGCGCTTGGCATATTCCTTGCAGGCGTCGATGGGGCCGCCAACGGTGCCGTTGATGCCATGCTCCGAGATCAGGATGCGGCCGCGCAGGCCCAGGCGCTCGCACAGTTCCTTCTGCCACAGGCGCACCGCGTCCGGATCGGAAATTGGCTGGAACTTGTAGTACAGGAGGATCTTGGAGAGGGTTTGTTTCTTAGTCATGATTATCGCTTCTGGTAGAGGGCCTGTTTGCGGGCGAAGACTGGATCTGACGTTACCAGCACGCCCAGGTTGCGGAAGATTCCTTCATCGACGGAACCCAAGATGGTGGTGGTATGCGCGTCACAGCCGGCCAGTTGGTCGATGCAGGCCAGCGCTGCGCGCGCGTGCGGATCCTTGGCGGCGGAGACGGACAGGGCGATGAGTACCTCATCGGTGTGCAGGCGCGGGTTCCGGGAACCCAGCGCCCCGGTCTTGAGGGACTGGATGGGTTCAATGGCTTCCGGGGAGAGCAGATGCAAGTCATCGTCTAGCCCCGCCAGGTGTTTCAGGGCGTTGAGCAGCATAGCTGCGGAGCAGCCCAGCAGGGGGGTGGTGCGGCCGGTGATGATGGTGCCGTCGGCAAGCTGGAGAGCGGCGCCCGGGCCGTCAGTTTCTGAAGCGCGCTCACGGGCTGGCGCTACGACCGGGCGGTCGCCGGCCTTGATGCCAGCCTTCGCCATGACCACGGCTGCGCGGTCAGACCGGGTGGTATCAAGCCCGCCGCGGGCCTCTTCCACCAACGACTTGTAGTAACGGCGGATGATCTCCTGATTTGAGGCCTCACGGCACACGTCATCATCGATGATGCAATTGCCCGCCATGTTCACGCCCATATCCGTTGGGGACTGGTAGGGGGTCTCCCCAGTCAACTTCTCCAGCAGGGTCTTGAGCAGGGGGAATGCCTCTACATCGCGGTTGTAGTTGACGGTGGATACCCCGTACGCGCTCAAGTGGAAATGATCAATGACGTTTGCGTCATTCAAATCGACGGTGGCCGCCTCATAGGCCAGGTTCACCGGGTGATCCAGAGGCAGGTTCCAGATGGGGAAGGTCTCAAACTTCGCATAGCCAGCCTGAACCCCGCGGAGGTGCTCATGGTAGACCTGGCTCAGCGCGGTGGCCAGCTTGCCGGAGCCCGGCCCCGGCGCGGTGACTACCACCAGGTCGCGGGTGGTGGCGGCGTATTCATTGCGGCCCAGGCCCTCCTCGGAGACAATCAGATCCGTGTTGGACGGGTAACCGGGGATAACGCGGTGGCGCGCCACCTTGAGCCCGAGGCGCTCGAGGCGCTCAATGAAGGCCTCCGCCTGGCTGTTTCCCTCCTCCAGCTGGGTGATGACCACGTGGTCTACTAGGAATCCGCGCTCGCGGAACACGTCAACCAAGCGCAACAAGTCATCCTCATAGGTGATGCCAAGATCCGCGCGGACCTTCTGGCGGGCTACGTCTTTGGCGTTGATGCAGACCAGGATTTCCACGTCATCTTTGATGCGCTCCAGCATGGCGATCTTGTTATCCGGGGTAAAGCCGGGCAGGACGCGGGACGCATGCATGTCATCGAAGAGTTTGCCGCCCATTTCCAGGTAGAGCTTGCCGCCGATTTTTTCGCGCCGCTCGTGGATGTGCGCGGACTGCATCTCGATGTACTTTTCGCGGTCAAAACCGATCTTCTGCGTCATGGCCCTAAATTTTAGTGCCGCGCCCGAACTCGGCCAAACACTATATTGGTAGGCATGCCTGAAGGACATGTGATTCACCGCCTAGCCCGCACCCTGAACCGGGATTTCCGCCCCGAACCGGTTGCGGTCAGCAGCCCCCAGGGGCGATTTGCTGCCGAGGCCGCCCTGCTCGACGGGCACCGCCTCAACCATGCCGAGGCGCGGGGCAAGCACCTGTTTATCCACTTCGATAACCCGGAACCGGAGCACATTGTCTATGTCCATTTGGGCCTGATTGGCTCCTTCCGCTTCGAGGAGGAAGATTCCCTGTGGGGCCAAATCCGGCTGCGCTTTGAGGCGCAGGGGGATGCGGACTTGCCCACGGCGAACCTCCGCGGGCCGCAGTTTTGCCGGCTGATTACCGAGGAGGAGTATGAGGCCATGCTGGGGCGGGTGGGCGAAGATCCCATCCGCGAAGACGCCAACCCGGACGCGTTGTGGGCCAGGGTCCACGCGTCCCGCCGCTCCATTGGTTCCTTGATGATGGACCAGAAACTCTATGCGGGGGTGGGCAATATCTACCGCGCGGAAACCCTGTTTCGCCAGCATGTGTCCCCGTTCCTGCCCGGCAATAAGCTAGACCGCACGGAGTTCGATGCGCTGTGGCAGGACCTGGTTACGCTGATGCGGTACGGCGTCGAGGCCGGGCGCATCGATACCGTGGCCGATGCCCACACGCCTGAGGCCATGGGCCGGGAACCGCGCAAGGACGACCACGGCGGTGAGGTCTACGTCTACCGCCGCGCGGGGCAGCCGTGCTACGTCTGCGGCCAGCCCATTGCGCTTAAGGTTATGGAGGGGCGCAACCTGTTTTGGTGTCCGGGCTGCCAGCCGGACTAGAAGCTTTCCGGTTTTACATTGGACCAAACAGGTCTAGGCTACTTCGCATGCGTGAAGTCTTTTCCGTTTCCGATGTCCGCGCCGCAGAGGCTGCGCTCATGGAATACCAGCGCCACCCCGATGAGTTGATGCAGCTGGCCGCCCGTGGTGTTGCCGCGGCTGCCGACGTGATGATCAAGGACATCGAGGCCCCACGCGTCCTGGTCCTGGTGGGCCCGGGCGGCAATGGCGGCGACGGCCTCTACGGCACCGCATTCCTCATCGATAAACTCCTCACCGCCAGCGCCGATGCGCTACTGGTGGGCACCTCCTGCCACGAGCGGGCCAAGGAGGAGTTCAAGGCCTCCGGCGGTGAGGTCATCAACGCCCAGACCGCGATGGAACGCATCCCGGATTATGACCTGGTCATCGACGCGGTGGCCGGCCTGGCCTCCGAGAGGCACCTCTCTGAGCCCGCACGCGGCCTGTTCAGGGCCGCGCGCCACGCCAAGATTCCCGTGCTTTCCATCGACGTCCCCACCGGCATCAATGCCGATAACGGGCACCACTCTTTAAACCCCGATGATTTTGTCACCGCGGACGTTACCATCACCTTTGGTTGGCTGCGCCCCGCGCACGCCTTCGCGCCGGAGTGCGGGCAGGTAGTCCTCTGCGACCTGCAGCTGCCCAAGTCCCCGGAGTCCTTCGCCGAGTGCCTCGACCGCCTCGGCGAGCCGGTGGCCTATGCCTCCTATGAGCCATCCCTCAAGCCATCCCCGCGCATCTCCGCTACGTCCACGTACACGTGGCCAAAGCCGCTTGTCTACGGCAATCCAAAATCCGTGTGCCGCGGCGAGGCCTCCATCGGCAAGGTAACCGCGCCGCAACCCATTGGCTGCACCGGGCCGATTGCGGACCCCACGCCGGGCTACTATGACCACAAGTACTCACTGGGCGTGGTGGCCGTGTGCGCCGGCTCCGAGACGTATCCCGGCGCGGGTGTGCTGGCCGCGGCCGGCGCTTTGGGCACTTCGGGCTCCATGGTTCGCGTCATTGGCGCACCCGACGTGGTCCGCACCCACCCCGAGGTGGTCCTCCACCCCGACGTGGCATCGGCGGGCCGTGCCCAGTGTTGGGTTGTGGGTCCCGGCCGCGGCAAGGACCGCAAGGCCCGCGCCGAGGTCGCCGCGGTCTTAGCCCTGGGAATCCCCACCATTTTGGACGCCGACGCGCTTACTATCCTGGCTGAGGATGAGCTGCTGCGCGACGCGGTGCGCGCGCATCCGCTGGTTATCCTGACCCCTCACGCGGGCGAGTTTGAGCGCCTCTACCTCGCCGAGGTTGGCGAAGAGATGACCCCTAACCGGGGCGAGAATGTGCAGCGCCTGGCCAAGTCCTTGAACGCGGTGGTTCTGCAAAAGGGCCGGATTAATGTGATTTCCTTCCGCGGTGCGCCCTGCCACACGGTCAACTGTGGCAATTCTTACGCAGCCACCCCCGGTTCGGGCGACGTGCTTTCCGGGGTGCTGGGCAAGACCATTGCCCGCCTGAACTCCCCGATGAGCCACGTTGAGGATCCCGCTAACTGCGCGGAGGTGGTTACTGAGCTCCTCCACGGCGTGGCCATCCACGCCCACGCGGCGTCCGTAGCGGCCGAAACGCCAGACGGCTACGCCCCCACCACCGCGTCCCGGATCGCCTCGGCCCTGCCGCAGGCGGTGGCCCGCCTGCTTTCGATGGAGCGTTGAGCCCCAGCCCGGGATTAGTCCCTATTAAAGGGCAGCGTCATCAGGGCGAAGACGCCCAAGGCGCCAACCGCTTCACACGCGATGTACCAGGGCCACGGCGGCAGAATGTCAATGATTGACCTGCCGGCCGGGGCGTGGCTTAGAAAGCCGTAATTGCCCTTGGTGAAATGGTTAACCGTCATCGCGAATGGGACGTAACCGGCTGCCATGGCGCTAGCCCGCCTAAACCCCTTCCAGGTTGGCCTGTACCCCGCCGCCAGCTGACCCAGCGGCACGGCCAGGGCCACGATATGGAAGCACCAGTAGGTGGCAAAGCGCAGCCAACGCGGCTCCACGAAGTAGCTCAAATCAGGGGTTAACATGGCCTGCGGATTAAACACGATGCCCCAGTAGTAGCTGGCCGCCAACGCGGTCTCATTGCCGGTAACCAAGCCGAAGGCCATGATGGGGCGCAGCACGTCACACAGGTGCAGCGGCAGGGATTCCCGCGCGTCAAAGAATTTGGGCTGCAGGCAGTACACGGCCCAGGCGGCACCGGTAACCCCAAGGACCCAGCCCACCATCTGCCGCAGCCACCGCCCGCGCGGGGTACCGGCTACGCGCCGAGCGGCCAGCACGTACATACCGCAGGCGGTCACGGCCACCCCACCCATGGTCAGGTGCTGGGCGCCAAACTGCGGCATGCGGTCATACGAGGTGGGCTGTGGGCGCGGGCCACGCTTCAACAGCCGGACGGTCCTTCTCATGTTTCATAAAAATTAATAACTCCCTCAGCAAATGGCAAAAACATAGCGCCCATTTATTTAAACCTTAGGCGGCTTGGGTGACGCGCCCGTCCTCCACAACCACAGCCTCATCCGCGTAGTCCAGCAGTGAGCGGTCATGGGTAACTAGGACCGTTGCCACATTCAGTTCCTTTGTTAGCCGGTTAATCAGCTGCATCACCTCATGGCTCAGCGCGGAATCCAGCGCCGATGTGGGCTCATCCGCCAGCAGCAACCTGGGCTCGCCCATCAACGCGCGGGCGATTCCCACCCGTTGGCGCTGCCCGCCGGAAAGCTGCCGGATAGGCCGCTCCCCCAGCCCGCCAAGGCCAACGTAGCCCAGTAGCTCCTCCGCCCGCTCACCCCGCGGCTTGACCCCACGCAGGTGATCCGCGATGAGGAGTTGTTCTTTCACCCTGAGCGCGCTGAGCAGGTTGGCCTGCTGAAACACCACGCCTATGCGCTCGCGCCGGATCCTCGCACGAGCGGCCTCATTCGCGTCATCCAGGTGCTCACCGTCAATCACCACGCTTCCGCGCGTCGGGGAGATCAACCCGCCGGCAACGGATAAGAGAGTGGATTTTCCGGACCCGGACTCCCCGGTGACCGCGGTCAACATTCCCGCCTGCGCTGCGAAGTCAATTCCATCCAAGGCGAGGAGGGTCCCATCACCATCCGCATACTCAACGGTCACATCCTTCAGGCTCAGCACGTTGTGTGATTCATTTGACTGCGATGACATTTACGCGATACCTCCCATTGCCAAAAGCGGATTTGTTGCCGCAACCTTCCGAGTGGCCAAGAGGGCGCCACCCATGCCCAGAATGAAAATGCCTACGGCCGGGGCCACGACGCTGGCCCAGTCCAGCTCGAACGGAAGCGCGCCCGAGGCCAGGGCGCCTAGCCCTAGGCCCACCAGCATCCCGCCCACGGCGCCCACGCCTAGCACTATCGCGGCCTGGGCTAGCGAGTCGCGCAGGAGGTACTTTCCGGACGCCCCGAGGGCTTTGAGCACAGCCAACTCCCTGGTCCGCTGGATGGTCCACACAGCCAAAAATGCCACGGTGACCAGCGCGGAAATGGCGTACAGGAATCCCTGAATGGCCTGGAGCGAGCCCCTTTCCGAGGAATAGGACGCGAGCCCCTCGAAAGAGCCTGGCAGATCCGTGACGGTATAGCCCGCCGCCTCAGAAAGCTCCTCATTCGAGATCAATACCGTTCCATTCGTGCCCTCCGGCGCGTGCGCAACGGCCCGCCAGGCCTGTGTGGAGACCCAGACCACCGGCGAATGCGAGTATTCCAACCCCGGGACCACGCCCGCCACGGTCAGCCGGTTTCCGCCCAGGTTTATCTCTGCCCCCGGGGCAAGCCCCAGATCCCGCGCGGTTTCCTCCGGAACCAACACCCCTTCTCCCGGAATCCCGCCCACCGGGGAGGCCGTGCCCGCCGGCAAGCCGAATACGGCGACGCCGGCGGCCGCCTGGCTGGATTCAGCCCGCGTTTGGCTCACCCCCAGCGGGACCGCTCCCGGAAATGCCCGGCGGTCATCTGCGTCCATGGCGGATTCTGTGAAGGACGCATCTTCACCCTTGAAAACAACGCTGTGCGGGCCTAGCGCCTCAAGGGCTGAAGTGTTTTGCTTGCCCAGCCCATTGGTCAGCCCGGTCAGCATGATGAGCAGCACGGTTATGAGTCCCAGGACTCCCACCATGAGCGCAAACCTGCCGCGCGCATGGTTTATTTCTCTGATAGCTAAAAACATGCCCTTAATAGTCCCCCGGCAACGCGCGCAAGTAATCGCCTGCCTAGGCCATTTGCGAATCAACCACCTGGTTGATTACCCAGCTGCGATTGGTTTACTACCCTTGGAAGCCATGAACACCATCCTCGGAGCCCTTCAGGTGGGTCTGCATGTCATGGTGGCGGTCCTGCTGTTCTTCGGGCTCATACGCACCGGAGTTTCCCAGGATTTATCCCTTCCGGTCCTTGTCCTGGCCTGCTCCTTTGGCGCGGCCTACCTTGCGGGAACGGTACTTGAACGCCGGCGTGCCAGGACCAACGCTCCCCTGCCCACTGAACACAAGATCCTGTGGTTATGCACCGTAACGGCTGTGTGGGTTGCCTTGATGTGGCTTTCCCCCGATTTCATGTGGCTGGAATTCCCACTGGTGTTCCTCTTCCTCGCCCTCCTGCCCACGGTACCGGCGGTTCTTGCGGTCATCGCTCTATGGGCGGTTGCCGCCTTTCTCCCCCTCTCCCTCTACCCCGATCTGTGGACCATTGCCGCGGCCATTGGACCGGCGATTGGCACGGCATTTGCCGTAGCCATCTATTACGCCTACGTAGCCCTTCATGCGGAGGCCAATCGCTACCGCCGGGTCGCCCAGCAATTACGCGCCACGCGGGAGGAACTCATAGCCAGCGAGCGCCTCGCGGGCCGCTTGGAGGAGCGCGAACGCCTATCCCGGGAGATTCATGACACCGTGGCCCAGGGATTATCCTCCATCGTCCTGATGTCCAGAGCCATCAGGCGTCAGGATGGTGGTAACCCCCAGCTCAGCATGATTGAGGACGTTGCCTCCGCCAATCTGGAGGAGGCCCGCCGCTTCGTTAAGGATTTGGCTTCCCCGGATTCCGCCTTGCCGCTCGCCCTTGCCTTGGAGCGGATGGTTACCCGGGCCCAATCCCACGAGCAAGCGCTAGGTTCAGGCCTGGAATTGACGTTGGTGGTGGAAGGTGAGCACGCACGGTCCATCCCTAGCCCCATCGTCAATGCGTGCATCAGGGCTGCGCAGGAGGGAATCAGTAACGTCTCTAAGCACGCCAAGGCCACCCACGCAGTCCTTAGCCTCAGCTTCTTCAATAACGCAATCACCTTAGACATCGCAGATGACGGGGTGGGAACCGCGGCGGCCAAAGGCTATGGCCTGAGCGGCCTTCACCAGCGCATCGAGGACGTAGGGGGCAGCGTTGACCTGGAATCCCACGAGGGAGAAGGCACCGTTTTGGCCATCCGTATCCCGCTAGAGCCAAGGAAGGGGCTTAAGTAATGGTCAATGTCATGCTCATTGACGATCATCCGGTGGTGCGCGCCGGCCTTCGCGCCATTCTCAACAGCTTCGATGACATTGACGTCATTGCGGAAGGCGCAACCGGTGCCGCGGTTGATGAGCTGCCACCGGGCGTCGATGTCATAGTGTGCGATATCCAGATGCCTGACGTTGACGGCATCGCCGCCACTGGGCGGGTAGTAGCCGCCGGCGGTCCCCCTGTGCTCATATTGACCACCTATGACACCGCTTCAGACATTGTGTCCGCGATTGAAGCCGGCGCCATGGGATATCTCCTGAAAGACGCGCCAGAGGAAGAGCTGCGCAGGGCCGTGCTAAACACCGCCGCGGGAAGGCGGACCCTGTCCCCTGACGTTGCGGCGCTGCTTGCGGAGCATATCAGCAACCCGATGCCCCAGCTGTCCCAGCGTGAGATTGAAATCCTGCGTGCGCTAGCTACCGGCGCAACCAATAAGGAGCTGGCCAAGCGCCTGTTTATCTCCGCGGCCACGGTCAAGACCCATCTCATTCACATTTATCAGAAGCTGGGCGTGGAGACGCGTACGGCCGCGGTCACCGCGGCCCGTGAGCGCAAACTGATTCCGTAGACTTGATGGCATGAGCACCGGCACTACAACCGCGGTAGATTGCGTCATCATTGGCGGCGGGCAATCCGCGCTGGCTTGCGGCTATTACCTTCACCGCCACAACCGGCGGGCCAAAAGCCCCATCAGCTTCGTCATTGTGGATGCCAATGACCGCCCCGGCGGATCGTGGCAGCACACGTGGCCGAGCCTGACGCTGTTTAGCCCGTCTAACGCATCCAACCTGCCCGGTTGGCCAATGCCCCACTATGACGGTTTCCCGCCGGCAAGCCACGTGGTGGACTACCTCAGCGAATACGAAAGACGCTACGAGCTTCCCGTCCAACGTCCCGTGAGGGTTACTAACGTTGCCCATGACGGGACGCTTTTTACCATCAGTGGCGACACTCCCGCAGGTCAGGCCGCGTGGGTTGCACCCACTGTTGTGGCGGCCACGGGTACGTGGGAATCGCCGTTTGTCCCCCACTACCCCGGCAGATTTAACGGGGAGCAATTCCACACCGTCAATTATCCGGGGCCCGAGTATTTTCACGGCAAAAAGGTGGCCGTTGTGGGTGGCGCAAACTCTGGCGCACAAATCGCAGCCGAGCTCGCCCTTGCCCCCGCCGTCTCCTCCACCACATGGTTTACGACCTCCACGCCTCGCTGGATGCCCGATGACGTGGACGGGCGCGTGCTCTTTCAGCGCAACCGCGAACGTCTCAACGCCATGCAGCGCGGTGAGCCGGATCCTGGGTCCGAGTCCGAACTGGGCGATATTGTCATGGTCCCGCCCGTGCTCAGGGCACGTAACGCCGGCAAGCTCGAGGCTACCCCCATGTTCGCCAGCCTCGATGAGCTCAACGAAGGTGGGGCCCATCCGGTTGATTGCCTCATTTGGGCCACCGGGTTTCGCCCCGCGCTGCGCCCCCTGCGCGCCCTACTCGAACGCAACGATTCCACTGGTGAAGTGGCGTTTAACGCCACCGTCCCCCACCTTCACCTGCTGGGCTACGGCTCGTGGACCGGTCCCGGCTCAGCCACCATCACCGGCGTCTCACCCTTCGCCAAGGGCGTTGCCGAGGCGGTAATTAACGCCGTTGGGAAGACCGGCTAACCTCACCCCTGTTTCCCTCTAGCCTGCACAATCCATTGGACAAGCTCTTCCCCCGGCGCATTTGCGCTGTTTACGGTGGGTGCATGAATGATGCAGTTATTTATCGCTTAGACCTTGAAAACATCCATCCCTACTCGGAGAGGACGGTTATGGCGCAGCCGTACATCACCGTGGAGGAGATGGCGGATTACATCCACGCCGCCTTCGGCTTTGCGCCGGGCCATGGGGCCTTTATTGAAGACGGAGATGATTTTTCCGTGGATGAGATCGCCGGCACCAGCTTTGCCGGTTTCTTTGGCACCTCGCTATCCAACCTCGAAAATGAGGTCATCTACCATCCCGCAGAGGGCTGCTGGCAGGTGCACATTACCCGCCTGGCGACCAGGCAGGATTATCGTGGACAGCTTCCGCGCTTAACTGACGCGATTGGCCCCGATGCCCTCAAAAGCGCCCCGCACGCTGGCTACATGTCCCAGCTTTTAGAACTCGTGCGGATGCAGCTCACCGGCCTGGCGCTAGATTCCCGCCAGCAGGCCGCGCTGGCTACCCACTTGCCCAACTTGGACGCCGCCCAAAGTTTTGACAAGCTGACCTCGGCGGATACGGCAATCATTGCCACCCGCCTGAGCAAGGCAGCCGCCGCAAGTTACGCCGCCCCGGCGGATGGCCTTGAAGTTGACGATCCGTGGGTCAATGAGCTCATCAATCCCTCCCGCCCAGAAACCGTGCAGGACGCGGTGGGCAACGTCACCTCGATTAGTGATTTGCCAGGGTTTAATTCGCACTCCTCGGCAATGCTGCACTCCGACCGGGATGAGCTCCGCCAGGGGCTTGGCGTATTCTTCCTGCACTACCTGCGCTTCTTTCGCACGCCCCAAGCGGTGGACTCTAGCGGGCAATTCCCTGTTAAATCACTAAAGGCGCTCAAAAAGCACGTCCGGGACTACCCACTAAAGCACATCCACGCCTGCCCCAGCGGCTTTAATCCCACCCACCTCGAGGCCTTGGCAGAGCTTTTCATTGCCATGGGGGCCGTTCGGCACAATAGCCAGACCGGGACGTTAAAGCTGACGGAGAAGGGCTTTGAACTCATCGGTTGCATAGAGTGCGCCTTGGACGTCATTTTGAAGGCGCTCCCCGTGCATTCCTCCAAGGGCCAGCGCAAGGACCTGCGCCGGGCCCTGGTTAATTGCCTGGAGAATCCCCCGGAGGGCCACAGCTTGGTTTCCGGCATCGATGAACGCGGCGGCAGCTCCAACACCATCATTTTTGACTCGCTTGGGGTCTTCACCCGTGAGCCGGAGTCTGGCCAGGTCAACGGGCTCTCAGACCATGGCCAGGTGCTAATCGAGGAGATCCTGGACAAAGTTGGCGCTCCTATCACAGCGCTCTGATCCGGGAGTGTCGCCGGATTGGACTACATAAGCAGCCCTATGAGCAACAGGCATAGCCCCACTGCCGCTACGAAGCCCAGGCGATGAAGGGTCCTGGCCTGTGCTTCATAGTCGGCGCGAGCCAGCAGGACTCCGCCTAGGGCTCCGCCAATGGTATTGCAGGCCACGTCATCGATATCGCTGAATCCGAGGCCGAAGACGTATTGAGCCACCTCGATGCCTATGCTCATCGCGGCCAGAGCTACGGCGGTAAAGGCCACGCCGAAACTTACGCGCCTGCTTACCCGGCCGAGCACCGTGAGCACCGCGCCCAGCGGGAAAAACAGGGCAATGTTTCCCAGGGTGTTGGTCCATGGGCCGTACCAGACCGGCGGATTATCAAAGCCATTAAAGAATCGCAGGTCGAGGCTGCGCGTCCGGTGTGCGGAACCTTCGATCAGCCCCGGAATTTCTATAAAAGGCTTGCCCAGGGTTACCAGCACCACCACGCCAAGCATTAAGGCAAGAACCACCCACGCGTCACGGCGCAGCTTGGAGACCCGCCGGTCGTGTACGTCCTTGGCGGTGGCTCCCTGCGTAGTAGGCGTGTCAATAGTCATGGAGAGACCAATCTAGCAGGGCTACCTGAATGCTGGCGGACTGTGGCCTGTCAGACACCGCAACACCTGTGCCGCGCGCCCGCGGTACCCTCGAAAGCATGACTACCTTCATTGTTGAACGTGCCGAAGACGGTTCCATCTCCCACCGGAAAGAGGCGGACCCGCAAGCCTGGCTAGGGGAGGGGGAGCTTACTATCAATGTCAGCCATTCCTCCTTGAACTACAAGGACGCCATGGCCTTGGCCGGGGACAAAGGCGTCATGCGCATCTCGCCGCTTGTCCCAGGCATCGATGCCGTGGGCACCACGGAGGACGGAACCCTGGTGACCTGTAATGGCGCAGGGCTTGGGGAATTTCGCCATGGCGGGTACACCTCGCTGCAGCGGGTCCCGGCGGAAGCCACGGTTGAGGTTCCTCAATGCTTTTCGGCGGAACAGGCCGCGGCAATCGGCACGGCCGGTTACACGGCGGCGCTGTGCGTCAACGCCCTGTTGGACCACGGGTTGCCGCCCGCTGAGGAAGCCGCGCCCGTACTCGTCACCGGAGCCACCGGTGGCGTGGGGTCTATTGCGGTAAACCTGCTGAGCAACCTGGGCTACAAGGTTACTGCGCTTACGGGACGCCAGGATGAATTGGGGGAGTACCTCTCCGCTCTCGGCGCCCAAGACGTCCTTGACCGCGCCGCGTTCATGGATCCAGGCAAGCCACTCCAGAAGGCCCGCTTTTCCGGCGCCGTAGACACACTCGGCGGCACCCCGCTGGCCAACGTGTTGTCCCAGATCCAGTGGGGTGGGGTAGTGGCCTCAACCGGTCTGGCGTCATCGCCACAGCTGGAGACCACCGTCATGCCGTTTATCCTCCGCAATGTCACCTTGACCGGTGTTAACTCCGTCGATGCCCCTCGGCGGTACCGCGGACGTGCATGGGAATTGCTTGCTAACCATCTAGACCGCGACGTGCTCGACGGCCTGACTACTACCGTCACTCTCGACCAGGTGGCCGAGGCCGGGGCTAACCTCATTGAGGGCCGTTCCCATGGTCGCACGGTGGTTACCATCGACGCCTAAAACGAGCTAGATTAACGCCAAGGGCCGCAACCCCAGTGCTAGGATTGCGGCCCTTTCTCGACGTTTTACGTTGTTATCTGAAGCTACACACCATCTGCTACGGCATCCGGCTTAGGGGCAGGAGAGGTTTCACCAGCGTCCTCAGCCTCGGCATCATCGTTGCCGCGCATGTCTTCCACCAGGTTATGGACAAAGCCGCGCAGCCCATCAACCGTGTGATGCGCCGTGGGTACATACTCATCGAGATGCTCGAGCTGGGCATCCTGCTCATCCGGCGTGCCCTTTGCATCGATCTGCTCACGCAGCTCTTTGAGAGTCTCACTGAACTTGGACATCGGCAGGCTCCTTATGCGACAGGGAAATGAAAGGGAAAATATTACACAAACACGGTCAGGGCGATGATTACTGCTGGCAGCGCCAGGAATACTCCCAGCACCCACGCGGCAACATATAGCTTGTTCTTTGCACCAAGGTTACCCATGGTTACCGCACCATACAGCGGAATCTCTCGCAGGAATGGGACACCGAAAATGAGAATGGTGGCGAAGGTGTTGAAGAACAGGTGAACCAGCGCCGCCTGCAGCGCGAATTGAGCCTCACCACCGGTAAATGCGAACGCGGCGATCAAAGCGGTCACTGTGGTGCCAATGTTTGCGCCCAAGGTGAATGGGTAAATCTGGCGCAGCGAGAAGGTGCCGGAGCCGGCGAGCGGAACCACTAGGGAAGTGGTAGTGGAGGAGGACTGGACCAGTACGGTCATCAACATGCCGGAGAAAATGCCGGAGATCGGGCCGCGGCCAATGGCGTTGTGCAGGATGGCCTTTGCCCGGCCAACCATGACCGCCTTGAGCAGGGTGCCGATGAAGTTGATGACAGCTAGAATCAACAACACGCCGATGGCAATGAGGATAACGCCGGCCACCGCGTCGCTGAGGCCTTCAAACGGCATCGCAATCAGGTTGGCCAAAGGCTCGGTGCCTGCCTTAATCACGGAACCCACTCCGCCAACCACTGCGGCCACTGGACCACCATCCGAGCCCGCCAAGACGTTGGCTGCAGCGCCAGAAGTCTTCTCCAGCAGGCCGAACATCAGCTCCAGCGGAAGGAAGATGAGCACCGCCAAGAGATTGAAAAAGTCATGGACGCTCGCTGCGGAAAAACCGCGGCGGAACGCTTCCTTATCCTTGGCCATGCCCAGGGAAACCAGGGTAGAGGTCAAGGTGGTGCCGATGTTTGCGCCCATGAGCATCGGGATGCAGATGGACATCGGCAGGCCACCCGCGGCCAGGCCCACCACGATGGAGGTCGTAGTGGAGGAGGACTGAATCAAGGCGGTAGCAACCACACCAATCATCAGGGCAACCATTGGATTGGAGGCGAAGGCAAACAGCTCTTCCGCCCGGCCACCGGTAGCGGTCTTGAAGCCGTCACCGATAACGTTCACCGCGGTGATCAGCAGGTAGATACCCACCGCTACGGCAATCCAGTTAGCCCACTGCAGGCCCTTACCCTTAAGGCCCAGCTTGGTCAGAGGGGACTGAAGATGAGACTCTTCAGCATCAAGATGATCATTGTTGATCTCAGGCTGCTCCGGAGCCAGCTCCCGGTTCTTGGAGCGCTCTTGGTTGGAGGGCGGCACTGGGGTCATGGTCATTATTTCTCCATAAAGGTGGTTGTTCCTAGCGCCCGTAGCGGTCAATACTCACCGCCACCGGACGGCCGTGAGGGCCCCAAAGAGGAAACTCCTCGCAAACTTTCGGCAACCAAAGCACAAATAAGCGACGCGTTGGTTACCGCGGCCTTATTAACGTACTGACGTGGGGTAACACACCCGTATCCCAAAGGTTAACGGAAGGAAAACACGCGGCGACTTCCAGGTTCCACCTGGGATTTTACCCGGTTTTATGTGGTCAACTTCACGCCGCGATAGGGGTGCCTACCAGTGAAAATGCTCAAAAAGGTAACTAGATACCCTGCCTTCAACCCCTGGGACGGACCCTAAAGCTTTCACATCACCCCCTGCATTACCCCTTCCACTCATCAGGATTATCCGTATACTTTTGCCCATGAACACAACGGAGACTCAGCCAATCATCATCGTCGGCACCGGCCTAGCAGCCCTGACCGCCGGATACGAGGCTGCCAAGGCAGGTAAACAGGTCGTGTTCTTCGAACAGGAGAACCGCAACAACTTAGGCGGCCAGGCCTTCTGGTCCCTAGGCGGGCTGTTTTACGTCGACTCGCCGGAGCAGAAGATGATGCGCGTCAAGGACTCCAAGGAACTGGCGCTGCGGGACTGGTTAAACACCGCCGGCTTTGATGACGCGGACCATGACCGCTGGCCGCGCAAGTGGGCGCACGCCTACGTCGAGTTCGCGGCGGGGGAGAAGCGTGACTACCTCAAGGGCCTAGGGCTTAACGTTCTGCCCACCATCGGCTGGGCGGAGCGCGGCTCCGGTGACGCCTCCGGGCACGGCAATTCCGTGCCGCGCTTCCACCTGACCTGGGGCACAGGCCCAGAGGTGGTCCGGGTATTCCGCGAGCCGCTGGAGGAATTCGAAAGGGAGGGCCGCGTCGAGTTCCGCTTCCGCCACCAGGTCGATGAGCTCATTGTTGAGGGCGGCAAGGTGGTAGGCGTGCGTGGTTCCGTCCTCGTGCCAAGCGACCTGCCCCGCGGTGAGGCCTCATCACGTGACGTAGAAAGCCACTTCGAGGCGCGTGGTGAGGCGATAGTGATCGCCACGGGCGGCATCGGTGGCAATCTGGATAAGGTGCGCGAGATGTGGCCGGATGAACGCTGGGGCGCCTGCCCTGAGGACATGGTGACGGGCGTGCCGGCCCATGTCGACGGGCGCGGCATCGACATTGCCAAAGCCGCGGGCGCCAACCTGGTCAACACGGACCGCATGTGGCATTACCCGGAAGGCATGACCAACTGGGATCCCATCTGGCCCGGCCACGGCATTCGCATCATCCCAGGCCCGTCCTCCATCTGGTTGGACGCAGAGGGCAACCGCCTGCCCACCAACCTGTTTCCGGGTTCGGATAACCTGGCAGCACTCAGCCACATTGGCCGCACCGGACACGGTTACTCATGGTTCCTGCTCAACCAGACCATCGCGGACAAGGAATTCATCTTCTCCGGTTCCGAACAGAACCCGGATCTCACTGACAAATCCTTCAAGAAGCTAGCGGGCAAACTAGGCCCCGGCACCCACGTGGCCGTCAAGGCGTTTATGGATAACGGCATCGACTGGGTGGTGGCGGACACCATCGAGGAGCTGGTCCATGACATGAATGAGCTCACCGGTGACGGCGCCCCTCAGATTTCGCTAGAGGCTTTGCGCACGGTCCTAGAAGACCGCGATTCACAGCTGGACAACGCCTTTAGCAAAGATGCCCAGGTCAATTACATTCGCACGGCCCGCGGATTCTTAGGCGACAAGATTGTCCGCACCGCAAGCCCTCACCGCATCCTAGACGAAAAGCACGGCCCCTTGATTGCGGTGCGCCTGAAGGTTCTCACCCGCAAGACCCTAGGCGGCATCGAAACCGACCTGGACGGTCGCTGCCTGCACCCGGACGGCAGCGTGCTGGAAGGCCTCTACGCCGCGGGGGAGGCCTCCGGTTTCGGCGGTGGCGGCATGCACGGCAAGAACGCACTGGAAGGCACGTTCCTCGGCGGATGTATCCACTCCGGCAAGCGCGTGGGCGAGGCGCTCGGACGGCTCTAGGACCGGCGAAAAGGCCATAGCGATCCTAGCGTCGAACAACGCAACCGGCCCACCTAACCCAACCGCCCGCTAGGATGGGCACCATGGCTTACGACCCGTACTACGCAATCGGCTTCGACGAAGATGATTTCACCGACCTAGACCACTACCTCAAAGAGGAATTTGGGGCGAGTGACTACGAGACTGATTTCTACGACAATGTAGTCAGCCACCAGGATGAATCCGGCGTGCGCGTGAGCGTATTTGACTCAAACCTCGGCCACCCGTCCGTTGTGGCTTTCTCCACGGGCAAGCCGCTAATCGCCAGCGCGTATCGCGTCATTGACCACCTGATACTGGTCCAGCTGCGCCGCCCGGGGCAGGGCCCCGAGGGGGAGGTCTACAACCAGGTCGCCGCTTCAACGGATGAAGCCTTCCACCTTCCTCCCGGCAACCCCGTTGGCGGAGAGGCACTGTTCACGGACAAACTTGAGCTGTCCGCATGGGGCCTGGAGTACTCCCTCTTCAACGATGTGGAGCAGTGGCGCGAGCAGGGCGTGGCGACTGCTGACGGCTCCGCCACCCCGGACACCATCGTCCCCGAGGTGCTCTATTCCGAGTCGGTGGAGCGTTTCCACAAGGACTTCAATCCTCGCCGCGTGACCCCCATCGCCACCCTCGCCGCAGAGATTACCGCCGTGGAACGCCGCACCAATGGCATCACCGGCACGGACTTTTACGTCTGCGACGTGAATCTACCCACGGGCACCCTGGCCCTGATCCTCCCGGCGCGCGGCGATTCCCCTGAACCGGCCGCCGGCAATGTCTTTGCCGGGACCGCCTTCGTTTCCGCCACCGTGGGCTACTGGCAGTCCCGTTACGAGTCAGGGGAGCAATCCTAGGATTGCTCCGGCCGGCGAAGCGTTCTTAGTACTTTGCGCCACAGAAAGGCGCCCGCCCCCGCCGCGTCCCGAACGGGGACTGATGGGGAGCGGGCGCCCGACTGAAAGCACCTTCGCTAACCGAACCGGCGGCTAGCCCTTCACGACCAGGTTCACCATGCGGCCAGGGACGTAAATCTTCTTGATGATGTCCTTGCCCTCGGTGATCGCGGCGATTTTCTCATCGGCCAGGGCGGCGGCGATGACCGCATCCTGCTCAGCGTCCGTGGCAACGTTGACGCGGGCCTTCACCTTGCCGTTGATCTGGACCGGAATCTCAATCTCGTCATCCACCAGGTACTTCTCATCGAAGGTTGGGAAGGACTCAAACGTGATGGTCTCCTCGTGGCCGAGGCGCTTCCACAGTTCCTCCGCGATATGCGGGGCAACGGGGGAGACCATGATGGCAAGAGGTTCAACCGCGGCCCGCGGTGCGCCCTTACCTTGCGCGCCGCCGTAGGTGCGGGTGACGTAGTTGACGTACTCAATCAGCTTCGCGACCACGGTGTTATCACGTAGGCTGGCGTAATCATCACGCACGCCGGCGATGGTGCGGTGCAGCTGCTGGAGGTCTTCCTTGGTCAGCTCGGCATCCGTGCAGGCCAGCTCCCCGCTTGTTTCATCGATAACGAGGCGCCACAGGCGCTGCAGGAAGCGCTGCGCACCAACCACGTCCTTAGTGGCCCACGGGCGGGACGTATCCAGCGGACCCATCGCCATCTCGTAGACGCGCAGGGTGTCCGCGCCAAAGTCGCGGCAGATCTCATCCGGAGCCACGGCATTCTTCAGGGACTTGCCCATCTTGCCGTACTCCTGGTTTACCTCTTCACCGTTGTAGTAGAACTTGCCGTCCTTCTCCTCAACCTCGGCGGCAGGCACGTACACGCCACGGGAGTCCGTGTATGCGTAAGCCTGGATGTAGCCCTGGTTGAACAGGCGGTAGTACGGCTCTTTGGAGGTCACATGGCCTAGGTCGTAGAGCACCTTGTGCCAGAAACGGGAGTACAAAAGGTGCAGCACGGCGTGCTCCACGCCGCCGACGTACAGATCCACGCCGCCCGGATCCTTCTCGCCGCCGCGCTCCGGGCGGGGGCCGGTCCAGTAGCGCTCATTTTCCAGGTCCACCAGCTTGTCATCGTTGACCGGATCGATGTAGCGCAGCTGGTAGTAGGAGGAACCCGCCCATTGCGGCATGACGTTGGTGTCACGCGTGTACTTCTTCAGGCCGTCACCAAGATCGAGCTCAACCTCAACCCACTCGCGGGCCTTAGCCAGCGGTGGCTGCGGCTCCGATGAAGCATCCTCCGGGTCGAAGGATACCGGCTTGTAGTCCTCAACCTCGGGCAGCTCGATCGGCAGCATGGACTCTGGAAGGGCGTGTGCCTGGCCATTTTCATCGTAGACAATGGGGAAGGGCTCGCCCCAGTAGCGCTGACGGGCAAACAACCAGTCACGCAGCTTGAACTGAACCTTCTCGCGTCCCTTGCCGTTCTCGGCAAGCCATTCAATCGTCGCGGCAATCGCCTCAGCCTTATTCTTGCCGTTGAGATCCAGGCCCTCATCATTGGCGGAGTTCACCAGCACGCCGTCTTCAGTGTAGGCCTCCTGGGTGACGTCACCACCGGAGACTACCTCGGTAATTGGCAGGCCAAACTCGGTGGCAAACTCATAGTCGCGCGTATCGTGCGCCGGAACCGCCATGATGGCGCCGGTGCCGTATCCCGTCAGGACGTAGTCTGCGATGAAGATTGGGACCCGCTTGCCGGAAACCGGGTTCACGGCGTAGGTGCCCAGGAATACGCCTGTCTTTTCCTTGTTCTCCTGGCGCTCCAGATCAGACTTGGCGGCAATGTCCGCGCGGTACGCCTCGACGGCGTCCGCAGGATTATCATTCCCGTAGGTCCAGCGGGAATCCACATCAGCGTCGTACGTAACGGGGGAGACCAGCGCGTCGACCAGCTCATGCTCGGGCGCAAGCACCACATATTCGGCGCCGAACAGGGTGTCAGGGCGGGTGGTAAAGACTTCGATTTCGTGACCCTCCGCCGTGAAGGTCACCTCAGCACCACGGGAGCGGCCAATCCAGTTGCGCTGCATGGACTTGACCTTCTCAGGCCAATCTAGGAGCTCAAGATCATCGAGCAAGCGGTCCGTGTACGCCGTGATGCGCATCATCCACTGGGACAGGTTCTTGCGGAAGACCGGGAAGTTACCGCGCTCAGACTTACCCTCCGCGGTGACCTCCTCGTTCGCCAGCACCGTTCCCAAGCCCGGGCACCAGTTCACCGTGGAGTTAGAAAGGTAAACGAGGCGGAACTCATCCACCGCCGCGCGCTTCTGCTCCTCGCTCAACGTGGCGTAGTCTTCGCCAGCCTTGGTCTGGCGCTGGCCGGATTCCAACTCCTCAATAAGCTCCGAGACCGGACGGGCCTTTTGCTGCTCCTCGTCAAACCACGCGTTGTAAATCTGCAAGAAGATCCACTGGGTCCACTTGTAGAACTCAGTGTCAGTAGTGGCCACTGAACGGCGGGCGTCATGGCCCAGGCCCAGGATGGAAAGCTGATGGCGCATGTTTTCGATGTTCGCCATCGTGGTGGTGCGTGGATGCGTACCGGTCTGGATTGCATACTGCTCGGCCGGCAGGCCAAACGCGTCATAACCCAGGGTGTGCAGCACGTTTTTGCCCAGCATGCGGTTGTAGCGCGCGAACACGTCAGTCGCGATGTAGCCCAGCGGGTGGCCCACGTGCAGACCCGCGCCGGAAGGGTACGGGAACATGTCCTGGACAAAGAGCTTGTCCTCCGGCAGCGGCTTATCGGTGGCAAGTGCGCCAACCGGGTTCGGGGCATGGAAGGTGCCGTGTTCTTCCCAGTAGCTCTGCCAGCTCTTTTCGATCTCGGCGGCTAACTCTGGGGTGTAGCGGTGCGCAGTGGAATCACTCGGGTTAGTCATAACGCCCCAGTGTAGTAGCCGCAGGTGGATGGCAGTAACTGGGACACCATGAAGGGGGACAATTATGCCCGGAATCCCGCGGCGCGCCAACCCGCCACATACTCGGCGCGCACCACGGCCGTGGCGTGTGAAGGCCACGGCCGAATCCCCAGACCCCACCCGTAGAAGAGCATCACTACGTTTACTCGCCGAATACGGCCTTTAGCTTGGGGCCGTAAAGGCTCAACGCGTTGCCCCGCCAGAGGGAGTCGTTGAA
The DNA here is from genome assembly GCF_004795735.1 of Corynebacterium endometrii. Taxonomy (NCBI): domain Bacteria; kingdom Bacillati; phylum Actinomycetota; class Actinomycetes; order Mycobacteriales; family Corynebacteriaceae; genus Corynebacterium; species Corynebacterium endometrii. The sequence goes on from NZ_CP039247.1 coordinate 2,432,389, forward strand.
GGCGTCACCGAGCCCGGCCCGCGGAATGTACGTCACCGAACGCGTGTACTTCTCATCCTGGAAGTACGGGTAATCGGAGCCGGTCAGCAGGTGGGAACCACCGTAGATTTCCTCGGCAAGCCGCAGGGCGCCGGGGGTGAAGTTGGCGGAGTCAAACCACAGCTCGCGCAGGGTCTGCGCCGGTGAGGTGGGGAAGGAGTCCCAATCCTCGAAATTATCCTCTAGGCGCTGGGCTAGGAAGGGGAGATCGCCGCCAAGGTGGGCGATGTGGATTGGCATCTGCGGGAATTTGCGCGGCACGTCCTGCTTCATCAACTGCAGCGCGGCAATCGCATCCTCCATGGGTGCACCGTTGACCCAATCCAGGCCCCAGGACCGCATGCCGGGGGCGTGGGCGGCCTGACCGGTGGGGTGGATGTAGAGCACGCTGCCGGTACTTGCCAGCTGCTCGTAGAGGGGGAAGTAGCGCTCCTCCGCCACGGAGGCGTCCGGGTCTTGGAAGATTGCGTTGATGGCCACGCCCACAAATCCGGGGTGCTCGGCGAGTTCCGCCGCCATCTCAGCGGCCGCCTCCGGAAAGCCGATGGGCACCGCGCCGTAGGCCAGGAACCTACCCGGGTAGGCATCGATTAATTCCGCATAGATATCGTTAACCATCCGCGCCGCGCCAACCGCCTGCGCTTGGCTAACGCCGCCCACGCCGGAAAACTCCGGGCTCTGTGGAGTAGCGGAGATGACCTGTAGGCGCACGCCGGCTTCATCCATTTGCGCCAGGCGTGCGGACATTTCAGCGGGTTCGTCGCTGGCGCGCATATTGCGGGCGATCTTCGTCGAGGCCGCGGGCACACCAAGTTCTTCCAGGTGGTCCAGGTAGCGCGCGGGGTATACGTGCGCGTGGGTATCAATGACTGTTGCTTCAGGTTGGTCTGACATGGTTGGTTTGGGTCCTCCTTATTCCTTGTTCATGCATCATTCATGCATCGCGGTTCATACGTCGCGTCTCAGCTGTCTTCCGCACCAGCCCGGCTTTCCGTGAACGCCTAGCCGGGGTGGCCCGCGCTCTCAAGGCGCCGACCTCGCGAAGGCCGTAACCCTAAGGCCAAGGCCCTGCGCCGGCCGGTTCTAGCTACCGTCGCCATTCTCGGGGCGGGCAACCGGATCGGGGTTGCGGCGGGCGCGTATGGTGGCATTCGGCAAGGTGGGGGCGGGTAGCCAGCTCATGCCCTCGGAGTTGCGGCCGGGGCCTCCGTGGCCCACGTATTCAGGGACCTGGCCGAAGCGCTCGGTGCGGTCCTGCCACTGTTGGCGGAACTCGCGAATCTCATCGTCGGTGCGGCCCACGAAGTTCCACCACATCAGAATTTCTTCGCCGAAAGGCTCGCCACCGATGAGCAGGCAGCGGGCCGTGTCCTGCCCGCCGTTGTAAACATGGAGCACCTCCGCGCCCAGTCCGGTGTAGGCCAACTCGGCGCGCTGAACCGCCACGCCTTCTAGCTCCACCTCTCCGGCATCGACCAGCAGGCCATGCTCGAATTCCGGATTGACCCCCAGCGCCATGGTCTGGCCCGGGGCAATGCGCAACTCCGCGCCCACCAGTGGGCTGAAGGTCTCCACCGGGGAATGCTCGCCGGCTAACTCGCCGAGGAAGACCAGCACCTGGCCGCCCTCAACCTCACGCAGCGGCGGCGCGTAGTGCTCAAAGTTTCGAGGCGCGGTGGAGCGGGCGGAATCCGGCAGCGCGAGCCATAGCTGCACCCCGTGCAAAGTGGTGGTCTCCGGGGTGGAGACCTCGGAGTGCGCGATGCCCGCGCCAGAAGTCATAAGGTTGAGCTCGCCCGGGCGCACCGTCCCGTGATGATCGCCGGAATCATGGTGGGAAATCTCGCCCTCGAACAGCCAGCTGACCGTCTGCAATCCCGTGTGCGGGTGAGGGGCCACGTCCATCCCGCCGGTGACCGAAACATCGTCCGGGCCGTAATGGTCCACGAAGCACCACGCCCCAATGAGAGACCGCTTCCTCTGCGGCAGGGTGCGGCGAACCGGCATCGCGCGCGGTCCGCCAAGCGGCACCTCACGGCTTGTGATGATCTCCACCGCGGCGTTGCCGGGCCGGGCGGCACATTGCATCTTTTCCGGGGCCTGCTCCGTGTTACTCATACTGTCCACCCTAGCGATATCGCTCGAAAACCTGCGGGTTTATTCCTTCCCCGAGCGCGCAGCGTAGGACAGTGCGGTTGAGACCACACCCATGGCGATGCCGATTCCGGCCAACAGGCCAAGAGCGCCCGCGGTAGGCACGTCCTCGATGGCAAGGGAGGCAGATACAGCGGCCACCATGGCGGAAGCCAGCGCCATGCCGATGGAGCGCATAAGCGCGTTGACCGCGTTGGCCTGGCCCATTTCCTCGACCGGAGCGTGCTTGACCAGCATCATAGGCAGGCCCGCGTAACCGATGCCCACGCCGAGGGATACTACCGTTGCCCACACGATGAGCACCGCGGGGTGCGGGGCGGCCACCAGTCGCAGGAGGTATCCGGCGGTGGTGATGGCCGAACCAGCTACCAGTACGATGCGGGGGCCAAAGGAGCTAGCCAGGCGCGCGGAGATAGGCGCGGTCACGAGCATCACCGCCGCGGATGGCAGCATGGCCAGACCCGCCGCGGCGGTGGCCCATCCGAAGCCGCCCTGGTCTACGGGGTTCTGCAGCTCAAGCGTGGTCAGCAAGAGGTTGGTGAACATCAAGGTTCCCAGCAGGATGGAGGCCGCGTTCGTCAGCAGCACCGGGCGCTGGGCCGTGGTGCGGAGATTGACCAGCGGATTCTGGCGGCGAAGCTCTACGAATGCCCAGCCAACCAGTACCGCTGCACCGCCGATGAGCAGGCCAATAGTTAGCGCGCTGCCCCAACCCCACTCGTTGCCCTGGGAGATGGCGGTCAGCGTGGCGCAAAGACCCAGCGCTAGGAGAATGGCGCCGGGGAAGTCAAAGGACCCGCGCGCGGGTGCGGCGCTTGCCGAAGGGACGGCCCACAGAATCAAGGCCATGCATAGCGCGGCGGCCACCGCGGCGAAGTAGAACATTGAGCGCCAACCAAAGTTCTCAATGAGCACGCCGCCCAGCGGGATGCCCACGCCACCGCCGATGCCTAGCATCGCACTCAGCAGCGCTAACGCCTGGCTCAGTCGCTGGCCCGAGAGGCTGTGGCGCATCTCGGCCATCGCCACGGGAATCAGCGCCGTGCCCATGCCCTGCAATGTGCGGCCGGCAATCAGCATGCCAATTCCGCCCAGGGGTGCGATCAGCGAACCCACCAGCACGACCGCCATGGTTACCGCCATCACCTGCTTGCGCGGGAGCCTATCCGCCAACGCTCCGACGATGGGCGTGGCCACGGCGCCGCTGAGCAGCGTTGCCGTCACTGACCAGGAAACCGCCGTGGGCGTAGCGCCCAGGATCTGCGGGAATTGCGGAATGGCCGGCACGACGAGCGACTGTAGAAGGGTCACCGTCAGGCAGGACACTCCCGCTACCGCAACCAGCAGGCCGGGCCGGTCTACCTGACCGGCCGGGGCGGGCTCGCGGCGCTCCCCCTGATTGGACGCCTGCGCCTCTTCTACTTCCGAATTTTCATTCATCTTCATTCCGCGCAGGTTAAAAGCCCGCGCGCGCGGTTAACGAAGCGATGCATAATAGTGACACAATCAGCGTTGCAACGCAGAAAGGTCTCAAGCAATGGATAAACCGCGCATTGATCCCTCATCTCCCGGCGCGCTGGACGAGGTGGATCGGCAACTAATTGCCGCGGTAATCCGCGCTCCGGTGGCCAGCTACGCGCAGTGGGCGCAGGAGCTGGGGGTCTCCGCGCACACCGTGGCGCGCAGGTACCGAAGGCTGCACAGCGGCGGGATAGTGCGCGTGGTGGGCCGTACCCTGCCCGGGTTCGGCGGGCGGCTGGCCTGGTTGATGCGCATTCAGGCCAGCCCGGACAAGCTAGAACGCGCTGCGCGCGAGCTCGCCCGAGTTCCCACCACGCGCTGGGTGCGTTTTAGCCTTGATGGCGGCGAGCTTACCTGCGGCGCGTTGACCACGCTGAATCCCGAAGCGGAGTTCCTGACCCGGCTGCGCGCCGGCCTGGGCCAGGGCGCAATTCACATGCACCAGCTGCTTACCGTGTGGGGTGCGCCCGGCGCGGTGGTCACCAGCCCTGAGCCGCTCGACGCGGCAGACCGCCACCTGCTCGAGCTCCTCTCCCGCGATGGGCGCGCTTCCACGACCGAGCTCGCGGCCCAGCTGGGCGTGGATCAAGCTACGGTCTCGCGGCGCCGCAGCAAACTGATCGCCAACGGTGTGGCGTACTTCGAGGCCGATATCCACCCGGACGCCCTGAGCCGCACCGGCGATGCCCTTTTTTGGTTCCAGGTTTCCCCGGGCCACGTTCGCGCGCTGGGGGAGTACCTCTACGCCTCGGGCGTGTGCCGCTTCGTGGCGGCCTGCAGCGGGCGCTACCAGCTGGTGGCCAACGCGATCGTCGAATCCCCACGCGGGCTGACCCGCTTCTACGACTCGCTTGCCGATGCGCCGATTCCCGCCACGGCGATCCTGGGCTGTGACATCCTACCCATGGGGCGCGCCCTCAAACGCGCCGGCTAAAACAGGGGGATTAGTTCCGGAATAAATGGGCGTAAATCAATGGGCGCGGCCGGGCTACTTTTCCTCGCTCACAATCAGGCGCACCAGGAGCCCGAGGCGTTGCCTGGCGTCATTGATAGTAAAACCCGGCGCGCGAGCGATCAGCTCGAGGGCGAGGCCGTTGGTCATAGCCAGAAGCAAGCGCGCCCCTTCGCCCGGATCAATACTGAGGGTTGCGCCTTGCTCCCGGAGCTTCATCAGCCAGCCGGTGACTATCGCTTCGCCGCTTTCGTTAAGGTCCCGCAACGCGTCCGAGCCCACGAGTTTGCCCGATTCGAATGCGGCCTGGTGGACGCTCAGGACGGTCTCTAGCTGCCCTACGCCATCATCGTTCGGCGGCAAGAACTGCATTAGGAGGCCCGTCAGGCGGTCGACCGCAGGAACAGAGGCGTCCTCAAGGCCCTCGCTCGAAAGATAATCATCGAGGTTACCGCTGGCAAGGGCCGAAAACAGATCCTTGATCGTGGGGAAGTAGTAGCGCAGCGTGCTCGCGCCGATGCCGGCGGCTGCGGCCACGCGCCGCACGCTGATTGCCTCCACGCCCTCGGTTACCGCAATCTTCCGCGCTGCCGCAACAATATCGTCTCTTCTAGACATGCCACCTCACACACTGTACTAGCACACCGTGCTAAAACCTGTTACACTCCATAGCACAGTGTACCAAACCCGCACTAAACCACCCGCGAAAGGGGACCGAGGCATGGTCGAATCTATAACCAATACAGTCTGGAATTTCACCCAGTCTTTCCCGGAGCCACTGCAGTGGGTCGCCATCCTAGTCGCGGGCGCAATCCCACTATTCGAAGGCCACGGGGCCGCCGTGCTAGGCATCGCTATTGGCGTTCAGCCCGTAGCCGCAACGATCTCCGCCATTGCCGGCAACCTCGTATCGATGCTTGTCTTTGCATCCTTGTCTAATTACCTCCGGGACAAAATCACCCCTCAACGCCAGGCGCGCAAAAAAGAGCGCATTCACCACCTTTACAACCGGTACGGCGTTCCCCTCGTTAGCCTCATCGCCGAGGTCTGGCTGCCGTCAGCACTGACCACCATCCTGCTCATATCCTTCGGCGCGACCAAACGTCAGGTCATCATATGGCAAACCGTAACCATCATCGTCTGGAGCGTTGGCATGGCGCTTATCGCCACTGGGGTAATCACGGTTCTGGTGTAAGCCCCCTGTGGAATCACCGCTACATCGCGCGCCGCGGGACGGTTTCACGTGAAACCCGGACTCGCGTTTGCTCAATCTGAAGTCCGGCCTGCCTGAGGGCAAGGGGCATCGAGATGCAGACGGACGCCGTCAATCGCCGCCGGGTACTTCTACCGATGGGTTCGCGATTGTAAAACCGCGGCGCAAATAGGCTGCCAAGCCGCGCTCCACGGCCTAAAATCCTGTACACACAGACCCGCCGCGGCCCAGGACCCAGGCACAGCCGCCGACCCGAACCGAGGTTTCACGTGAAACGTATAGCCCGCGTCATCTCCACCAACGTTGCCGCGCCGCTGGCCGATCCCGGAGGGGCGGGCCGCAAGAGCGGAATAGATAAGAGGCCGGAGCCATGCATCACGGTCTTCCGCCCGGGGCCCAACTATGGGGACGGTTCGGGCGTGGAGGGTGACTTCATTGGAGATACCAAGTGGCACGGCGGGGAGCACAAGGCCGTCTACGGGTTCGCGCGCGAGGAGCTTAACTACTGGGAGGGGCGCCTGGGCCGCGGGCTCGCGGATGGCAGCTTCGGCGAGAACCTCACAACGGAGGGCGTGGTGTGGAAGGACGCGCTCATTGGACAGCGCTTCCGGGTGGGGGAGGCGATGCTGGAGGTTTCCATCCCGCGGACCCCATGCCGCACGTTCGCCGGATGGCTAGGGGAGCGCGGTTGGCTGAAGATGTTTTCGGAGCGCGGCGACGCCGGCTCTTACTTCCGGGTTATCGAGGGTGGAACAATCGCCGCCGGCGACGAAATCACCTTTGAGGGCTCGCCAAAACATGACGTGACCATGGGCATGGCATACCGGGCAAAGATGGGGGACCTCGAGCTTGCGCGCCACATAGTAAAAGTGGGATGCCTGCCCGAGGTCCACCAGGTCCAACTCATCGAGATGCTGGACAAAAGGGGCTAGATTCCCCTACCCGTATTAATACGGATTGCGGACGTATTAATACGGGTTGCGGACGCACATGTACTGAACCTCGGTGTATTCATCGAGGCCCTCGGCGCCGCCCTCGCGGCCCATGCCGGAATGCTTGACACCACCGAACGGGGCGGCGGCGTTCGAAAATGCGCCCACGTTCGCGCCGAAGAGGCCGAACTCGAGGCCATCAGCCACGCGCCACAGGCGGTCAGAGTCCTCAGTAAAGGCGTAGGAACCCAGGCCGTATTCCGTGTCGTTGGCCATCGACAGGGCCTCGTCCTCGGTGGAGAAGGTCTGGATTGCGATAACCGGGCCAAAGATCTCCTCTTTCACCACGCGCATCTCTGGCGTGACGCCGGTAATGAGCGTTGGCTCAAAGAAGAAGCCGTCCCCCTCAAGGCGATTGCCGCCCACCACTACCTCGGCGCCCTTGTCCTTGGCGTCCGCCACCAGGGCGACCAGGTTTTCCACGGCGGACTCTTCAATCAACGGACCGCAGGTCACGGACTCATCCATGCCATTGCCCACAGTGAACTCCTTGAGCTTCGCGGCCGCCTTCTCGATAAACTCCTCGGCCACGTCCTCATGCACTAGGACGCGGTTGGCCGCGGTGCACGCCTCGCCCATGTTGCGCATCTTCGCCGCCATCAAACCGTCCACCGCCTGGTCCAGGTCGGCGTCCTCGAATACAAGAAATGGCGCGTTGCCGCCAAGTTCCATCGAGGTGCGCAGCACGTTGTCCGCGGCCTGCTTCAGCAGGGTCTTGCCCACGGAGGTGGAGCCGGTGAAGGAGATCTTGCGCAGGCGGCTATCGGACATGACGGGACCGGAGATGGCGGACGCGGACTTTCCGGTCACCACGTTAAGCACCCCGGCGGGCAGTCCCGCATCCATCATCGTCTGGGCAAAATACTGCGCCGTCAACGGGGTCAGCTTCGCGGACTTGAGCACCATGGTGCACCCGGCAGCCACGGCGGGAGCCACCTTGCGGGTGGCCATCGCCAGAGGGAAGTTCCACGGGGTAATCAGTAGGCAGGGGCCCACGGGCTTGCGGCGGGTAATGATATTGGTGGTGCCGTCGGGCGAGCGGAAAGCGTTGCCGTACTGACGCGCGGTCTCCTCGGAGAACCACCGGAGATACTCCGCGCCATAATCCACCTCGCCCCGGGCCTCGGAAAGGGGCTTGCCCATCTCGAGGGTCATGAGCGCGGCGAACTCCTCGCGGCGCTCGGTAACCAATTCAAAGGCTCGGCGCAGGATTTCCGCGCGCTCGCGCGCTGGGGTTTTCGCCCACTTGGCCTGGACCCCGGCGGCCGCATCCAGGGCCCGGCGCGCGTCTTCCTCGGACGCGGAGGCCAGGGTTGCCAGGGTTTCGCCCGTGGCCGGGTTGGTGACGTCCAGGGTCTCATTACTTACGGAGTCAACCCACCGACCGTCTATTAGGAGGCCGGTCGGGACTTTGGCTAAAACTTCAGCGGTATTAACAGTCATGGCCCCACCCTACGCGTGTGGCCGATAGGGTGCCGGGATCGCGTTGAAAGCCGACGCCTAAAACTCCGCCCCGGATACCACCGCCGCTGAGTACCGCCAGAGCAATGGGGACCCGATGCTCGCAGCCCGGTCTCCGGCCGGGGAGCGGGCCGAGGGCCAAGGCTGCTGGGCCGAAATAAACTACTGCGCATGGCACCGGCCTGTGCTAAGGTATTCGGCATGAAGTCCCATGGCACCCTCGGCAACTGGTGGTGGCGCGCGTAGAAGCGAGCCCCCTTCTTAGCTGACCCCACGGTCAACTTCCACGAATCTTTAGCTGGCTCGCTGTAGGCGGGCCATTTTTCATGCGGTGGCCCCACCTTATAGCACAGCCCGTAACGCACCTCATCCGCGAAAGGCCACCATGACCCAACCGTCACCGCAAAGCGAGGAGTTCTTTACCGCCTCGCGTGACATTAGCTATCACTTTGATGCCGCAGCGATGTTCCACACGCTGGCCGAGGAGCGCGATTCCTTGCTGCTCGAGGCCGCGGATATCGAGTCGAAGAAGAACGTCAACTGCATCGCCGTCCTCAAGGCGGCGCTGAAGGTCACCTGCAACGACCAGGTGGTTCAAGCCCAGGCCCTAACCCCCACCGGTCAGCGCATGCTAGACCGCCTGGCGCGCCAGTTAGAGCCCTTCGCGACCGAGCTCACCCCGTCCACCGCCACCTTCGCCTTCACCCGCTCCGAGGCGCACGACGAACGCGAGCGCCTGCTGGCCACCTCCACCGCAGAGGTCCTGCGCAAGCTGCAATTAGACGGAGGCTACCGGACGGACATGTTGCCTTTTGTGGGCGGCGGCTTTGCCTTCGATTACCTCCAGACCTTTGAGGAACTCCCCGAGGTTGGGGAGGGGCCAAATGAGTATCCGGATTACGAGTTCGTGGTGGCCGAGACCCTGATGCACATCGACCACTTGGCGGCCACCTCACGGGTCCTGGGAGTGGGCATTGATAGGGACGCCCTCAACGAGGAGTTGGACCGTTTGGTCGAACGCGCCGCGGATGATTATGCGGAATTCCCGGACGCTCCACAGCTAGAGAGCATCAGGGCGGTCGCGGACGTGGATGATGAAACCTTCCGCGGTCACGTCACCCAGCTGCAGGGCCATATCCACGCCGGCGATATTTACCAGGTGGTCCCCGCGCGCACCTTCAGCATGGAGTGCCCGGATACGTTTGCCGCGTACCGCCAGCTGCGTGAGACCAACCCTTCGCCCTACATGTTCTACGTGCGCGGCGCAGACTACGAACTCTTTGGGGCTTCCCCGGAATCCAACCTGAAGTTCACCGCGCACAACCGTGAAGTCATGTTGTATCCCATCGCCGGCACGCGCCCGCGGGGCCTAAACCCTGACGGCACCATCAACCATGAGCTCGACATTCGCAACGAGCTCGAGATGCGCACCGATGATAAGGAGATCGCGGAGCATTCCATGCTCGTTGACCTTGCCCGCAACGATCTTGCGCGGGTGGCCGAACCGCGAACCCGCCGTGTCGCCGACTTGCTCCAAGTGGACCGTTACTCCCGCGTGATGCACCTAGTCTCCCGCGTCACCGCCACCCTCCACGCAGACTTTGACGCCCTAGACGCCTACCGCGCCTGCATGAACATGGGCACGCTGACCGGAGCGCCGAAGTTGCGAGCCATGGAACTCATCCGCGGCATCGAAACCACACGCCGCGGTTCCTACGGCGGCGCCGTGGGGTATCTCAAGGGTGACGGCTCGATGGACAACTGCATCGTCATCCGTTCCGCATTCGTGAAAAACGGCACGGCCGTGGTGCAGGCCGGCGCCGGTGTGGTCCGCGATTCGGTCCCGCAGTCCGAGGCCGATGAAACACTGCATAAGGCGTATGCCGTCCTGCACGCAATTGCCAAAGCCCACGGCGCACAACTGGAGGTAGTCCGTTGATTGACAACAACACCAAGGTTGTCCTCATCGATAACCACGATTCCTTTGTCTACAACCTGGTGGACGCACTGGCAGGCTATGACATCACGGTCTTCCGCAATACCGTCAGCTCCGATGAGGTCTTCGACGCGAACCCTGACGTCATCTGCCTGTCCCCGGGCCCCGGCCACCCGCACGAGGCCGGCTGCATGATGGACGTCATTGACCGCGCCCTGGGCAAGGTTCCGCTGCTGGGCATCTGCTTGGGCTTCCAGGCCTTGCTGGACCACCACGGCGGCAGGGTAGAGCCCTGCGGGCCCGTCCACGGAAAATCCGTCAACATGACGCTCACGCCAGAGGGCGCGCGCCACCCGGTATTCGAGGGCCTGACCGTGGACCGCGAGCCCGATCAAGCGGACTACGTGGGCACACAGGTGCCGGTGGCCCGCTATCACTCGCTTGGGTGCGTTCAGCCACCGGCCGGGCTCGTATCGCTAGCCACCACCGCCACCGACCTTGGTGAGGTGGTCATGGCCGCCGAGACCCAGGACGGCATGGCCTTTGGAATGCAGTTCCACCCAGAGTCCATCCTTACCCCCACCGGCCCCATCATGCTTGAGCGCTGTATTGAGGCGCTGGTCCAAGCCTCGGGGCGGCGGGAATGAACCCCGGTGTGCGCGCGAGTGCGCAGACGCGACAGACTTAACCAAACCCCAAAACTCATAGCCCCAAACGACAAGGAGATTAAACAATGACCAGCCAGAACTCCCTGAAGATCCTGCAGCGCTTCCTGGATACTAAAGAACCGACGCTCGAGCAGGCGATTGAGACCTTCACCCCGCTGACCGTGGGTGACTATGATGACGTCCACATCGCGGCGCTGTTGACCTGCATCCGCACGCGCGGCGAGACCTTCGCGGACGTGGCCGGCGCGGCGCAGGCCTTCCTCAAGGCCGGACGCCCCTTCCCGATCACCGGCGAGGGCCTCATGGATACCGCCGGCACCGGTGGCGATGGAGCCAATAACATCAACATCACCACCGCGGCCTCCCTGCTGGCCGCCTCCGATGGCGTGAAGATGGTCAAGTGCGGCAACCGCTCCGTCTCCTCCAAGTCCGGCTCCGCGGATGTACTCGAGGCACTGAACATTCCCCTTGACCTTGACCCGGAGCGCGCGGTTCGCCAGTTTGAGGCCTCCAACTTCACCTTCCTCTTCGCCCCGGCCTACAACCCTTCCGTGGCGCACGTGCAGCCGGTGCGCAAATCCCTGGGTGTGACCACCTTGTTCAATACCATTGGTCCAGTGCTCGCCCCAGCCCGCCCCGAACTCCAGATCATGGGCGTGGCCAATCCTGATCACGGCCCATTAATCGCGCGGACGTTTAAGGAGATCGGCCGCGGGCGCGCCCTGGTAGTGCACGGTTGCGGCACCGATGAGATCGCCGTACACGGACCAACGACCATCTGGGAGTTGCGCGACGGCGAGATTGAAAAGTACACCGTCACCCCGGACGAACTAGGACTGCCGGAGCACCCGCTCGATTCCCTCGAAGGCGGCGACGGGGCTACCAACGCGAAGCTCATCCGCGATGTCTTCGCGGGCAACGGCGCACAGGCCCACGTCGATGCGATCGCAGCGAACGCCGGCGGCATGTTCTACCTCGCCGGACGCTTCGACACGATAGGGGAGGGCGTGGCCCACGCCAAGGAGGTCATCGCCTCCGGACAGACGCACGAATGGCTGGCCAAGCACGAGGAGGCAAACTATGGCGAAGCCTAACTCCGGCGAAACCGGGAAAGCGCTCCCCACGGTGCTCGAGGGGATCGTCGCCAAGCGGCGGACCCACCTCGAGGGAATCCGTGAACGCATTGCCCACGTGGACCTCGACTCCCTGCCTCGCTCCGAGCGTTCCCTCTATGACTCCCTCAAGGGGGGCAACCGCTTCATCATGGAGTGCAAATCCGCATCGCCCTCGCTGGGCCTGATTCGCGAGCACTACGAGCCGGGCGCCATAGCGCGCATCTATTCGCGGTACGCGGCCGGCATCTCCGTGCTCTGCGAACCGGAGCGCTTCGGAGGGGACTATGACCACCTGCAAACCGTGGCAATGTCCACCCACCTGCCGGTGCTGTGCAAGGACTTCATCATCGATCCAATCCAGGTGTACGCCGCGCGATACTATGGCGCGGACGCCATCTTGCTCATGATGTCCATCGTGGACGATGAAACCTACGCGGAGCTCAAGGCCTTGGCCGACAAGCTCGGCCTGGACGTGCTTACCGAGGCCATCACGAAGGAGGAGGTGGACCGCGCCGTGGCGTTCGGCGTGGACATCATTGGGATCAACAACCGCAACCTCCACGATCTGAGCATCGATCTGGACCGCACCGAACAGCTCGGCCACTACATACCCGAGGGAAAGATCGTGGTGTCCGAGTCCGGCATCCGCGACAATCGCACGGTCCGCCGCTTGGGCTCTCATTCCGACGCCTTCCTCGTCGGCTCCCAACTCACCGGCGAGCCTGACATTGACCTCGCCGCCCGTCGGCTCGTCTATGGCGACAACAAGGTCTGTGGGCTTACCACTCCACGCGCCGCACAAGCCGCGCGGGCGGCGGGCGCAATTTACGGCGGGCTCATCTTCGAGGAGGCGTCCCCGCGCAACGTTTCACGTGAAACCGCGCGCGAGATCATCGCCGCCGAGCCGGACCTACAGTACGTTGCGGTGTCCCGCCGCACGGACAAATTCGATGAGCTAGTCCTCGACGGCGTTCGCGCAATCCAGCTCCACGCGCCATACCAGGGCAGCCTCGAGGCGGAGAGGGCCCTCATCGCCCGGGCCCGCGCCACCGGCCTTGACGTGTGGCGCGCCGTATCCATGACGGGGGAGGGCGGCCCCGAGCACGCCCAGGGCATCGCAGAAGAAGTAGACCTTCTTGTCCTCGACGCGCGCGAGGGCGGCAGCGGCACCAGCTTCGATTGGTCAACGATCCCCGCCGAACTCAAGGAGCGCTCCCTCCTTGCCGGCGGCATCGGCCTCGACAACATCGACCAGGCGCTCGCGGTGGGCACCGCGGGCCTCGATCTCAACTCCGGCATGGAAACGACCAAGGGGGTTAAGGACACCGGAAAGATTGCCCGAGCCTTCGCTACAATTCGCGCATACACCGATTAAAGGAAAGATATGACTGATTCACGTGAAACATTGCTCCCGGCATACTTCGGGGAGTTTGGCGGGCAGTTTGTCCCCGAATCCCTGATCCCCGCCCTCGATCAACTGGAGAAGGCATTCGTCGACTCCCAGAGCGATCCGGAGTTCAAAAAGGAACTTTCGGATCTGCTCAAGGACTACCTCGGCCGCCCAACCCCGCTGACCGAAACCACAAAGCTCGGCGGCAAGGCCCGCATCTTCCTTAAACGCGAGGACCTGGTCCACGGCGGCGCCCACAAGACCAATCAGGTCTTGGGCCAAGCGCTGCTTGCCAAGCGTATGGGCAAGACCCGCATCATCGCCGAAACCGGCGCCGGCCAGCACGGCACCGCCACCGCGCTCGCCTGTGCTTTGCTCGATTTGGAATGCGTTATCTACATGGGAGCCAAGGACGTGGCCCGCCAGCAGCCAAACGTCTTCCGCATGGAACTCATGGGCGCCAAGGTGGTCTCCGTCGACTCGGGCTCCGGCACCCTCAAGGACGCTGTTAATGCCGCGCTGCGCGACTGGACCGCAACGTTCCACGAGTCCCACTACCTCTTGGGCACCGCGGCCGGCCCACACCCCTTCCCAACCATCGTGAAGGAATTCCACCGCATCATCTCCACCGAGGCCAAGGCCCAGATGCTAGAGCGCACCGGCGGGCTTCCCGACCTTGTTGTGGCATGTGTGGGTGGCGGCTCCAATGCAATTGGAATGTTCGCGGACTTCATCGACGAGGACGGCGTGGAACTCGTTGGCGCCGAACCGGGCGGCCTGGGCCTCGATTCCGGCCACCATGGCGCAACCATCAATAACGGCACCGTCGGCATCCTTCACGGTGCGCGTTCCTACCTCATGCGCAACGGGGACGGCCAGGTTGAGGAGTCATATTCCATCTCCGCCGGACTCGACTACCCGGGCGTGGGCCCGGAACACGCCTACCTCCACAAGACCGGCCGCGCCAAGTACGTAGGTATCACCGACGCTGAGGCCCTCGAGGCCTTCCAGCTCCTCTCGCGCGAAGAGGGCATCATCCCGGCGCTCGAGTCCTCCCACGCCCTGGCCTACGCGCTCAAGCGGAAGGATGAGGACATCACCATCCTCGTCTCGCTCTCCGGCCGTGGCGACAAGGACATCCCTCACGTTCGCCAGACCCTCGAAGAACATCCAGAACTAATCCTGAAGGACAATTAATGACTCGCTACGAAGAACTATTCGGGCGCCTCAGCGAACGCGGCGAGGGCGCCTTTGTCCCATTCGTCATGCTCTCCGATCCAACCCCAGACGTCTCCCTGGAGGTCATCCGCACCGTAATCGAAGCGGGCGCCGATGCGCTCGAGCTGGGCGTCCCATTCTCCGATCCGGTGGCAGACGGCCCAACCATCGAGGCCTCGCACATCCGCGCGCTCGCCGGGGGAGCTACCGTCGATGGTTGCATCGAGATCATCAAGCGCGTCCGCCAGGAATTCCCGGACATCCCCATCGGAATGCTCATCTACGGTAACGTCGCCTTCACCCGCGGCCTCGAACGCTTCTACGCGGACTTCAAAGAGGCCGGCGCGGACTCCATCCTTATCCCGGACGTCCCAGTACGCGAGGGCAAGCTGTTCGCCGATACCGCTAATGCGGCGGGGATCGATCCCATCTTCATCGCCCCAGCCCGCGCTTCGGAACGCACACTGGAAGGCGTGGCAAGGTTGTCCCAGGGGTATATCTACGCCATCTCCCGCGACGGAGTCACCGGCACGGAAAAGGCCTCAGAGACCCTGGGCCTCGATGAGGTAGTGGCTAACGTTAAGCGTTTCGGCGGCGCCCCCGTCCTTTTGGGATTCGGCATCTCAGAGCCACACCACGTGAAGGAGGCCATCGCCGCCGGCGCGGCTGGTGCCATCACCGGTTCCGCTATCACCAAGATCATCGACAGGCACGTTTCACGTGAAACCGCCGACGGCGATGCCGAGAGCACCCCGTCCCGCGTCGATGACATGGACGCCCTCAGGAAAGAATTGACGGAGTACGTATCCGCTATGAAGGCCGCTACATGCTAAAAAGCGGCCTGATGGCCGTGGGAACGGTCACCATGATCGTTGGCGCGGCCTTACTCTTCTTGGGATCCGGCGTAAGTCTTACCCCTTACTCCTTCATGGGCATCGGGCTAGTGGCTCTTATCGTGGGATTCGTTCTCCCTTACTAATAGGGCGCATCCCCGGCAAGCAATTCTGACTCACGCTAGGATTCCTCCCCGCGGGTCCGGACTCGCCGCATCGAACTTCTTTGAATCGGTGCGGCTTTTCCTTTGCTCCGCTCCAGGCCTTCACGGAGCACCCCGGGTGAATTGGCCGCCAAGGCACACCCCCAGGGGCTCGCCGCCTTTATCCACTCCGCGGGCTTTAAATCTGGGTCCATGCGCACATGCCAGGGCGTTAAAGCCAGGACGTAAAAGCCCGAATGCCGGGCGAGGAAAGACCTCTCGTAAAACCAATGACACCACCAACAAGGAAAGAACAACTTTTCCCTCCCTTCCGAAGCATGGACCTAGGTACCAAGGACTCAAACGCCTCGACTACCAATAACGTCGCGGGTTACCCAATACGCCCAGCCCGGTCTTGCATCAATGCACTGGGCGGCAAGCAGGAGCTTTGAACACAAGGTCAGGGGAGTGGTTACCCATTGGGCCGCGGTCAGGCACTCATCGGACTGCGGCGGGTTCAACCCCAATCCCCGGCGATGACAATGACGGGAGGCTCGCGGTATAGGGGCGCGGTGAACGTTAAAAAGAAAACCTGCGCCGGCCGGGCTGTACGGCATTGCGAGAACGGCCGTAAGTAGTTTAGAGAGCCTTTTCGGAAGCGGAAGAGCAATCCTCACCGATGGGCGCTGCGGCAAGGGTCGATAGCTATCGAAGCTCCGATTACCGCTCACCCTGCCGGCAAACGCGATACACGCCCTGACGTCCTCCGGTTTGATTCTCCCCGTTCCCGGCCTACGTTAATCCCCGGACGCAACCCGTTAACGTTTAGCGTTAACCCGGGGTTAAGCCAAGAACGCCGGCGCTGGCCCTTCAAGGCCGCGAACCGAAGAAGCATGGACGCTTACGGCTAAGCCGCGAGCGCCCCGCGAGGGAAGCCTATTACCCGCCCGTTCCCGTATCGAGGCAAGAAAAACCCCGGGTTTCACGTGAAACTACCACGCGCAACCCGGGGCTTAAGAAGAAAAAGAAATTAAGTCTGGGAAGGTTCTACGGAATCATCCTCGACCTCTTGGTAAGCGCCGTCCTCAGAATCGATATCCGCATTGTCCTTGCGGGCAAAGCGATCCACGATCATAGCGATGGAAGCGTCGCCGGTGACGTTGGCCGCAGTGCCAACGGAGTCGATCGCAATGTACGCCGCAATCATGAGGGCAACCATTGAGTCATCGAAGCCCATCTGCGCCTGCAGCAGACCCACGGCCACCATCACGGCGCCGCCCGGGACACCAGGGGCCGCAACCATGGAAATGCCAAGCATCAGAATGAAACCAATCACCTTGCCGATAGGCATATCCATTCCGGTCATGAACACGATCGCGAAGGCGTAGAGGGCCAGCTTGATCATCGAACCGGATAGGTGGATGGTTGCGCACAGGGGAATCACGAAGCCCGCTACCGGCTTGGAAATGCCCGCCTTGAGCGCGCATTCGTGGGTAACCGGGATAGTCGCCGCCGAGGAGGACGTACCCAGAGCGGTGAAGTAGGCAGGGGCCATGAGTTTGAGGACCCTGAAAGGGTTCTTCCCGGCGATGGCGCCCGCTACGACGAATTGGAACACCAGGTAGACCAGAGTCATGACAACGGCCAGGATGAGAACCTTAGAGAAGGCAACAAGGACGGAACCAAGATTGCCGTTGAGGCCAAGGCCCAGGAACATGCCAAAAATGTAGATGGGCAGAAGCGGAATCACAAACCCCCAGATGACCTTGATTACTACGCGCTCGATATCCTTCGTCACGCTGTAAAGGGTGTCAGACTTGACCAATGTCATGGCTACGCCGATGCAGAAGGACAGGAGCAGCGCGGTCATCACTTCGAATGGCGGCGGCATCTCAACGGAGAAATAAGGGGCCAGGGCGCCCTCATCGATGTCACTGACATTCGTGTCCAGGGTCTGACCAGATAGCAGAGTGGGGTAGAGCGTCAACGCGATGATGTAGGACAGCGCGCCGGCGAAGATTGTTGAACCGTAGGCGATGCCCGCGGTTATCCCCAGCCACTTACCCGCACCACGTCCCAGCCCCGCGATGGCTGGGGCGACGAGAGCAAAGATCAGTACCGGGATAAAGAAGTTCAAAAAGTTGCCGAAGAGACCGTTAAAGGTGACGAAGATTCTGCCGAACCATTCGGGAGCAAATAGGCTCACAATGATGCCCAGAATGATCGCCACCACGATGCGAAACAGCAACGAGCCGGTGATTTCTTTTAGTTTCATAACGTCACATTCCGTGTAGTGGAGTTGGGAACCGGCCAATGACCCTAGGGCTTGCATCGGATTGCGCACCGTAGACTGCCATGGACCGTGAACGAATAATACCGTTTTGATAGCCCACCGCGGCTTAGGAAATCACATTAGTAACAGCCGTCTCAGGAGATAAAGCGAATAGTAAGGGGAGAAAGTTCATATCCGGCCCGCCGAACACTAGACTGGGGGACATGGTCGCAGTCAGCATCGTTTATTTCGTAATCGCAGCAGTACTCATCATCGTTGGAATCATGGCTTCCATCCGCAAGCTTCCGGGCAATAGCATCATCGGCCTTCGCCTGAACGAGGTGCGCAAATCCAAGGAAACCTGGGATGTTGCACATGCAGTGGCGGGTCCGCTCTGGGCGCTTGCTGGCGTCAGTCTTGTATTCGGCGGCGTGGTTGCATGGACTGCACAGGGATGGATGTGGCTAATTCCTGTAGTTACCGCAATCGTCGCGGTGCTGGCTTTGTCCGCGGGTGGAAATCTGGGCGCCAGGGCAGCGCTTCTGCACGCAAGCCAAAACAACGACGAGGCAGGTGGCTGCGGTGAGGGCGGTTGCAATTGCGGCGATGGCGGATGCGGCTCCAGCGAACCGGCCCCTGAGGTGAACATGGACGCCCTTCGTGAGGCCGCCCGCAATGTGGATCGCGGATAAGTCTGGCGCAGATATGGTCTGGCACGCCGGGCAGCACGCGTGTCCGCCGAAGGAAAAGCGGCACAAGGACAGCTCAAAGGTTTAACACCGTGCCAACTTGAGGCATCTAATGTTGGGCCTAGCCAATAGTTGGTCAGAGCAGTAGGGGA
This sequence comes from Corynebacterium endometrii, assembly GCF_004795735.1. Taxonomy (NCBI): domain Bacteria; kingdom Bacillati; phylum Actinomycetota; class Actinomycetes; order Mycobacteriales; family Corynebacteriaceae; genus Corynebacterium; species Corynebacterium endometrii. The sequence continues at coordinate 2,451,137 of NZ_CP039247.1, forward strand.
CAAAATGGAATGGCCCCGAGGCTGCGGAACAACAGCGATAGATCTCGGGTCAAGGTTCGCGGCCCGGGCACCCGGATATTGACACGGGGGAGAGGGGTGGCCGGAAGCGCCGCGCTCTATTCAATAACCATCACGGCGAAGCCTAGCGCCCCCTTGAGCCCTGACGGGACGGGCCCGGCGCAGCGCGAGAGCCTCTATCATTATCGTCACCGTGACTTTAATAATATCCGCTAATCCCCTTTAAAGCTTAACGTCACAGAAACGTCACACTACCACCCCTCGGTTCAGTGGCCGGTTGCAAACGTCAACCCCGGTACCGAGCCGCATGCACCGTATCCCACACTTGTTCGCCGGAAACAGGATAGGGGTGTGGCCGGCAAATCGGCGCGCGTAAGCGTGGAGGCATGCCACCGGCCCGACCCGAACCCAGAGGGTGCACCCTTCGGGCGGCACGCTCGGGCCAGGCACCCCGGACACCAGGGGGGTCTGGTTAGAAGCGGAAGCGGGGTAGGAAGCAGTGGCCCAGACGGCAACCATAAGCTCTACTGCAACGAAATGAGACTGCCAGGAAAATCTAAAGTTTCACGTGAAACAATGGTAATTCGTCCCATTCCGGCGTTCTCATAACGGGCTACGCCTGCCGCCCGGCTGTGAATGACGGCCGCCAAGGAATCTTTGCTGCATTCTTATTGCAACCTTCGCATGAGTTCGGGACACTTGAGTTATGACCACCTTCACCACAAAAAAGTTAGCACTTTCCACCCTGGCAGTCGCTGGACTCACACTGGCGGCATGCTCCAACGCAGAGGACGGGAACACGCAGCCCGCGACCCAGACGGTCACGGAGACCGCCACCGCAACCGAGAATGCGCAACAGACCTCGGAGGACGCCCCAGCGCAGGAAACCCAGGGCCAGCAGGATAACCAGTCCGGCAATTCTGCAACCTTCGATCAGGCGGCCATTCGCACGGCACTCGAGGGCGCGGGTTACAACTGCAATGGCGATGATTGCACAAAGGAAGAAAATGGGCTGCGCCTGGACATCGATTTCGAGAATGATTCGGTTGACACGCAGATCGAGGCGCTGCAGGACAACGCGGACGTTGAAGCCGGCTACGCCGCCGTGCTGGGCGACCTGGAGACCGCAATCGGCGATTTCGATTTCGGCGGCAACTCGTACGCGGACATCCGCTCCTGGGCTGAATCCAACGCCTCCGAACGGGATGCCCGCGAGACCTTCGGGGACTACGAGGTGCACCTTGAAAACGAGACCGATGACGGCCGCGCGGAGCGCTCCCTCGACATTGAGCATGTGCGCTCCTAATTAAACGAAGTTCACATCGGTTATCGGGACAACCGCGGCGGGAACGGGTATAAGCTGTACACATGGCTAATACTTGTTCCCGTCGTATGTTTTTGCTTGGCACCGGCACTACGTTAGCGGCGGCATATCTCGCGGCGTGCGGCAAGGAACCATCGGCGCAAATCGCCGCGAAGGAAATCCCGGTGGGCGGCGCGATCATGATCGATGAAGTGATTTTCGCGCAGCCACAGGAGGGCGTGTTCAAGGCATGGTCCCGCCGCTGCACGCACCAAAACCAGATGATCACCGAGGTAGAAGGCCTGACAGCCACGTGCACCGCACACTTTAGCCAATACAACCTAGAGGACGGCACCCCGATTCAGGGCCCCGCCCGTGGCCCGTTGCAGGAGTACGGCGTCAGCAACGACGGGGGAACGGTAGTAACCACCGCCTCCTAAGCGGTGAACTAGCCCCCGAAAGTTGGACTGGGTTAATTCTATACGGCTAGGGCCGCTAGGGTCTGACTCCGATACTCCATCGGTGTCAGACCCTTTATGCGTGCCTGCAATCGTTGAGTGTTGTACCAGAAGATGTAGTCATCAATGGCTACTGATAATTCTTCGGTACTGGCGAAGAGCTCACCGTGGAACATCTCGGCTTTAAGATGTCCAAAGAAATTCTCCATGACCGCATTGTCATAACAGTTGCCTTTACGCGACATGGACTGGATGCCGCCGCACGACGCAATAAGCTTTCGCCAACTCGAATGCTGGTAGTGGAATCCCTGATCAGTATGCACAATCAATCCTTCACCAGGGGTATGCCACGTTATCGCATCTGATAATGACTGTGCCGTCAACGCCGTAGACGGCGACGTACTCAACGTATGCGCCAAGATCGTGCGATCGTATAAATCCATAATCGGTGAAAGATAGAGCTTTCTACCTGCGACTTTAAACTCAGTTACGTCACTGACCCAGGCCGTATTCGGTGCATCTGGGGTGAAGTTACGACCCAAAATATTATCGGCTATCTTGCTGATGGTCCCCTTGTACGAGCTGTACTTAGTCGTTCGCCGAACCTTGGCTTTCCAACCGTTAGCATCCATGATCTTGTACACCAGCTTGTGGTTGACTTCAAAGCCTTGTTTGCGAAGTTCAAGCCACACGCGGCGATACCCGTAGCGTTGTTTGCTGCCGGTGTAGATTTTCTCGATTTCCTCTTCTAGCTCGGCATACTTATTAGGCCTATCGAGTCGTTGAAGGTGATAGAAGTAGGTCGAACGGGCAAGATCTGCAGCGTCAAGCAGGTCGTCGAGCCTGTGTTGTGACTTGAGGATGACGATCGCCTGGACCTTTAGGCGAGTCCCTGGTTCCTCAAGTCCCGCAATTTTTTCAGGTAAGCATTTTCCGCTTTCAGTCGCTCGACTTCGCGGCGCAGTTTGTCTTCCTCAGTCACAGGTTTTGGCTTCGCTGATCCTTTAGGCCTGCCTTTAGGCTTCGGTTTAAGCCCGTCCCAGCCATCTTTGCGGTAGCGCCGCATCCAGTCCTTAACCAGGGTCGGTGAAGACAAGTGGAATTCTTTGGCCAGTTCCATCCGGGTTGCGCCAGCGAGATGGCGTTCGATGATTTCTTTCTTGACCTCGAAAGAATAGGTTTGCTTCGTTGGTTTGTCCACAAGACATAGTCTGCCATGAAGCTGGAATCGACTAAACAGTCTCCGGGTAGTGCCACGCCCCACACCGAGGCGGTAAGCTGCGGCTACGTAACCATACCCTTCCTCAAACAAAGCAACCAACTGTTCACGCTGGGCTTCGGTTAACGAACTTCGTGCTCTCAATGAAAATACTCCCCACTAGATGGATACTGATTTCTCAGTCCAACTAATGGGGAGCAGTTCACGGCTGGGAGCGGCTAGACTTCTGCCTATGCTTGTGCACCTGAAGAAACTTGACCCGCTCATTGTGCTGATCGTCCTGGCGGTGATCATCGCCGTCATCGCCCCGGCGCGGGGAACATTCGCGGAGATTTTCTCGATCGCCACCAAGGTGGGAATCGCGTTCCTGTTCTTTCTTTATGGCGCACGCCTGTCCACGCGCCAGGCCCTTGACGGCGTAAAGAACTGGAAGCTGCACCTGACCATCCTGGCTTTTACCTTTGCGCTTTATCCTTTAGTCGGCGTGCTCCTTCGCCCGCTCACGGCCTTCATACCTGAAGACCTGTACCTGGGCATCTTGTACCTCACCCTCGTGCCATCGACGGTGCAATCCTCGGTGGCGTTTACCTCTATTGCGGGCGGTAACGTGGCGGGGGCGATTGTCTCCGCATCGGCCTCAAACCTGGCGGGCGTGGTGCTCACTCCGCTGCTAGTTATGGGGCTTATGGGCGCCGGTGATGGCATCCACATCGACAGCGGGGTGTTTGTGGAAATTTCCCTGCTGCTGCTCTTCCCGTTCATCCTGGGCCAGTTGCTGCGCAAGTGGGTTAAAAACATCGCGGCCTCCAAAGCCACCAAGATCGTGGACAGGGGCTCCATCGCCATGGTGGTCTATTCGGCATTTTCCGCGGGCGTAGTAGGCGGCGTGTGGTCACGCATGGGCGTGTGGGAAGTCATCTTCCTGGTGGCCTTCGCCGCTGCGCTGGTGGCCTTCATGCTGTGGCTGACCAGGGTAATCAGCGCAAGGTTGGGCTTTGCCCGGGCCGATGTCATAGCCATTGAGTTCTGCGGCTCAAAGAAATCTCTGGCCACTGGTCTGCCGATGGCGAGCGTGATCTTCGCGGCCGACGGCGCCCAGCTCGGCCTCCTGATTCTCCCGCTAATGATCTACCATCAGGTCCAGCTGATGATCTGTTCATGGTTGGCTGCCCGCTACGGTAGGGAAGCCGATCGGCAGAAGGTAAGCTAATCCGCATGGCTTTTCTCTACGTACGTACCGAACTTGTAATCCCCGGCGCCGGCACCGCGATCCACATCGCGGAATTAGAGGAGGCCGGCGCGCAGACCTGCACCATGCACCGCTTGATCGCGCTAGACGCCGCCGGCGTGATAATGGGACTCGCGGAGAAGGGGAAAACGGTGGGCAACGTGGATATGCCATCTAAGACCGTTCCGCATCCGGATACCTACGACCAGTTCCCGGATATCAGCGCCAGCCACATCACCCATGACGAGTTTGAGGGCCTGTGGTCCGAGGCTAAGACCAAGTTCCCGCGCTAACGCGCCTAAAACGCCTGCGGGTTAGAAGCCCAGGTTAACCAGGGCCATGTAGGCTAGGGTCCCGCCGATGATGGAGACCTCGGTCCGCTTGAACGCAATGTGGAGCGCTAGGGTGATGGCCACGCCAAGCAGCGTGACAGGGATGCCGCCGGGGGAGGAGGCTTGACCGGTGACGGTGTAGACCACAAGGACTACCATCACGCCAACGGGCATCATGCGGCCCAGCACGCCCATCAGATCGGAGTTACGCAGCTGCTTGATGAAGGAAAACGGCAGCTGGCGCAGCAACACGGTCACGATGCAGACGGGGATCAGCACTGCCCAGATCATGGGGGCGGTGACGCCATCAGGCACGGCGCACCTCCAGGAACCTGTCCAACGAAGGGGAAGCGAAGCGCGCAAGCAACACCAAGAAATAGGCGCTCAAAGCCACCATGAGGAGCTGGTCGGGGAAGAGCGCGTACGCCAGGATCCCTAAGCCTGCGGCGATGAGCGGCAGGGAAAAATCCTGATTGTTCTTAAAGGATTCCCACGCCAACACCACGAATAGGGCGGTCAGCGCGAATTCCATCCCCTGGATATTCGGCGGCACCACGGCTCCGGTCAGGGCACCGATGAGGCCGCTGCCAATCCAGAGGAGCTGACACAGGATTTGAATCGTGAGGATGCGCGTGCCGGACAGCCGCGTGCCCCGGGGGAGGGCGGAGACAATGGCGTAGGTTTCATCCGTGAGCGCGTAGGTGGAATAGGCGCGGGCGGCGCGTCCGCGGATGAGATGGCGTGGATAGGTCAGGCCGTAGAAGATGTGACGGAAGTTCACCATGAAACCCGTCAAGGCGGCGGCCGCGGGGCCCACGCCGCCGGTGATCATGGAGATGGCGAGGAATTCCATGGAGCCCGCGTAGATGACCGTGGAGAAAATGGGCACCCAATACCAGTCGAAGCCGGATTGCACCATGAGCAGGCCAAAGGCTAGACCCAGGGGGATTAGGCCTAATCCCACGGCCCAGGAATCACGGAGACCTTTGGCTACCTCGGAACTCATAGGTTAATTGTCATCAAGATCGGCAGGGAACGTGGAAAACAGTGGCAGCGGCATGGGCTGGCGCTTGAGCACGTCCGCCCACAGATCGGCGGCACCCGGGGTGATGACGTCTTGGGGCAGCGCGGGCGCCACGAACCAGTCACCGTTATCAATCTCTTCGTCGAGCTGGCCGGGGGCCCACTCGGCGATACCGGCGTAGAGACGCATGCCGTCTACTACCTCGGCGATTCCCTCCGGGTTGGCGCGCAGATCCACATGGGCCAACCGCGGGGCCAGCCGCTTGAGCTGGGGATGGGCGTCAATGTCCACGCCCTTCTTGGTCATGGCGAGGCCCACCACGGACTGCTGATTGAGCGGACCGCCGATGTAGAGCGCCTGCGGCTTGGACACGGCAGGCAACCATTCGGGCAGGACGTTAAACACCGCTACCTCGGACCGGGCGACTAGATTGACGCCAAGGGTCAAGTGAGGCGTGTGCTCCACGATAAGCACCACGGAGCGGGCGAATTCCGGGGAGAGCATGCCGGGCGCGGCGATGAGCAGCTGGCCGGGGCCGGGCTCATTGCGCTCAAGGGCATTGAAAAGACGGTCTGCGTACATTATTTATTAGCCTCCCACCAAGCACGAAGCTTTTCAATAGCTACCTCGCGGTCCAGAGGTCCTTCCTCCAGGCGCAGTTCTTTCAGGAATGCCCACGCGCGGCCCACGTCTGGGCCGGGCTTGAGATCCAGGATCTCCATGATCTCATTGCCGTCCAGGTCCGGGCGAACGCGCGCAAGGTCCTCCTTGGCGGCTATCTCCTCGATGCGTTCCATGAGGTGATCGTAGGTGCGCTGCAGGCGGCGGGCCTTCTTGGCGTTGCGGGTGGTGCAATCCGCGCGCACGAGCTTGTGCAGGCGCGGCAATAGGTCACCGGCGTCCGTGACGTAACGGCGCACGGCGGAGTCAGTCCACTGGCCCTCGCCGAAGCCGTGGAAGCGCATGTGCAGGTAGACCAGCTGGCTTACCTGCTCGATGGTGGCCTTGGGGTACTTGAGCGCGCGCAGGCGCTTGCGCACCAACTTGGCGCCTACTACCTCGTGATGGTGGAAGGAAACGCGGCCGTCGGTAAAAGCGCGCGTTGCCGGCTTGCCGCAGTCGTGGAGGAGGGCCGCCCAGCGCAGAACCAGATCGGGACCGTGCTCTTCCTGATCGATAGCCTGGCGCATGACGGTCAGGGAATGGCGGTAGACGTCCTTGTGCTGGGCGTGCTCATCCTGGGCCATCCGCATGCCCGGGATCTCCGGGAAGATGAACTCAAAGATGCCGGTGTCCGTGAGCAGGTCGATGCCCACCTCCGGGTGGGCGCCGCAGATGAGCTTGTCCAGCTCAACCTGCACGCGTTCCACGGTGATGCGCTGGATCTCTCCGGCCATATCCGCCATGGCGTCCTGGACGCGCTGGGCAACGGAGAAATCCAGCTGGGCGGCAAAACGCGCGGCGCGGAGCATGCGCAGAGGATCGTCGTGGAAGGAAATCTCCGGCCTATCCGGGGTATCCATCACGCCGGCGGCTAGATCGGCAAGGCCGTCGAGGGGGTCATGAAATTCGCGCCCGCCATCGCCCGTGAACTCAATGGCCATGGCATTGACCTTGAAGTCACGGCGGATGAGGTCCCCCTCAAGGGTGTCACCGTAGACCACCTCTGGGTTGCGGGACTTGCCGTCATAGGTGTCCGCGCGGAACGTGGTGATTTCAATCTGCTGGCCCTTATACACCGCGGATACGGTGCCAAAGTCAATGCCGGTATCCCACACGGTCTCAGCCCAGCCGTCAAGGATCTCCTTTACCACCTCGGGGCGCGCGTCGGTGGTGAAGTCAAGATCGTGGCCCAGGCGGTCCAGAAGGGCATCGCGCACGGAGCCGCCCACCAGATAAAGGCGGTGGCCGCGCTGCGTGAACTGCGTAATGAGCCCCGATAAGAGGTCACTGAGCCGGGCGGCGTGCTGGTCTGCGCGGGCAGTTAGGCCAATTAGCTGAGTGTCCTGAAAATTCACGTCTTGGAGTCTACTACGATAAGCAGGGATGACTAACCACAGCAGCCCGGATAAATCCGGGGATAAACCACGGCGCAGGCGCAGGCGTAAGCGCCCCGATGACCACCGCAAGCGCCCGCAGCGCCAGCAGCGGCCGCATACGCGCATGGAAACACGGGATGAAACCTCCGCAGGCGGGCTGGTGGTTTCCGGACTAGCGGAAGCGGTGCAGCCGGATAACCAGGTGGATCTCTCCAGGATTTACGTAGCGCTCATTGGGCGCCTGGACCGCCGCGGGCGCCTGCTGTGGTCCATGCCCAAGGGGCACGTGGAAAACGATGACTCTAAGTCCGTCACGGCTGAGCGTGAGGTGTGGGAGGAAACCGGCATCTTTGGTGAGGTGTTCGCGGAGCTGGGCACCATCGATTACTGGTTCGTTTCCGATGGCGTTCGCATCCACAAGACCGTGCACCACCACCTGCTGCGCTACGTGGACGGAATCTTGAATGATGAAGACCCGGAGGTCACGGAAGTCGCCTGGATTCCGGTCTCTGAGCTCATCGAGCACCTGGCCTACGCCGATGAGCGCAAACTGGCCCGCGTAGCGCATGATATGCTACCTGACCTGGCCCGTGAGGAGGCGCGGGCGGGAAGGACCACGCCACGGTGACAAGCAAGTGCATCCGGAATCTGCGCACGGCGCTGGCTACCGGCCTAGCCGGCGGCGCCGTGCTGCTTTCCGCTGCGCCGGTAGCCGCCCCAAGTGCCTCGGCACAGGCAAGCGACGCGCAGGCATGGTCCGGCGCCCGCTCCACGGCCCAGGACTTCGATCTCAGCTTTAACGTGGTGGATCTCCAGCCCGCTAAGGAGGGCGGGCCGCTCAGGGTCACGGTGGAAATCGCCAATCCCACCGACGCTGAGGCCCGGGACCTGCTGGTGACCACCCGGCGCGGCGACGAGGTCAACTCGACGGCGGAAGTCCGCATGGAGATGGCAGCCGGCCAATTCCCGTATTACGCCACCACGTCCACGGTGGACTCCCTGGCGCCCGGCGCCAGCACGCGCGTGGATCTGGAGGTTCCCACCGCCCTGGGTGAAGAGGCAACCCTAGCCATCGAGGAACCCGGTGTGTACCCGGTCATGCTGACGCTTTCCGGAGATCTGGGCAATGGCCCCGCGCCGCTGGCGGAAGAGCGCCTGGCCGCCACCTTCGGCGATGTGGCCGGTGAACCGCGCCGCCGGCGTGAACAGCAGGCCCGGGCCAATGGTGAACAGCAGGCCCTCAACCCAGCCAGCCCGGAGGCGCCGGGCGGCCCGCGCGGGGCGGAAGAGGGCGCCCCCAATCCGCTCACCCTTATCTATCCCATCTCCGCGCCGGTGGACATCGTTCCGGGGGAGACGGGGGAGGAGGAGCTGATCGTGGCGTCGGAAGAGTTGGCGGCGCAGCTAGCGCCTCACGGCCGCATCTCCGCACTCCTCGACGCCTACCTTGACACGGACCTAGACGGTGCCGGCTGCGTCGCGTTGGATCCCGCCCTGCTGGACGTGGCGAACCGCATGGCCGGCGGCTATACCGTCAACGCCCAGCGCCCCTCCATCACGCAACCGCCCAAGCGCCTGCGTGATTCCTGGGGCCAGGATGACGATGATGACCGCGGCGCGCCCGGCACCGGTGGCACGGACGCCCGCGCGTTCCTCGACAAGCTAGCCGGCGTGGACTGCCTCATCACCACGCCGTGGGCCAACGCGGACGTCAACACCGTAGCCGCCGCCCGGAACGAATGGCTTACCTATGAGGCTACGGAGCGCGGCGCGGAGACCGTTGAGCGCATCCTGGGCACCCCCACCGCCAGCAACCTCATCGCCCCGGGCACTGGCTACCTGACCAGGAAGATTGACGTGCCGGCACTCGTCGCGGATAACACCGCCTGGGCGGGACCCGCCGCCACCTTCGATGCTTCCCTCGGCGCGGTCCTGGCGCAGACCGGCTCCGCCCCCAACACCGTGGGGTACTCCAACCCTTCGCTGCGCTACGACTATCGCCTGGATTCCCGGCTCTCCCGTGACGTGACGGCCCGCGCGGCCCTCACGCTCGCCGCCACGCAGGGGGCCACGGTGGCGGTGCTGCCCAACAACCAGGACGCGGCCACGGGGCGGGCTGTATTGGAAACCGCGCGCGCTTTACTTGAGGCGCAGGCGGCCACGCCGCGCGAAGTGGCGGACCTGCCGCTGGAGACCACAATGACCCGCCTGGACACGCTGACCGGCCTGGGAACCCCGTTTGCGGATCCATCCGTGATCAGCCCGCAGGACGCGGCCCGCATCGAACAGCAGGCGCGCTACATTGACAAGCTCACCTCGCTGATGGTCAACGACCCGGCCATCTCCATGACCCGTTACGGGTTTACGCTGCCGCTGCGCCGCGACCTGCTCGCGGCGTCCACGCTGCACGGACGCACCACTGTGGCCGGACACCAGGGCGCGGAAGACTATACCGCCGCGGTCCTGGACGGCAATTCCACGACGCTGAGTGAACTGCGCGAATCCGTCATGCTGGTCCCGCCCGGGAACGTCTTTACCCGCGTGTCTGAATCCTCACCGCTTCTGATCGTGGCGCAAAACGGCCTGCCGCTGCCGGTGGAGGCAACCATCGAATATGACGGCCCGGCGGAGGCGCGCCTCAACACGCCGGAAACGGTACGGATCCCGGCGAAGGGCTCCATTACCGTAACCATGACCTCAGATCTGCCGCAGGGCGTGGAGCGTACCGATCTTCACCTGTGGTTGGCCACGTCAGAAAAGGACACCGTGTCCACGCCAATCACCATTGCGGTGCAGACCAGGGCCGGTATCGTCAGTTTGTACGGGCTAGGCGCCGTTGGCGTCCTGGCAGTCTTCTTCGCCCTCCTGTTCCAGATGGGGCGCAAGAAGAAAAATTCGAATAGATAGTTATGTAACTTCAATGACATCACCTCATGATGACCAGGTAACAGCCCCCGTCGGCACGCGCGGGCGCATCGTCACGCCCACACCGCCGGCGCCCGTGCCGGTTCCGCGTGCCCCGCAGCCCGCTGCCGCCGAACCGGTAGAGGACCGTTCCTCACTCCGCGCGCCCACCGCCGAGCCGGCGGGGCCAGCCGGGGAGCAGGCCGGAAACGCCGCTACGTCCGACGGCGACGTGGTCCGCGCCACCTCCACCATGGCCATTGCTACGTTGCTCTCCCGCATCACGGGATTCCTGCGCACGGTAATGATCACGTCCACCCTGGGAGGCGCGATTGCCTCCGCCTTCCAGACGGCGAACCAGCTGCCGAACCTGATTACGGAAATCGTCCTGGGCGCGGTTCTGACCTCCCTGGTGGTCCCGGTCTTAGTCCGCGCGGAAAAAGAGGATCCTGACCGCGGCGAACAGTTCATCAGGCGCCTGTTCACGCTCGCCATTTCGCTGCTGGCCACCATCACGGTGCTGGCGGTCATCTGCGCGCCGATCCTCACCACCATGATGTTGCCGGAGGACGGCCAGGTCAACACCGGCCAGGCGGTCTCCTTCGCCTACCTACTGTTGCCGCAGATCAGTTTCTATGGCCTGTTTGCGCTGTTCCAGGCCATTTTGAATACCAAGGGCGTCTTTGCCCCGGGCGCCTGGGCGCCGGTGGTCAACAACCTCATCTCCATTGGCGTCATGGCGCTTTATTGGCTGCTGCCGGGTGCGCTGCAGCCCGAGGCGGCCTCCCCAATCACGGACCCCCACGTCCTGCTGCTGGGGCTGGGCACCACCCTGGGCGTGGTGGTGCAGTGCCTGATCCTGGTGCCGTACCTCAAGCGCGCGGGCGTTAACCTGCGCCCGCTGTGGGGCCTGGACGCGCGCCTTAAGCAGTTCGGCGGCATGGCCGTGGCGATCATCGCGTACGTGGCCATCTCCCAGGCTGGCTACGTGGTCACCTCCCGCGTGGCCGCCAGCGCGGACGCTAGTGCCCCGGTGGTCTACCAAAACGCCTGGCTGCTGCTCCAGGTGCCGTACGGCGTGATTGGCGTGACCCTGCTGACCGCAATCATGCCGCGGCTGTCCCGCAACGCCGCGGACGGCGATGAGGAGGCAGTGGTCCGCGACCTGACCCTGGGCTCCAAGCTGACGTTCATCGCGCTCATCCCAATCGTCATCTTCATGACGGGCTTTGGCATCCCCATCGCCCGCGGCCTGTTCCAGTACGGCCTCTTCGACGCGAACCAGGCCGAACTTCTGGGGCTAACGCTGAGCTTCTCCGCGTTCACGCTGATCCCCTACGCCCTGGTCTTGTTGCACCTCCGCGTGTTCTACGCCCGTGAGGAGGCCTGGACGCCCACGTTCATCATCGCCGGCATCACCGGCACCAAGGTGGTGCTCACGCTGCTGGCGCCGCTGGTGGCCAACTCGCCTGAATCCGTGGTTATCCTGCTGGGTACCGCCAACGGCTTCGGTTTCATCTCCGGCGCGGTCATCGGCGCGTTCCTGCTGCGGCGCAAGCTGGGCAGCCTGGGCGGCAAGGCCGTCATGGCCACTACCACCTGGGCCGTCATAGCCTCCACCGTGGGCCTGGCCGTGGCTCTGGCGGTCAATTGGGTGACTAACCTCATCCTGCCGGAGGACATTCCTTCCGTGCTGATCCTGGTGAAGCTGGCAGTCCTGGGCGTTATCTTCCTGGTGGTCACCGGCATTGTGCTTTCCCGTTCCGGCCTGCCGGAGGTGGCCAGCCTGGGCCGCGCGCTCCAGCGCATCCCGGGCATGCGCCGTTTTATCAAGGTGCAGGACGCCCCGGTGGAGGAGCCGGCGGAGATCGCGGAGATCCAGCCGGTTTTCGCCGAGGATTCCTTCATGGCCTCCCCGGTACCGCCGCCTATGTCCGCCGGCATTGTCCGCGGCCCGTCGCTGGTGCCGGGCGCGCCTGTCTCCGACGGGCGCTTCCGCCTGCTGCAGGATTGCGGTTCCGTGGAGGGCGCGCGTTTCTGGCGCGCGCGCGAGCAGGAGACCGGCCGCACCGTGGCGTTGACCTTTGTGGATACCTCTGGCCGCGCCCCAATGGCGCCGCTTTCACGTGCCGAGGCCGCCCAGGGGGCAGCCGCCGTTTCCCGCGCCACCCGCAAGCTGGGCGAGCTGGGTCTCGCGGCCGTGGCGCCAAATATTGAGATTTTAAGTTACCGCAACGGCTGCCTGGTTGTGGCCGATTGGGTAGAGGGCACCCCGCTGCGCACCGTGGCCGAGGGCCATGGCTTGGATCCGCGTGCCGTGGCGCTGGCTACGGCGCCGCTGGCCCAATCGATGGCCACCGCGCATGCCGCGGGACTGACGCTGGGCCTAGACAATAGCTCCAGGGTGCGCATTTCTACCGATGCCACCGCCGTCCTCGCCTTCCCCGCCGTCCTCGGTGAGGCCAGCGTGGAAAAGGATCTGGGCTCCTTGAACTCCACGCTGAACCTGCTGGTGGGTTCCACCGCGGAAACCCCGGAGCAATTGCAGGCGATAGCGGACGAATCCGGCGCCGATGCCCAAACGGTGGCGGAGCGCCTGCTGGCCTTCGCCCATGACGTAGAGCTAGAGGCCGAGGCCAAGGATCCGGAAGGCTACACCGAACCGGAACCGGAGCTGATCGAAGCCGATGAGGCCAACGAGGAAGACCCGGAGCCGGCCGCGGGCTTCGGCGGCAGGGAGGTGTCCTGGACGGGCTTTATCACCATCGGCGCGCTGGCCATGCTCTTTGTTGTTGGCATGGCGGCGCTGACCGTCTGGCTGATCTCCCTAATCGGCGGGGAATCGGAGGCGGCACCGGTGGATGCCAAGTCCATTCAAGCCCCGATCCAGGGCGAGCGCGAGACCTCAACCCCAGCGCGCCCACCCGTACTTCTTGACCTCGGCGAGGCCACCGCCTACGGCGCCGCCGCGGACAACGAGGAGGCAACCTCCGGCGACGTGGCCGCTATTGCCGATGGTGACGGGAATACCTCATGGGTTATCAAAGACACGGAGGCGGGCTTTGAGCTTGCCGTGGCTGAGCCCACCCAGCTCAACCACGTATTGGTCTCCCACTCCCGTTCCACCGGCGCCGAATACGTCATCCACGGGGTCAATGACGAGGGCGAGGATAAGTTGGCCTCCGGCGAACTGACCCGCGGCCGCCACGCGGCGGAGCTTGAGATTTCTGAGGAAGAATACTCCTCAGTGATCGTGGAATTTACCTCGCTGCCCTCCGCCGGGAAGATAACTATCAGCGAAGTAGAGATCACGGGTCAGCCTTAAATACACTGGTCCGCATGACTGATGCGAACCTCACTCACGTCGAAGCTCAAGCGCGCACCCGGGCGCTTGAGCTTTCCGCGTATTACCTGCACCTTGACCTCTCTCAGGCCCCCACGGAGGAGGCCGGGTACACGGTGACCTCCCGCGTGGACTTCACCACCACGGACGCGGAGGTTTTCCTGGATTACCTGGGAGAGTCGGTCCAATCCGTTGCCATTAACGGGGAGGCGGTGGAACCCGACTTTGACGGCGGGCGCATCTACCTGCACGACCTGCCCACCGGTAACCCCTTGAGCGTGGAGGTCACCGGCACCTCGCTGTATTCCCGCACCGGCCAGGGCCTGCACCGCATGCGCGACAATGCGGATGGGCAAACGTATGTGTATTCGCACCTGGAGCCCTCGGACGCGCGGCGCATCTTTGCCTGTTTTGACCAGCCGGACCTCAAGGCCATAGTCAACGTCACCATGACCGCGCCGGAGGGCTGGACCGTGCTCTCCAACCAGCCGGCGATAAGCACGGCCGGCACCACCACTACCTTCGCGCCAACGCCGCGGCTATCCACCTACCTGACTTCCTTTGCCGCCGGCCCGTACGTGTCCAAGCAGCGCACGTGGAACGCCCCGGATGGCTCGCTATCCTCCGAACTGCGCGCCTTTGCGCGGGCGTCCATGGAGGAGTACCTGGATGACGAGATCCTTGATATCACCGCCCGCGGCATGGACTTTTTCCACGAGAACTACGGATTCCCTTACCCGTGGGGCAAGTATGATTCCATCTTTGTTCCGGAGTACAACCTGGGGGCCATGGAAAACCCGGGCCTGGTTACGTTCACGGAAAAGTACCTCTTCCGCTCCAAGGCCACCCGCTCCCAGCACGCCGGGCGCACCAACACCATCCTCCACGAAATGAGCCACATGTGGTTCGGCGATCTGGTCACCCCGCGCTGGTGGGATGACCTGTGGCTCAAGGAATCCTTCGCGGAATTCATGGGCGCGGATGCCTCCGTCGAGGCCACGCCTTATACCGAGGCCTGGACCAACTTCGCCGGCCAGCGCAAGAACTGGGCCTATTCTCAGGATCAGCTGCCAACCACGCACCCCATCAAAGCGGAGATCCCAGACGTTGACGCCGCCCGCCAGAACTTTGACGGCATCACCTACGCAAAGGGCGCCTCCGTGCTCAAACAGCTGGTCCACTACGTGGGCCGGGACAACTTCTACGCCGGCGCGCGTGACTACTTCAAAGCACACGCCTTCGACGCGGCCACCTTTGGCGATCTGCTCACCGCGCTGCGCTCCCACACGGACCGCGATCTCGACGCGTGGGCCCACGCGTGGCTGCGCACGTGGGGCCCGGATACGCTGACCCCGCGCGTGGAGGCAAACACCTTGATCATCGAGGCCACCGCGGACGATAAACTGCGCCCTCACCGCATCGATGTCACCCTCTTCGATGCCGACCTTAACCCTTACTCAACGCTGGATGTGGACGTTAACGGCGCCCGCACCGAGGTGCCTATCACCGGCGAGCCCGCCCTGGTCCTGCTCAATGACAACGACCACACTTATGCCAAGGTGCGCTTCGACAAAACCTCGCTGGCAACCCTGCGCGCCTCCTTGAGCTCCATTGACAATGAGCTCTCCCGCGCCGTGGCCTGGACCGCCCTGTGGAACCTCACGCGTGACGGCGAATGGCCGGTTGAGGATTACCTGGCGACGGTCCTGGCCCACGCCCCGGCGGAGCAGAACCCCACGCTGTTGACCACGGCGTTTGCCAATGCCGCCTACGCCGCGGGCCACTACACCCCTGAGGCTATGCGTGATGAGATCCGGGCCAAATACGCCGATGATGTGTGGGCCCTCTTAAAGGCCGCGGAGGCCGGTTCGGATACCCAACTGGTGCTGGCCCGCGCGGCCATCGGCGCCCTGGCCGCCACCCCAGAAAAGGCGGGGACGGAACGCCTGCGCTACCTCCTGGGCGGCGGCGTGGCCGGCGTGGAGCTGGACCCAGACATTCGCTGGGCGGTGCTCACGGCGCTATCCGCGCGTGACGCCGTCACCGCCGAGGAACTCGAAGAGGAAAAGCGGCGGGATAACACGCTGACCGGCGCGGCCGCATACCTCGGCGCGCGCTACGCCACGCCCGACGCGGCCACCAAGCGGGAAGTCTTCGACCTGCTCCGCGAGCCGGGCCGGTGGTCCAACGCCGAGGTGGATGCCCTACTCAGCGCCTTCAACGCGCCGCGTTCCGGTGCGTTGACCGAGCCCTTCGCTCAAGAATTCTTCGAGGTACTCGGCCAGATCTGGGAAGACCACCCCATCGAGATTGCCAACCGCCTTGTCCGGGGCCTCTACCCCGAGCTGCCCATGGCCCTGGAGGCCACGGACGCGTTCATCGCCAACGGCAAGGTTCCGGGCGCGCTGCGCCGCGTGCTCCTTGAGGTTCAAGACGCAGTCCGCCGCGCGCTGGAGGTGCAGGGCCGGCAGGGCTAAAGGCTAAGGAGATAGGGGCTGGGGCCTATCCGCGCCTCAATCCCATCCCAAATCCCCTAGAGAGCCCCGGAGCATAATCCTCCACGAACGACACGCGCCACCGCGTGGGTAACCGGCCTAGCCGGGCCCCGCGGTGGCCTTTCGCGTTTTGCGGGCTGAACTGGGGAAAGGCAAGGAGTGAATTTAAAACCAAATGAATTGTGCACGCAATTCGTGGACTTTAAATCCGTTTCGTGTTTCAAATTAAATAGGGAACATCTACCGGGTGGGGCCGGGAGATACGCCCGGGGAGATAGTACCGGGCAGAAAAAATCGGGGAAAGGATTCGGGGATGGCAGGGGAGCAGGGCCGCCGTAGCGATGAAGACTTGGTTGATGCCTTCATCGCGGGGGATACTCGGGCCTTTTCGGAAATCGTCGGGCGGCACAGGAAGCGCCTGACCTACGTGGCGCGCCGCTACACGCACAATGACACGGACGCCCAGGACATCGTGCAGGACGCGCTGCTGAAGGCTAGCACCAATATGCATTCATACCGCGGGGAGGCAAAGCTGTACACGTGGCTGCACAAGCTGGTGCTTAACAGCGGCTTCGACTACCTAAACCACCGGGCCAATAGGGAGAATGCTTCTTTAGACAGCGAGGACTTTGACCATGATCGCAACCGCGCAACCGCCCATGACCCCACCCCACATATTGAAAATTCAATCCTGCTGAAAACGGCGATGGAACAACTGCGGGAGGACCAGGTGGAGGCGCTCTACCTCACCGATATAGCCGGGTTTCCCGTCCATGAGGTGGCCAAAGCCCAGGGGGTTCGGCCGGGAACCGTCAAATCCCGGCGCTCGCGCGCGAAGGAGGTACTGCGGGCCGCGCTGGACACGCGCGGCGATTATGCAGCTCATTCCCAATAGGGCTCGGCCGCTGCGCGAGATCACGTATTCGGCGGTAGCGGGGTAGACTCTGTTCGAGTTACAGGTTTTCGGGAACGGTTGAACAACCGCCCTGGGGACCCACAATGCATTGATACGTGAGCACTACTTAGAGGAGTGAGCAATGACCATCCACGATGTTGCCATCGTTGGTTCTGGCCCAGCTGGCTACACCGCAGCGCTGTACGCAGCGCGCGCAGAGCTCAAGCCAATCGTATTTGAGGGATTCGAGTACGGCGGCGAGCTAATGAACACCACCGAGGTGGAGAACTTCCCTGGATTCCAGAAGGGCATCATGGGCCCGGAGCTCATGGAGGAGATGCGCGCACAGGCCATCCGTTTCGGCGCCGACCTGCGCATGGAAGTTGTGGATTCCGTTGAGCTCGAGGGAGAGATCAAAAAGCTCCACGTTGGCGATGAGGTCTTTGAGGCCCGCACCGTCATCCTCGCCACCGGCGCCGCCCCGCGCCACCTCGGCATCCCAGGTGAAACCGAGCTGACTGGCCGCGGCGTATCCACCTGCGCTACCTGTGATGGCTTCTTCTTCAAGGGCCACAACATTGCCGTGGTAGGCGGCGGTGACTCGGCAATGGAGGAGGCAACGTTCCTCACCAAATTCGCTGAGTCCGTGACTATCATCCACCGCTCCGAAAACTTCCGTGCCTCCAAGATTATGCTGGAGCGCGCCAAGGAAAACCCACAGATCAAGTGGGAAACCAACAAGACCGTGGAAAAGGTAGTAGAAGCTGACGGCAAGGTAGCCGGCCTGGAGTTGAAGGACACCGTCACCGGCGAGACCAAGATCCTGGACGTGACCGCAATGTTCGTGGCCATTGGCCACGATCCACGCTCCGCGTTCCTCAACGGCCAGGTAGCGCTCAATGAGGGCGGATACGTCCAGGTTGAGCAGCCAACCACCCGCACCAACATCCCTGGCGTCTTCGCCTGCGGTGACCTGGTTGACGATCACTACCGCCAGGCGATTACCGCGGCCGGTTCCGGTTGCCGCGCGGCCATCGACGCTGAGCATTACATCGCGGCCCTGGGCTAAAGGCCGCACCCTAGGCAGCCTGATTAGGCGGCCTAACCACTGATTTTATTAAAAGGAGAGACTATGAGCTCCATCAAGAACGTGACCACCAATGACTTCCGCGCTGAGGTCACCGAGGCGGACAAGCCGGTTGTAGTTGATTTCTGGGCGGAATGGTGTGGTCCATGCAAGAAGCTGGGCCCGATCCTCGAAGAAGTTGCCACTGAACTGGGCGATGACGTCAAGGTTGTCAAGGTCAACGTGGACAATGAGCGCTCGCTGGGCGCGATGTTCCAGATCATGTCCATCCCGTCCGTCCTGATCTTCAAGGGCGGCGAAAAGGTGGATGAGTTCGTGGGTCTGCGTTCCAAGAAAGACATCGTGGCGCAGATTAAGAAGCATATCTAGGTTGGTAATCTGGATAACTGATTGATCGCGTTGAACTACTTGTGCGTCTTGGGTTCCATACATCGCTTTCGCAAGGAAGGAAGGAGTGAGTAATGCTGAAGAAGGTTCTTCAGGTGGGTGATAAATCTACCCGCGTAGCTGAGGCTCGCGCCACCCTTGCCCGTTTGGGAAAGCTTTCTGACTACACCGGTGATCTTTCTGATTGGAAAAAGCAGAAGTACACCGATTCGGACAAGGTCTTTGATGAGGCACTCGCCGAGGCCCTCAAGGCCTTCCAACAATCGCGAGGAATTGTCCCGTCCGGCAATATCGATGACCTGACGCTGCGCGAACTGCGTCACGCCTCGTATTCTCTAGGCGCGCGCGTGCTGAGCTACCAGCCCAACAATGAGCTGGTGGGTGATGACGTGTCACAGTTGCAGCGTCAGCTCCAAGAGCTGGGCTTCTACCACAATCGCGTGGATGGCCACTTTGGGGAAAACACCCATGCGGCCCTGGCTGAGTACCAGCTCAATTATGGGCTTCAGGATGACGGCGTGTGCGGCCCGGCCACGATCCGTGCGCTGAGCCTGCTCGGGCGCCGCATCACCGGCGGCTCAGCCCACAACATCCAGGAACGTGAACGCGTGCGCAACGCCGGTCCTAAGCTGGCCGGCAAGCGCGTGGTCATCGACCCCACGCTGGGTGGCAATCACTCCGGCCGCGTAGTCAAGGGCCGTTTTGGCGAGATCACGGAGGAGGAAATCCTGTGGGATCTGGCCCAGCGGATTGAGGGCCGCATGATCGCCGCCGGCATGGAAACCATCATTTCGCGCACCAAGTCCGACGATCCCTCCGTCCAGGACCGTGTCGAACTTGCCAACGGATTCGGCGCTGACCTCATCATTTCCCTAGCGTGTGATGAGTACCCGAATGAAAAGGGCAACGGCGTTGCCTCCTTCTACTTTGGTACCGAGTACGGCAACTCCTCATTGATTGGCGAGACCTTGTCCGGGTTTATCCAGCGTGAGATCTCCGCCCGCACGCCTTTGGGAAATAACCGTAACCATGGCCGCACCTGGGATCTGCTGCGTTTAACGCACATGCCGGTTGTGCAGGTAGTGCTGGGTTACTTGACTAACCCCGGCGACGTGGCCGTGCTGACCAACCCGTCCCGCCGCGATGACATCGCCGAAGCGATCGTGGTGGCTGTCAAGCGCCTGTATCTCCTCGACGATGACAATGCCAAGACGGGTACGTTTAAATTCGCCGAGCTGCTCAAGGCCGAGGGCAATTAAGGCCCCTTCCGGAATCCCCTCCTAGGGGCCCGAAGTTAAAGCGGAATTAGTTTCTACTAGTTCCGCTTTTTGCATAGCAGTAAAGCCCCCGTAGCCTGGGGATTCATCCACCTTGGCTGGCGGCCGGATTCGACCTAAATCCACCGATGGCGAGCTGTTGCCCTGAGCCTTACGCCAGCGCCCTGGCTAGCAATTGCTCCACCGCGGCGGCGGTTAAGAGGTCATGGGCCGGCGGCAACTCAAGCCGCAGGCGCGGGGTCACGGGGTGGTCCGCAACCACCTCGAATCCGGCGGCCTGGAGGACGTCAACGGTCATCAGCCCAATCGACTCGGGGCGAGTACCCATGAAATGGCGGCACATGTCATAGGCCACGGGATCAGCGGTAGCTGAATCGGGGGAATGCAGGCCGGTGTAGTACCCAAAGGCCTCCACGGCGGACGCGCCGCGCTCCGTCAGATCCATGATGGCCGAATCCAGCAGGACCGCCTCAAGGCCGCGTCCGGCGCGGGCCGGATTGATGAACAGGGACGTGATGATGGCCGCATCGGGGGAGAGGGGGCCGGTAGCCATCTTGGCCACGCCTGGTGCGTCATCGCGCCCGCAAAACAGCACGGTGGCTTCCTCGCCCACCGTGTAGCCGCACTCACCGAAGCCTAGGAGCGTAGCGCTAAACCACGCCTCCTTCTCAAACTCCGGATCTGCGACGTCCTCTGCGGCAAACTCCCAAAACGTAGAACGCCGTGCCTGAGGATGGATAACAGTATTCTGCTTAACCTTTTCCAGCATGCACGGCCCCGTATTACTTCTTGCCCTCGATCAGGGACAGGATGCGCTCAAAGTCTTCCTGATCGCCGAACTCGACCACCATCTTGCCCTTGCGCTTGCCCATGGTGACGGTGACCTTCGTATCAAAGCGGTCCGCGAGGCGCTCCGCCGTGTCCGTGAAGAACTGCGGCTGCTGTGCCACCGGGCGCTTCTTCTTTTCCTCGGGCTTGCCCTCACGCTTCCACAGGGTGACGGCCTCCTCGGTGGCACGCACGGACAACCCCTCGGCCACGATGCGGTCAGCCAGCTGCTCCATAGCCGCCGGATCATCAAGCCCCAACAGCGCACGGGCGTGGCCGGAACTCAAAACTCCCGCGGCGACCCGTTTTTGCACGGAAACGGGCAGCTTTAGCAGGCGCAGCATGTTAGTGACCTGCGGGCGGGAACGGCCAATGCGGTCAGCCAGCTCATTCTGCGTGACGCCAAACTCTTCCAGCAGCTGCTGGTACGCCGCGGCCTCTTCCAGCGGGTTGAGCTGCACGCGGTGGATGTTTTCCAGCAGAGCGTCGCGGAGCAGGTCATCGTCGGACGTATCGCGGACGATGGCCGGGATAGTGGCCAAGCCGGCCTTAGAGGACGCGCGCCAACGACGCTCACCCATGATCAGCTCGAAGCCATCCTCACCCGGGCGGACAACCACCGGCTGCAGCAAGCCAAACTCGCGGATGGAGTGGACCAGCTCATTGAGGTCCTCTTCATCAAATACCGTACGGGGCTGCTTAGGATTGGGGATGATATCCCCAATGGGGATCTCCCGGTACGTGGCACCAATGGCCGCCGGCTTGGGCTGGCGCTTCTTAGAGCCGGTAGTGGCGATGGTCGGTGCGCCCTTGACGCGCTTGCCCCCAGACGCCCCAGGTGACTCGGAACCCTCACCGGCGGGCTTCTTCTGGGGAGCCCCGCCCAGGATTACGTCCGCCGCGGAATCACCCAAGCGTGGCTTGCGGGAAGGAGCGCCAGGACCAGATGGGATGAGTGCGGCCAGACCCTTGCCCAAGCCGCCTTGCTTTTTATCTTCCATGTTCTATCCTTCCAATTCCGCGTAGATCTCAGGGCTAACACCAATGGCGCCGGTGGTTGGGTGAGGCACGTAATCACCACGCCTATCCAGCTCACGCGCCGCGGCGTTATAGGCCCGCGCGCCGGCCGAGGAGGGGTCATATTCAATGACCGTCTTGCCGTAGCCCGGAGCCTCAGACACGCGGATCGAGCGCGGGATGACGTTTCCTAACACCACGGCGCCGAACTGCTCGCGGACCTCATGGGCAACCTGCTCAGCGAGCTTTGTGCGGGCGTCATACATAGTGAGCAGGATGCCGGAAATGTGCAGGTCTTCATTGAGGTGCTCGCGGATCATGGAGATATTTCCCAGCAACTGCCCCACGCCCTCCAGCGCGTAGTACTCACACTGGATGGGGATGATGACTTCTTCGGCGCACGTCATTGCGTTGATGGTCAGCAAGCCCAGGGAAGGCGGGCAGTCAATGAACACGTAATCAAAACTGTGTTCATCCAAGAAGCCGTTGTGCAACGCATCGAAGAGGCGGAACTCGCGGCGGACCAAGGAGACCATTTCAATCTCAGCGCCCGCAAGATCAATGGTGGCGGGGATGCAAAACAGGTTCTCCAGAGTCGGGGAGGCCTGCATGCACTGCTCGGCGCTGCGATCCCCCAAGAGGACCTCATAGCTGGAATCAGTGCCGGAGGTATGCTCCGCACCCACCGCGGTAGAGGCATTGCCCTGCGGGTCCAGGTCAATCACCAACACCTTTTTGCCCGCCTCGGCAAGGGCCGCGGCAAGGTTGACCGCGGAGGTGGTTTTACCCACTCCGCCCTTCTGGTTCGCGATGGTGATAAGACGTGGATTAGTCATGCCCCCCACTCTAGTTCACCCTCCGGACACGGATAATCGTGGTGCCCTTTACCGTCTCTACCGTGGGTTTTCCGGCGCCCGCCTTCTTCAAATCAGCGGCGTCCCGTTCGATCTCCTCGAAGACGGACTCGCCCTTCATAGCGATCATCTCCCCACCCTTGCGCACCAACGGCAGCGACCACTTGGCCAGCTTGCCTAGGGGCGCCACGGCGCGGGAGGTGACAATGTCCGCTCCGGCCACGGCCTTTTTCACCGGGCCTTCCTCGGCGCGACCGCGGATCACGGTGACGTTGTCCAGCCCCAGCGCCTCCTTAACCTCCGACAGGTAGGTAGAACGCTTCAACAGCGGCTCAACGAGGGTGATATCCAGATCTGGGCGCGCAATGGCCAGTGGAATACCCGGCAACCCCGCACCGGAGCCAACGTCAACAATGCGTGCGCCTTCCGGCATGACCTCACCAATAACGGCGCAGTTAATCAGGTGCCTCTCCCACAGGCGCGGTACCTCGCGAGGGCCTATGAATCCGCGAATAGAGCCATCCGTGGCAAGGGAATCATGGTAGCGCTGTGCCAGCGGCAGACGGTCCCCGAAGACCTCGGACGCCAAAGCGGGCGGCCGCTCCTGACTGTCCTGCGGGTTGTTTACTGCCACGCGCATACTCCTTAGACCGCTAATGAAATAAACCTTGTCCTAATTTAGTGCAGCGCCCGCACCTATTCCACCCACGGATCAGCAAAGCCCCGCTACCACCTACTCAAGTAGAGGGTAACGGGGCTAGGCGGCGCGCTAAACGCTAGCTCCTCTTGCGCTGCTTCTTAGTCCGCTTATCGAGCTTGCGGGCACCCGGCTTCGGGGCGGAGGTGCGCTTGAGCTCAATCTTTGCGGCCTCCTCAGCGGCCTCTTCCTTATCCATCTTGGCGTATACCCAGCGGGTCTGGAAGAAGGTCCATACCGTGTTAGACAGCATGTAGAACAGCAGACCGATCGGCCAGATGAAGCCGGAAACCACCAGCATGCCTGGCATAACCCAGAGCATCAACTTGTTCATCATGGCCATTTGCTGCTGCATCATCTCAGCGTTCTCGCCCTGTGGTGCCGCGGTCTTGCCGGACAGGCGGCGGGCCTCCTGGCGGTCGATGCTGGCCTTCGCATTCAAGTGGGTCAAGGCAGCGATGATGGCAATCAATGGGACCACGATGGGCGCCACCTGCTGCCAGCTGATGTTCTCCAGCACCGCGGAGTTTGCCTGCAAGTTAGCCACCAGTGGCACACCAAAGACCTTGGCGTTCAAAAACTCCTGGACAGCCTCAGGGCTGAAGATGTAGTTTGCCGTGTTGGCGTTTTGCTCCACGGACATCGGCTCGGAGGTGGTTCCTCCGAAGCCGCCGGCCACGGCCACGGTGCGGTCAAAGGAACGCAGAACGTGGAACAGGCCGATAAACATTGGGATCTGCGCCAGGACTGGAAGGCAGCCGGCCAAAGGACGGAAGTTATTGTCCTTGTAGATCTTCTGCATCTCTTCCGCCTGCTTGGTGCGGTCATTCGCATACTTGGTGCGAACTTCCTGCAGCAGCGGCTGGATTTCCTGCATCTTGCGCGAGGATCGCAGCTGGTTGATGGTTGGCTTGACCATGAGTGCCTTCAGCGTCCAGGTCAGCAGCACGATAGCCAGAATCCACGTAATTCCCCACGCGGGGTTCAAAACGAGGCTCAAAAGCCAATGCCAAAACCACAAAACAGCCGAGATTGGCCAATAGATGAAATTAAGCACGGGTTAATAGTTCCTATGTTTGTTTGTTCACCGGATCGAATCCGCCCGGATGCCATGGGCCGCATTTGCTGAGCCTGGCCGCCGCCATCGCGGTACCCCGAACGGCTCCATGGATGGAAATTGCTTCGAGGGCGTAGGCGCTGCAGGTCGGTTCGAATCGACAGGTAGACACCATCTTAAGGGGTGATAAGTACTTTTGGTAGAGCCGCACCACGAAAACCAGTGGTTTCGCGGCGCCGCGCGCCTTAGGGATGTCCTCCCCGGAGGAATTTACGTACCCCATATCTTGCGCAGGGCCTTCCGCATGTCTCGTTCAAGCTCCGCGCTGCTCGCCCGGCCGGACTGCGGCAGGGCCCTGATGACCAGGTCTGTGCCTGCAGGGATCTCAGGGATGAGCTTGGCGCACACATGCCGAAGCCGCCGGGAGGTGCGGTGACGTACCACCGCATTCCCGACGGCCTTAGAGACCACCAGCCCAAAGCGTGGGCCGGCGTGTCCAGTTAAATCAGCGTGTGCTTCGGCTTGCATACCACCGCTGTGATGCAGATGCACCACTAGAGTGCGGGACCCCGCACGCTTACCACCTTTGATGGTGCGCCGGAATTGCACCGGCGAAGTGAGCTTATGCTGGGTTGGAAGCACGGTTGAAAGCTTCTTGCTACTAAGCAGTCAGCTTTGCGCGGCCCTTCTTGCGGCGTGCTGCCACAATTGCGCGACCTGCGCGGGTGCTCATACGGGTACGGAAGCCATGCTTGCGAGCACGACGACGGTTGTTCGGCTGGAACGTCCGCTTGCCCTTTGCCACGGTAATTCTCCTTGAAATTTAAGCGCGGGTCCGACCCTGAACCTGTGCGACCGGGTGCAAGGTGAACCCACTAAACGAATGGATTCGTGAGAATGTGCCCTATCAAAATCCTGTTAAGCCCTCTGGCTAACGCGAGCGATGTTGAGCTCTCACGCGCAACGGACACAGATATGCCCAATGCGATAGACCATGACAGATTACGTGACAGGTAACCCCTCGAACAAATCGACACCCGGGTACCCCCAAAATTACAAAGCTGTTTTTCTGCGCAGGTAGGGGGCCAGATCTCGCCGTAGCCAGCGCTCCATCGCCCGCCGCGGGGGCACCAGTAGCGACACGCCGATGGAGGTGAAATTTCTCCCTGTCAATTTCTTGGACTCCCCTGCTCACACGCGGTAAAACTGGTTTATTAACAATCCACAGGTCGGGATCAACTGTGGATAAACCTCAATTGAAGGTTTAGACTTTCAATGTTTCCGCTGGATAAACCGGCAATTACCCGAATTGCAAGTTATCCACAAGCATGAGTTAGGCTGTGGATAACTTTTTCATCCACAGCTGTGGATAAATCTGTGGAATGCAAGGTAATGACAAAAATCTGGGTGTGATCAATCCAGTGAACAACTGTTGAAGAAAGTAAATCAGGAAAGAAGTACAA